>NZ_JBSGAH010000007.1:0-353143 GCF_053600675.1 Streptomyces sp. NPDC005004
CGACGTCACCCGCGCGCTGAACCAGGCGTACGACGTCCTCCTCGGCCACCGCGCCCTGCACCACGCGCGCAGCCCGGAACTCCGCGGCCGCGCGCCCCTTTTGCCTGCGGTGCCGCCGGAGCGGACGTGGGACGTCTCACACCCCGGCCCGGCGTATGGACCACCCCGGACAAGTGCAAAGATGGAGCCCGGCAGGACAGGGCCCCACCCGAGGGCCGAAGCATCAAGCGGCCGGACACCAGCCGCCTGCCGGTCACCGACGACCGGCGTACGGCGCACATGCATGGAGGACGTGACGTGGCGAACGACGCCAGCACCGTTTTCGACCTAGTGATCCTCGGCGGTGGCAGCGGTGGTTACGCCGCGGCCCTGCGCGGAGCGCAGCTGGGCCTGGACGTCGCCCTGATCGAGAAGGACAAGGTCGGCGGCACCTGCCTGCACCGGGGCTGCATCCCCACCAAGGCCCTGCTGCACGCGGGCGAGATCGCCGACCAGGCCCGCGAGAGCGAGCAGTTCGGTGTGAAGGCCACCTTCGAGGGCATCGACGTCCCGGCCGTCCACAAGTACAAGGACGACGTGATCTCGGGCCTCTACAAGGGCCTCCAGGGTCTGATCGCCTCGCGCAAGGTGACGTACATCGAGGGCGAGGGCCGGCTGTCCTCCCCCACCTCGGTGGACGTGGGCGGCCAGCGCGTCCAGGGCCGTCACGTCCTGCTCGCGACCGGCTCCGTGCCGAAGTCGCTGCCGGGCCTGGAGATCGACGGCGACCGGATCATCTCCTCCGACCACGCCCTGGTCCTGGACCGCGTGCCCAAGTCCGCGATCATCCTCGGCGGCGGTGTCATCGGCGTCGAGTTCGCCTCGGCCTGGAAGTCCTTCGGCGCCGACGTGACCGTCATCGAGGGTCTCAAGCACCTGGTGCCGGTCGAGGACGAGAACTCCTCCAAGCTCCTGGAGCGCGCCTTCCGCAAGCGCGGCATCAAGTTCAACCTGGGCACCTTCTTCGAGAAGGCCGAGTACACCCAGGACGGCGTCAAGGTCACCCTCGCCGACGGCAAGGAGTTCGAGGCGGAGGTCCTGCTCGTCGCCGTCGGCCGCGGCCCGGTGTCGCAGGGTCTCGGCTACGAGGAGCAGGGCGTCGCGATGGACCGCGGCTACGTCCTGGTCGACGAGTACATGCGCACCAACGTGCCGACCATCTCGGCCGTCGGTGACCTGGTCCCGACCCTCCAGCTCGCGCACGTCGGCTTCGCCGAGGGCATCCTGGTGGCGGAGCGCCTGGCCGGTCTGAAGACCGTCCCGATCGACTACGACGGTGTCCCCCGCGTGACGTACTGCCACCCGGAGGTCGCCTCCGTGGGCATCACCGAGGCCAAGGCCAAGGAGATCTACGGCGCGGACAAGGTCGTCGCTCTGAAGTACAGCCTGGCGGGCAACGGCAAGAGCAAGATCCTGAAGACCGCGGGCGAGATCAAGCTCGTCCAGGTCAAGGACGGTGCCGTGGTCGGCGTCCACATGGTCGGCGACCGCATGGGCGAGCAGGTCGGCGAGGCTCAGCTCATCTACAACTGGGAAGCGCTGCCGGCCGAGGTCGCCCAGCTCATCCACGCCCACCCGACGCAGAACGAGGCGCTCGGCGAGGCGCACCTGGCGCTGGCCGGCAAGCCGCTGCACGCCCACGACTGAGCCATCGGCCCTCGGGCGCGACGACACAGACTTCCGCAATTCCTTAAGGAGCAACCGAAACCATGGCGGTTTCCGTAACCCTTCCGGCGCTCGGTGAGAGCGTCACCGAGGGCACTGTCACCCGCTGGCTGAAGGCCGAGGGCGAGCGCGTCGAGGCCGACGAGCCGCTGCTCGAGGTGTCGACCGACAAGGTCGACACCGAGATCCCCTCGCCCGTCTCCGGCGTGCTGGCCTCGATCAAGGTCGCCGAGGACGAGACCGTCGAGGTCGGTGCCGAGCTGGCCCTGATCGACGACGGCTCCGGCGCCCCGGCCGCCGCCCCGGCCCCGGCCGCCGCCGAGGCCCCCGCGGCTCCGGCCCCCGCCGCCGAGCAGGCCCCGCAGTCCGCCCCCTCCACCGAGCAGGCGGCCCCCGCCCCGGCCCCGACCGCCGAGGCCACCTCCGGCGGCGGCTCCGCCGAGGGCACCGACGTGGTCCTGCCCGCGCTCGGCGAGTCCGTCACCGAGGGCACCGTCACCCGCTGGCTGAAGTCGGTCGGCGACTCGGTCGAGGCCGACGAGCCGCTGCTCGAGGTCTCCACCGACAAGGTCGACACCGAGATCCCGGCGCCCGTCTCGGGCACCCTGCTGGAGATCGTGGTCGGCGAGGACGAGACCGCCGAGGTCGGCGCCAAGCTCGCCGTCATCGGTGCCGCCGGTGCCGCCCCCGCGGCCGCCCCGGCCCCCGCCGCCGCTGCCCCGGCCGCCCCGGCCACCCCGGCTCCGGCTCCCGCCCCGGCCGCCCCCGCGGCTCCGGTCGCCCCGGCTCCGGCTCCCGCCGCGCCCGCCGCCGCTGCCCCCGCAGCTCCGGCCGCGCCCGCCGCTGCCGCTCCGGCCCCGGTGGCCCCGGCCGCTCCGGCTCCGGCTCCGGCTCCGGTGACCCCGGCCACCGCGCCCACCTCCCCGACCGCCACGCAGGCGACCGACGAGGGCGCCTACGTGACCCCGCTGGTGCGCAAGCTCGCCGCCGAGAACGGCGTCGACCTGGCCGGCGTCAAGGGCACCGGCGTGGGCGGCCGTATCCGCAAGCAGGACGTCCTCGCCGCCGCCGAGGCCGCGAAGGCCGCCGTCCCGGCTCCGGCTCCGGCCGCCGCCGCTCCGGCCGCCGCGAAGAAGGCCCCGGCGCTGGAGGTCTCCCCGCTGCGCGGCCAGACCGTCAAGATGACCCGCATCCGCAAGGTCATCGGCGACAACATGGTCAAGGCGCTGACCGAGCAGGCCCAGCTCTCCTCGGTCGTCGAGGTCGACGTCACCCGTCTGATGAAGCTGCGCGGCAAGGCGAAGGACTCCTTCGCCGCCCGTGAGGGCGTCAAGCTCTCCCCGATGCCGTTCTTCGTCAAGGCCGCCGCGCAGGCGCTGAAGGCCCACCCGGTCATCAACGCCCGCATCAACGAGGCCGAGGGCACCATCACCTACTTCGACACCGAGAACGTCGGTATCGCGGTGGACTCCGAGAAGGGCCTGATGACCCCGGTCATCAAGCACGCCGGTGACCTCAACATCGCGGGCATCGCCAAGGCGACGGCCGAGCTGGCCGGCAAGGTCCGCGCCAACAAGATCACCCCGGACGAGCTGTCCGGCGCGACCTTCACCATCTCCAACACCGGTTCGCGCGGCGCCCTGTTCGACACGATCATCGTGCCGCCGAACCAGGTCGCCATCCTCGGCATCGGCGCCACGGTGAAGCGCCCGGCCGTCCTGGAGACGGAGGAGGGCACGGTCATCGCCGTCCGCGACATGACCTACCTGACCCTCTCCTACGACCACCGCCTGGTCGACGGCGCCGACGCGGCCCGTTACCTGACGACGGTCAAGCAGATCCTGGAAGCGGGCGAGTTCGAGGTGGAGCTCGGCCTGTAACCCCACGGCCTGTGAAGAAGCCCCCTGTCGGCCACGACAGGGGGCTTCGCCGTTCCCGGAGGGCTTGGGCTTGTCGGCGCCGGCCGGCCGCACCTCGTCAGGGGCGCGGGGCTGTGTCGGTATGCGGCTCCGCCGCGCGGGCGCGACAAGCCACGACGGTGCCGCACCCGCCCCAAACCCGCACCCCTGCGGCGAGATGCCTCGAAAACACCCTGTGCCCCTCGTCTCACCTGGGCAAAAGCACCCCTATGCGCCGCACGGCATCCGCACCGCACCCTTATCGTCGTAGAGCCGCCTCGCGAAGGAGCCCAGAATGACCGCGCCCGTAATCCACTCGCTGCGCGAACAGATCCGCGAGCACATCGTGGAGGGCATCGTCAGCGGCCGCTGGCAACCGGGCGAGCGCATCGTGGAGCGCCGTATCGCCACGGAACTGGAGGTCAGCCAGACCCCGGTCCGCGAGGCGCTCCGCGAGCTGGAGACCCTCCGCCTGATCGAGTCCGCCCCGAACAAGGGCGTCCGCGTCCGCAACCTCACGGCGGCGGACCTGGAGGAGAGCTACCCCGTCAGGGCGGGCCTGGAGGCCATCGCGGCGGAACTCGCGGCCGAGACCCTCGCCGAGGACTGCTCGGCCCTGGAGCCCCACGTGGCGGCCCTCTACCAGGCCGACCGGGCCGCGGACGGCACCGGCCAGGTCCGCCACACCGTCGGTTTCCACCGCGAACTGGTGCGCGCCGCGGGCAACTCCGTGCTGCTGCACACCTGGGAGGGGCTCGGCATCGAGGTCTTCACCGCGCTGTCGATCCGCTGGCTGGGCACCGTCCAGCAGTCGTACGCGGAGGAGCACGAGGAGCTGGTGGAGGCGTTCAAGCGCCACGACCCCCGGATCGCCGAGCTGGTCAAGGCGCACGTGCTGGGCTGCGCGCCCCGCGCCTGAGCCGTACCCCGCTCACCTGCGGAAACGGGCACGAAAACCCGCAAAAACACGGCACCGGGTGCCTGCCCGAAAGACACCGGGTGCCTACTTTCGCGCAAAGACGGGGTTTTCACCCCCAAACCTTTGATCGATCATCGATCAGGGGGTTACAGTCACCGACGGACTTCCACCGAAGTTCTCGCCCTGTCCTGCCAAAGACCAAGGGCACCCCCATACCTCTTCTCCTTGAGGGCACCCCCTTCGACTGAGGAAGGCGGCGACATGACCGACCCCAACGCCATCCAGCAGAGCGCGCTCGACCAGCTCCCGGACCGCGACGCCGAGGAGACCGCCGAGTGGCGGGCCTCCCTGGACGCCGTCGCCAGGGAAGCGGGCCCGCATCGCGCCGCGTACCTGATGCGGCGCACGCTGGAGCGCGCCGAGGCGGACGGCATCGGGCTGCCGAAGCTCGTCGAGACGGACTACCTCAACACCATCCCCACCGCCGCCGAGCCGGGCGTGCCCGGTGACGAGGCGATGGAGTCCCGGATCACCGCCTGGAACCGCTGGAACGCGGCCGCGATGGTCACCCGGGGCAGCAAGTACGGCGTCGGCGGCCACATCGCCACCTTCGCCTCCGCCGCGTGGCTGTACGAGACCGGCTTCAACCACTTCTTCAAGGGCAAGGAGGGCGACGGCTCGGGCGACCAGCTCTACATCCAGGGCCACGCCTCCCCGGGCATCTACGCCCGCGCCTTCCTCGACGGCCGGCTGACCGAGACCCAGCTCGACAACTTCCGCCAGGAGGCGGGCGGCAACGGCCTGCCCTCCTACCCGCACCCGCGCCGGCTGCCCTGGCTGTGGGAGTTCCCGACGGTGTCGATGGGCCTCGGCCCGCTCTCCGCGATCTACCAGGCGCGGTTCAACCGCTACCTGACCAACCGCGGCATCAAGGACGTCTCCGCCTCGCACGTGTGGGCGTTCCTCGGCGACGGCGAGATGGACGAGCCGGAGTCGACGGCGGCTCTCGCGCTCGCCGCCCGTGAGGAGCTGGACAACCTCACCTTCGTCATCAACTGCAACCTGCAGCGCCTGGACGGCCCGGTCCGCGCGAACTTCAAGATCGTGCAGGAGCTGGAGGCCCAGTTCCGCGGCGCGGGCTGGAACGTCATCAAGACGCTGTGGGGCACGGCCTGGGACGAGCTGTTCCAGCTCGACACCACGGGCGCGCTGGTCCGCCGTCTGCGCCAGGTGCCGGACGCCCAGATCCAGACGTACCAGACGCGTGACGCGGCCTACATCCGCCAGGACTTCTTCGGTGCCGACCCGGCGCTGGTGGAGATGGCGAAGCTGCTGAGCGACGACAAGATCCTCGAGTGCTTCCACCTCTCGCGCGGCGGCCACGAGGCCCGCAAGGTCTACGCCGCGTACAAGGCGGCCGTCGAGCACAAGGGCGCGCCGACCGTGATCCTGGCCCAGACGGTCAAGGGCCACACCCTCGGCCCGGGCTTCGCCTCCAAGAACGCCAACCACCAGATGAAGAAGCTCTCGGTGGACGAGTTCAAGGCGATGCGCGACCTCCTCGGGCTGCCGATCCCGGACAGCGCCTTCGCCGACGGCCAGGTGCCCTACGGCCACCCGGGCGCCGACTCCCCCGAGGTCCGCTACCTCCAGGAGCGCCGCGCGGCTCTCGGCGGTCCGGCCCCGGCCCGCCGCACGCAGCCGCTGCCCGCGCTGCCCGCCCCGGCCGACAAGGCGTTCGCCTCCTTCGACAAGGGCTCCGGCTCGCAGAACGTAGCGACCACCATGGCGTTCGTCCGTCTGGTCAAGGACCTGGTCCGCGACAAGGAGACCGGCAAGCGCTGGGTGCCGATCGTCCCCGACGAGGCGCGCACCTTCGGCATGGAGTCGCTCTTCCCGTCGCTCGGCATCTACTCGCCCAAGGGCCAGACGTACGAGCCGGTCGACCGCGACCAGCTGATGTACTACAAGGAGGCCAAGAACGGCCAGATCCTCAACGAGGGGATCACCGAGGCCGGTTCGATGGCCGACTTCATCGCCGCGTCCAGCGCGTACGCCACGCACGGCGAGGCGATGATCCCGTTCTACATCTTCTACTCGATGTTCGGCTGGCAGCGCACGGCCGACCAGATGTGGCAGCTCGGCGACCAGCTCGGCCGCGGCTTCCTCGTCGGCGCGACCGCGGGCCGTACGACCCTGACGGGCGAGGGGCTCCAGCACGCCGACGGCCACTCCCCGGTGATCGCCGCGACCAACCCGGCCGCGCTGACGTACGACCCGGCGTTCGCCTACGAGGTCGCCGCCATCGTCAAGGAGGGTCTGCGCCGGATGTACGGCGAGGCCGCGCCGGACGAGGACAGGGACGTCTTCTACTACCTGACGGTCTACAACGAGCCGCTGCCGCAGCCGGCCAAGCCCGCCGTCCCCGGCATCGACGAGGGCATCGTCAAGGGCCTGTACCGCTTCAACACGGCGGAGTCCGCGGGTGTGACCGTCCCGGCGAACGCCCCCCGCATCCAGCTCCTGGGCTCGGGCACGGCGATCCACTGGGCGCTGGACGCGCAGAAGCTGCTCGCCGAGGAGTGGGGCGTGGCCGCCGACGTGTGGTCCGCGACCTCCTGGTCGGAGCTGCGCCGCGACGCGATGGAGGCCGACGCGGCCCTGCTGCGCGGCGAGGAGCGGGTGCCGTTCGTGCGCCGGGCGCTCCAGGGCGCCGAGGGCCCGGTCCTCGCGGTCTCCGACTACATGCGTCAGGTCCCCGACCAGATCGCGCAGTGGGTCGACCAGGACTGGTCCTCGCTGGGTGCGGACGGCTTCGGCCTCTCCGACACCCGCGCGGCGGCCCGCCGGCACTTCGGTGTCGACGCCGAGTCGATCGTGGTCGCGGCCCTGGCCCAGCTCGCCAAGCGCGGCGCGGTCAAGGCCACGGCGGTGAAGGAAGCCCGCGAGAAGTACGGTCTGTGACCTTCTGAGGTCGGTCGAAGGGGTACGGCAGCACGCCGTGCCCCTTCTTCGTTTCCCGGGTCCGTCTCCCGCCGGTCCACCGTGCCGTTCCGCGTGCGGGGCGGGTGCCGAGGCCCGATGCTTGTGCCGTGATGGACGAGACGGAGTTCTGGGAGCTGATCGACGCCACCCGCGAGGCCGCCGAGGGCGACCCCGAGGAGCAGGCCGACCTGCTGGTGGACAAGCTGCTCCAGCTCGACCCGGACATGGTCCTGGACTTCGCCCGTCACTTCGAGGCCCGCTACAACCGCGCCTACCGCTGGGATCTGTGGGGCGCGGCCTGGATTCTGCTGGACGGGGCGAGCGACGACGCCTTCGACTACTTCCGGTGCTGGCTGATCGGCCAGGGCCGGGAGGTGTTCGAGGGCGCGCTGCACGACCCGGACGCGCTGGCGGAGCTGCTGGACGACTTCGACGAGGAGATGGACGGCGACGGCGAGGAGCTGGGGTACGCGGCCGACGAGGCGTACGAGCGGCTGACCGGGGTGGTCGCCCCGGACCTGGGGATCGCCCCGGCGCCCGCCGAGCCCGCGGGGACGGCCTTCGACTTCGAGAACGACGGGGTGCTGGCGGAACGCTACCCGGTCCTGTGGGAACGCTTCAGGGAGTGAGGCGTGCCCGCCCGCCCTGCGGCGCCCCGTTCACCGGTCCGCCGCTCACCTGCCCTGCAGCCGGGCCGCCGCGTTCCTGATCTCGGGGAGGCGGGCGGTCAGGGCGGCGCCGGGGCAGGTGGTCTGGTAGCCGTCGTTGTGGCCCGCGAGCGCCGGGAGGGTGGCGGTCGTACCGGCCTGGTAGCGGCTCAGTCCACTGCTGGAGACCAGGCGGACCCGGGAGCGCGGGTCGACGTCGGCGAGGCCCAGTTTCCACGCGGCCACGGCGGCGATCGCGTCGGTCATCACGCGCGGGACGGGGACGCCCGCGGTGAAGGTGCCGAGCGCGGCGATCCCGGCGGTGCGGTGGTTGAAGCCCTGGGTGTGGGCGCCGGTGACGGCCCGGTCCTCTCCCCCGGCGCGGCCCTCGTAGACGGTGCCGCAGCGGTCCACGAGGAAGTTGTAGCCGATGTCGTCCCAGTGGCGGCTGCCGGTCTGGCCCGCGTACAGGGCGCGGATGATGCGCGGGGCGTCCGCGCAGTCGTAGCCGTTCGGCGAGTCGGTGTGGTGGACGAAGACGGCGATCACCTTGTCGTCGTAGCGCGGGGCGGGCTGCTCGTGCCGGGCGGTGGCGTCCAGCCAGGCGGAGCGGGGCACGATCACCGGGCGGGGCGCGTGGTGGGGCGTCGGCGCGTGGGGGGCGGTCGTGAGGGGGCGGACGGAGTGGTGGGTGACGATGCTCTCGCTGCCCCGCGCGAGGACGAGCACCGCGATCAGGGCGGTGAGCGCGGGCAGGCAGCCGACGACCAGAAGCACCGCGCCGGGTACCCGGACGCGCCGCCTCTGTCCGTCCGGTCCTCGCGTGGCACGCATGATCCCATCGTCGGATCGCCGGGCCCGGTCCGCGATGTGTGCTGTGCCACCCGGTGGAACCATCGTCCCCGTCCGGGACGTTTCCGGGGGTACACGCACACGCGCGCCGTTTCCCCGCCGGGGCGCTCGCGCGCGGCTGATCAGCGGGCGTGTCCCGACCGTACTGGGGGGTCCGAGAGAAAGGCGGCTTCGTGGACCTGCTCGACGTGCTGCTCGTGCTGGTGGTCCTCGTCTACGCGGCGGCCGGGTACCGGCGTGGTCTGGTGGCCGGGTGTCTGTCGCTGGCCGGGTTCGTGGGCGGCGCGGCCGTCGGTGTCTGGGTGCTGCCCTGGGTGACGGGCCTGGTGGAGCGCGGATCGGCCGCGGCGACCGTGGTCGCGGTGCTGACGGTGCTGGTGCCGGGTGTGATCGGGCACGAGCTGGCGGGCCAGTTGGGACTACGGCTGCGCAGCCGTATCGACCGCACGGGCGGGGGCGCGCTGCGGGTCGTGGACGGCATGGGCGGGGCGGCGGCCAACTCGGTGGCGGTGCTGCTCGTGGCGTGGGTGGCGGCGAGCGTCCTCGCGGCGGCGCCCTCGCAGACGCTGACGACGGCGATCCGCAACTCGGCGCTGCTCGGCGCGGTGCAGAAGACGATGCCGGAGACGACCCCGGTGTGGTTCGCGCGGGCCACCTCGGCGCTGACTCAGGCGGGGTTCCCGCAGGTCTTCAACCCGTTCGAGAACGAGTCCACGGCACAGGTGGCCAAGCCCAGCGGGGACAGCGTGACGGCGGAGGCGACGGAGGCCGCCCGGACGAGCACGGTGAAGATCGAGGGCGCGGTCGGCGCCGAGGGCCGCGAGGGCAGCGGGTTCGTGTACGCGCCCCACCGGGTGATGACGAACGCGCACGTGGTGGCCGGGATCGACGACCCGACGGTGCGGGTGGGCGGGGTCGGCCCGTCGTACGCGGCGCGGGTGGTGCTCTTCGACCCGAACCGGGACGTGGCGGTGCTGTACGTGCCCCGGCTGAGCGCCCCGGTGCTGCGCTTCGACGACGGTGCGCGGCGCGGGGACTCGGCGGTGGTGGCGGGCTATCCGGAGGACGGCGGGCTGGACCTCCAGGCGGCGACGGTGGCGAACCGGGTGCGGGCGACCGGCCAGAACATCTACAACGACCGCACGGTCACGCGCGAGGTCTACTCGGTGCGCTCGACGGTCCGCCCGGGCAACTCGGGCGGACCGCTGCTGACCACGTCCGGGCGGGTGTACGGCGTGGTGTTCGCCCGCTCCACCTCGGACTCCGAGACGGGGTACGCGCTCACGGCGGCGGAGGTCAAGGGCGACGCCTCCCGGGCGGCGAAGGCGACGGCACCGGTGGACACGGGGCATCTGATCACGTCGTCGTAGGGCGCCCGGGAAGCCGCGCGGGGGTCCGGGGGGTCTCAGACCGAGCGGCCCATGCAGATGTCGTCCACGTACTCCCCGGCGATGAGGAACTCCTCCGGGAACACGCCCTCCACCTTGAAGCCCTCGGCCTCGTAGAGCCTGCGGGCCGGGGTGTTGTGGCCGAGGACGCGCAGGGTGAGGCGCCGGGCGCCCTGCGCGCGGGCCAGTTCGACGGCGCCCCGGACCAGGGCGCGGCCGACGCCCAGGCCGCGTGCCTCCTCGGCGACGGCGATGCCCTGGATCTGCCGTACGTGTGCGTTCACGGCGAGCGGGGTGGGCGGGCAGACCCGCACGTAGCCGACGAGGCGGCCGTCGAGTTCGGCGGCCAGGTGGTTCTCCGGGAGGTGCCGGTCGTCGAAGAAGGCCGGGTACGGCGGGCTCGGCTCGGGCTGCACCGAGTGCAGGGTGGACCAGGTGAGCCGGTCGAGCAGGGCCAGTTCCGCCTCGTCCTCGGGCCGGGCGGGTCGTATGCGGGGCTGTGTCGGCTGTGTCATGCGAGGACTGTACGGCGGGCGCCGGGCGGCGACTTGGGGCGCCGGGCGGCCGTTCTCCCCGGTTTCCGGGGCGTGGGCGGCCATGCTGGGATCATGGAGCATTCGAAAATCGCGGTGGCCGGTGCTTCCGGTCTGATCGGCAGCGCCCTGGTGCGGTCCCTGCGGGGCGACGGGCACGAGGTGGTCCGGCTGGTGCGGCACGAGCCGCGGGGCGCGGACGAGGTGCGCTGGGACCCCGGGCGGCAGACCGTGGACGCGGCCGGGCTGAACGGCTGCGACGTGGTGGTGAACCTGGCCGGGGCCGGGATCGGGGACAAGCGCTGGACGCCGGAGTACAAGCGGCTGATCCGGGACAGCCGGGTGCTGGGCACGGCGGCGCTCGCGGACGCTGCCGCCTCGCTGCCGGAGCCGCCCCGGGTCTTCGTGAACGGCAGCGCGATCGGCTACTACGGCGACACCGGGGACCGGATCACCGACGAGAGCGCCCCGCCCGGCGACGGTTTCCTGCCCTCGGTGTGCGAGGAGTGGGAGGAGGCGGCGGCGCCGGTGCGGGAGGCGGGCGTGCGGACGGTGTTCGTGCGCACCGGTCTGGTGGTGGCGTCCGGAGGCGGCGCGTGGGGGCGGCTGTTCCCGCTGTTCAAGGCGGGGCTCGGCGGGCGGCTCGGGGACGGGCGGCAGTACTGGTCGTACATCGCGCTGCACGACGAGGTGGCGGCGATCCGGCACCTGATGGACCGTGAGGATCTGTCGGGGCCGTTCAACCTGACCGCGCCCGAGCCGCTGACCAACCAGGAGATCACCGAGGCGATGGGGCGCGTGCTGCACCGGCCGACCCCGTTCCCGGTCCCGGCGGCGGTGTTGCGCACGGTGCTCGGGGAGATGGCCGGGGATGTGCTGGGCAGTCAACGGGTGGTGCCCACGCGGCTGTTGGAGTCGGGGTTCGCTTTCGCGTTCCCCGGGATCGAGGACACGATCCGCGCGGCGCTGTGACCGTATGCGACCTCCATGCGACCGTGCCCTGTCGATGCGCGACTGTCCCTGACCGTTCGGGGCCCTAACCTCGACCCGAACTCGGGTATCCCCGGGGCCTGTTGGGGGCATCACGTCTCCACCGGCCGCGCAACCACAGGAGGGGCCTCGTGCTTGAGCCCGCGTACCAGGTGGACGTCGTCGTCGTGGGAGCCGGGATCGCCGGCCTCGCGGCGGCCCGTCGGCTCGCCAGTGCTGGAGTGTCGACCGCGGTCCTGGAGGCCGACGCGTGTGTCGGCGGCCGCATGTCGACCGAGAAGGTCGACGGCTTCCGGCTCGACCGGCTCGGACAGCCGCTGTTCACGTCCTGGCCCGAACTGCGCACCGTCCCCGGTCTCGAAGCGCTGCCGCTGCGCCGCTTCGCGCCCGGGGTCCTACTGCACCGCGACGGGCACCGGCACCGGGCGGGCGCCCCGGCGGTCGTAGGGGGCGCAAGGGGCGCACTTCACATCGCGCGCGCCCTCGCGAGCGCCCCTCGGGGCCAGGGAAGCGCCCGCGAGAGCCGTACGGCCGGGGCGGCCGGGGGCGCCGTGGACCGGGCACGGCTCGGCAGCGCCCTGAACCGGCTCGCCGCCACGCCCGTCGACCGTCTGCTGGCCCGTCCCGAACTGCCCGCCGCCCACGCCCTCCAGGCGCGCGGCCTGCCGCCCCGCACCGTCGAGGGCTTCCTGCGCCCGCTGCTCGCCGCCCTGCTGTGCGACCCGGAGCTGACCACCTCCAGCCGGGCCGCCGACCTGGCGCTGCACGCCTTCGCGAGCGGACGGCTGTGCGTGCCGGAGGGCGGCTCCCAGGCGCTCCCGGACCGCCTGGCCCGCTCGCTGCCGCCCGGCACCGTGCGCACCGGCGTCCGCGTCACCTCGGTCTCCACCACCTCGGTCACCACCGCCGAGCACGGCGTGATCCGCTGCCGCGCGGTGCTTCTCGCGACCGGCGCGCGGGCCGCCGCCGAGCTGCTGCCCGGGTTGCGCGTGCCGGACTTCCACCCGGTGACCGTCGTCCACCACACCACCGACGACCCCGCCCCCGCGCTCGCCACCGGCTCCGCTCTGCTCCTGGACGCCGACCGCGGCGGTCCGGTCGCGCACACGGCGGTGCTCAGTGCCGTGGACCCGGGGCGGGCGCCCGCCGGACGCGTGCTGATCTCCTCGACCGTGCTCGGCACCCCGTCCGGCGCCCCCGGCGAGCTGGACGGCGCGGTCCGCATCCAGCTGGCCCGCCTCTACGGCACCTCGACGCACCGCTGGGAGACCCTGGCCGTGCACCACACCCCCGAAGCGGTCCCGGCCCTGCGCCCGCCGTACGACGCGCGCCGCCCGGTGCGCCTGATGGCGGGCCTGTACGTGTGCGGCGACCACCGCGACTCCGGCACCGTCCAGGGCGCCCTGCACTCCGCCCACCGCGCCGCTGCGGCCCTGCTGAGCGACCTCGGCGCGGCGGGCTCGATGCACCGCGCCGACCCGGCGGCGACGGTGCCCCGAGCGGCGTAGCGCGACCAGGGCCGGACCGGCCCCAGGAGGACCAAACGGACCGCCGCTCAGCCCAGGGCGGCGATCCGCTCCCGGTATCCCCGCGCCGGAGCCGCGTCCCGGTAGGGCTCCAGGCGCCGCTCGAAGTCCCGGACGTACTCCACCGCGCGCACCGAGCGCATCTCCGCCGCCTGCGCCGCCGCGTCGGCGGCCAGCGCGCACGCCTGGTCGAGCTCGCCGAGACCGAGCCGGGCGGTGGCGAGGACCACGCGGCAGAACAGCCGGCTGCGGGCGTGCGCCGGGCCGCGCAGCCGCAGCGCGCGCTCCGCGTGCTGCGCGGCCGCGCGGAACTGCTGGAGGTCCCGGTGGCAGTGCCCCAGCTCGTCCGCGAGCTGGCCCTCGTCGAAGAAGCGCGCCCAGTACGGCACCTCGTCGCCGGGCCGGGCGGACTCCAGGGCGCGTTCGGCGCGCAGCAGCGCGCTGGTGCACGCCCGCGCCTCCCCCAGCACCGCGTGCGCCCGCGCCTCCGCCGCGTGCAGCAGCGCCTGGACGACCGGGGGCGCCGTCGTGCCCATCCCTTGCTGGGCGACCCGGGCGAGCTGGAGGGCCTCGCGGCCGTGTCCGAGGTAGACGGCCTGACGGCTCATGGTGACCAGCACGTAGGAACCGTAGGCCCGGTCGCCGGCCGCCTGGGCCAGCCGCAGGGCCTGGACGAAGTAGCGCTGGGCGAGCCCGTGGGCGGCGATGTCGTACGACGTCCAGCCCGCGAGCCGGGTGAGGTCGGCGGCGGCGCCGAAGAGCCTGCGGCCGGTCTGCTCGGAGTAGACCCCGCGCAGCATCGGCTCGCACTCGTGCTCCAGGTAGCGCACGAGGGCCTGCCGGGCGTGGCCGCCGCCGTACTGGTCGTCCAGGGTGCGGAACAGCTCCCCGACCGAGCGCAGCGCGGCGATGTCGCCCGAGGTCACCCGGTGCCCGGAGGAGCGGTCGGGGTGGCCGGGCGGGCGGAGCGCGCCGGGGACGGGCTCGGCCCGCTCGGGCGTGCTGCCGTGGCGGCCCTGCGCGGGCACCCGGGGTGCCGGTTCGCGCGCCACCCGGTCGTCCGGCCTGCCGATCAGCCAGTCCCGGCTGGGCACCACGAGCCCGGCCGGGGTGAAGGCGATCCGGCGCAGTTCGGCGTGGCTGCCGGAGTCCTTGCGCCACAGCCCGCCGACGATGTCCACCGCCTCCTCCGGCGTGGAGGCGAACTCGAGCCCGGCGTACACCGGCGCACACGCGTCCAGGCCGAGGTCCTGCGCGGTCAGCCGGCGTCCGAGGCGGCGCGTGAAGACCTCGGCGATGAGCGCCGGGGTGGTGCCCCGGGGCTGCTGACCGCGCAGCCAGCGGGTGACGGAGGTCTTGTCGTATCTGAGGTCCAGCCCGTGCTCCAGGCCGAGCTGGTCGACGCGCCGGGCCAGACCCGCGTTGGAGAACCCCGCCTCTGCGATGAGCGCGGCGAGCTGGCGGTTGGGGGTGCGCTGCGCGGGTCGGTCCGTCATCTGTGGTGCGGTCTCCTGCCTTCCAGCCCCCTGAGGTGCCGGGATCGCCTGTGAGCAGCCCTTTCGGCCGCACGAACGGCGCGAATGTAGCGGAGAGTGAGCAAGCGGTCGCACATTCCGCCGCGCATTCATCCGATCGTGTGAGGATCACCCGCGGGACTGACGTGTCCGAGCCGGACGTACAGTGGCGTGGGCGCCCGACGCGCCTGACAGACCCGACGAGGGGTGGCCTGAACGAGGGGTCGCCTGAGGGAGGCGCTTGCCGTGAGTGAGTTGCGGTTCGTCCACATGGGGTTCGGCGCGGACGCCGTCGAGTACCAGGAGGCCTGGGACGAGCAGCGCCGGGTGCACGCCGCCCGGTTCGCCGACGAGGTGCCCGACACGGTGCTGCTCCTCGAACACCCCCCGGTGTACACGGCGGGCCGGCGCACCGAGGACAGCGAGCGCCCGCTCGACGGCACCCCGGTGGTGGACGTGGACCGGGGCGGCAAGATCACCTGGCACGGCCCCGGCCAGCTCGTGGGCTACCCGATCCAGAAGCTGCCCCGCCCGGTCGACGTGATCGCCCACGTACGCCGCCTGGAGGAGGCCCTGATCCGCACCTGTGCGGAGTTCGGCCTGGAAACCACCCGTGTCGAGGGCCGCAGCGGGGTCTGGGTGCTCGGCGACCCGGTCGAGCAGCGCCCCGCGCTCGGCGGACTCTCCCTGGACTTCGACCCGCGGCTGAACGACGAGGAGTTCGACCCCCGGCTGAACGGCCCGGAGTACGCCCCCTCCAACGCGGGCCAGCGCCGCGAGGACCGCAAGATCGCCGCGATCGGCATCCGCGTCGCCAAGGGCGTCACGATGCACGGCTTCGCCCTCAACGTGAACCCGGACAACCGCTGGTTCGACCGCATCATCCCCTGCGGCATCCGCGACGCCGGAGTCGCTTCACTGGCCAACGAGCTGGGCCGGGACATCACGATCGCCGAGGTCGTGCCGGTGGTCGAGCGGCATCTGCGGGACGTCATGGAGAACGCGGACCTCAAGCCCCGGGTGATCGAGAAGACCGCCGCGGTCTGATCGGTCCGGCCGGGAACGGTCTGATCGGACCGACCGGGAATTCGGCCTGCGTCCGCGAGGTTTTCCTCACCCGTAGGGCCCAATGAACACGGGCGTACTCTGTTGTACGCCGAAGAATCGAAGCTACAGGGAGCCGGTCGTGTCCGCAGTCGCACCCGACGGACGCAAGATGCTGCGCCTGGAGGTCCGCAACAGCCAGACCCCCATCGAGCGCAAGCCCGAGTGGATCAAGACCCGGGCGAAAATGGGCCCCGAGTACACGAAGATGCAGAACCTCGTGAAGAGCGAGGGTCTGCACACGGTGTGCCAGGAGGCCGGCTGCCCCAACATCTACGAATGCTGGGAGGACCGCGAGGCCACCTTCCTCATCGGCGGCGACCAGTGCACCCGGCGCTGCGACTTCTGCCAGATCGACACCGGCAAGCCCGAGGCCCTGGACCGCGACGAGCCGCGCCGCGTGGGCGAGTCCGTGGTCACCATGGACCTCAACTACGCCACGATCACCGGCGTCGCCCGCGACGACCTGGAGGACGGCGGCGCCTGGCTGTACGCCGAGACCGTGCGCCAGATCCACGCCCAGACCGCGGGCCGCGAGGCCGGCCGCACCAAGGTCGAGCTGCTCGCCCCCGACTTCAACGCGGTGCCCGAGCAGCTCGCCGAGGTCTTCGAGTCCCGCCCCGAGGTCTTCGCGCACAACGTCGAGACGGTCCCGCGCATCTTCAAGCGCATCCGCCCCGGCTTCCGCTACGAGCGCTCGCTGAAGGTCATCACCGAGGCGCGCGACTTCGGCCTGGTCACCAAGTCGAACCTGATCCTCGGCATGGGCGAGACCCGCGAGGAGATCAGCGAGGCGCTGCGCCAGCTGCACGAGGCCGGGTGCGAGCTGGTCACCATCACCCAGTACCTGCGCCCCTCGCTGCGGCACCACCCGGTGGAGCGCTGGGTCAAGCCGCAGGAGTTCGTGGAGCTGAAGGAGGAGGCCGAGGAGATCGGCTTCTCCGGTGTGATGTCCGGCCCGCTGGTCCGCTCGTCGTACCGCGCCGGGCGCCTCTACCAGATGGCGATCGAGAAGCGGGGCGCGTTCGTCGCCAGCCAGGCGGTCTGACGTACCTCCGCCGGCGCACGCGCGCTGACGCGCCCGGCGCGCGCCCCGGGCGCCCGATCGGTGTGAGCAAGCCGTGTGAATTCACGCACAAGTTCCTACTGGCCAGTAATGGCCGAGTCGACGCGGTCCCGGCCGTCCTCGCTGATGAGGGCACCCGCCGGGGCCGCGCCGTCGTACCCGGGGTCCGCATCAGGGCTTCACTGGCGTTTGACCGGTCGGTCACGCCCTGGTAACACCAATCAGTGACCCTGAAATCACGCCCCGTACTCCACCCGCTCCGAGGGGGGACCTCGATCATGCAGGCCGCACCCGTCCGCGCCAACGCCATCCCGTCCCTGAGCGGCGCCCTGCGCGCCGTCGAGTCCCTGCTGATGAACGGCGGTCAGCGCACCGCCCGCCGCAACGCCTGGACCTCGGTCCTGGAGGACCGCCGCCGGGCCAGGGACCGCGTCGAGGCCCAGCAGGTCCTCGACCGCGCCGCCGCCCGTCTCTGACCGTTCCCCGCCCGGGTGTGACCCTCCCGACACCGCCGTCGAGAGCGCTCCGGATGCCACGTAGACTCGTGGCATGGCGAGGAAGGAAACCGCGGCGGACGCCGCGAGCGCAGGGCGACTGAAGCAGATCGCTCTCACGTACAAGATGACCCAGAAGGCCGACAAGACGATCGGCCTGGTACTGGCTGCCGTCGCACTCGGTATCTTCGGTGTCCTCCTCGTGATCGGCTTCCTGGTCGGGCACCCGTACTACTTCGGCTTCGCGGGCCTGCTGATCGGTCTGCTGGCCGCGGCCGTCGTGTTCGGCCGCCGGGCCGAGCGGGCCGCCTTCGGGCAGATGGAGGGCAAGCCGGGCGCCGCCGCGGCGGTGCTGGACAACATCGGCCGGGGCTGGACCACCACCCCCGCCGTGGCGATGAACCGCAGCCAGGACGTCGTGCACCGCGCGGTCGGCAAGGCCGGCATCGTGCTCGTCGCGGAGGGCAACCCGAACCGGGTCAAGAGCCTGCTCGCGGCCGAGAAGAAGAAGATGAACCGCATCGTCGCGGACGTGCCCGTGCACGACCTGATCGTGGGCGGCGGCGAGGGTCAGGTCGACCTGAAGAAGCTGCGCACGACGATGCTGAAGTACCCGCGCGTCCTGACCGGCCCGCAGGTGACCGCCACCAACGACCGGCTGCGCGCGCTCGGCGACCTGATGAGCAACATGCCGCTCCCGAAGGGCCCCATGCCGAAGGGGATGCGCCTGCCGAAGGGCGGCAGCCCGAAGTCCCGCTGACCGGCTTCCCACACGTACGAGAGCGGGGCCCGACCGGAGGAGTTCCTCCCGGTCGGGCCCCGCTCTCGTGTGTTCTCGGTCCTCGCCCGCGCCGTACCGGCTGAATCCGCGCCGCACCGACTGGAGACGGAACTAGATACGGACCTCGACGGTCTTGGCGAGGCGGTCGTGCAGGCCGCGGCCGTCGCGGTCCCAGACCAGGGCGGGGACGGCGAGGCAGAGCAGGACGGTACGGAGCACGGCGCGCAGCGGGTTGACCACGCCGGTCTCCAGGGACACCACGCGCAGCCCGAAGAGCCGCTTGCCCGGGGTGAAGCCGAGGGTGCCGACCAGGACCGCGCTCATCGCGAAGAAGACGAGAAGCGCCCAGTTGCTGGTGGCGGGGCTGTTGCCGTGGGTGATCAGGCCGTATGCGATCAAGACGCACAGCCCCCAGTCCACGGCGAGCGCGCCGAGCCGCCTGCCGGGCCGGGCGACGGAGTTCGGGCCGTCCTCGGGAAGCCCGAGCTGCTCGCCCCGGTACCCGAAGTCCGCGCCCGCCTCTTCCATGGCCGCGCGGGGCCCGGAGAGCCACGATCCCATTGCTTGCCTGTTGTCCACCCGTCCACGGTACTGTGCCCGGTTTCGATCACCGCGTGGAGGGGGGTTCCGGGGCTACGGTGGAGGGGCGGCCGGTTAACTTCTGCGAAACAAACGAGTCACGCCCGAGAAACCGCGCATCCCTAGTGTCGGAACCAGCGTGTGCCACCGCACTGGCCGCACGAACCCGATCTGCCACCCCGACCGGACTGGCCGGGAGTAGGAGGAGCTGGATGTTCCAGAACGCCGACGAGGCCAAGAAGTTCATCGCGGACGAGGACGTCAAGTTCGTAGACGTCCGTTTCTGCGACCTGCCGGGCGTCATGCAGCACTTCACCGTGCCCGTCGAGGCGTTCGACCCGGACGAGGAGCTGGCGTTCGACGGCTCGTCGATCCGCGGTTTCCAGGCCATCCACGAGTCCGACATGGCGCTGCGCGCCGACCTGTCGACGGCCCGTGTGGACCCGTTCCGCCGCGACAAGACGCTGAACATCAACTTCTTCATCCACGACCCGATCACGGGCGAGCAGTACTCCCGTGACCCCCGCAACGTGGCGAAGAAGGCCGAGGCGTACCTCGCCTCCACGGGCATCGCGGACACCGCGTACTTCGGCCCGGAGGCGGAGTTCTACGTCTTCGACTCGGTGCGGTTCGCCACCAGCGCGAACGAGGCGTTCTACCACATCGACTCCGAGGCCGGCGCCTGGAACACCGGCGCGGTCGAGAACAACCGCGGCTACAAGGTCCGCTACAAGGGCGGCTACTTCCCGGTGGCGCCGGTGGACCACTTCGCCGACCTGCGCGCGGAGATCTCCCTGGAGCTGGACAAGGCGGGTCTGAAGGTCGAGCGCCAGCACCACGAGGTGGGCACGGCCGGCCAGGCGGAGATCAACTACAAGTTCAACACGCTGCTCGCCGCGGCCGACGACCTCCAGCTCTTCAAGTACATCGTGAAGAACGTCGCCTGGCGCAACGGCAAGACCGCGACCTTCATGCCGAAGCCGATCTTCGGTGACAACGGCTCGGGCATGCACGTCCACCAGTCCCTGTGGTCCGGCGGCGACCCGCTCTTCTACGACGAGGCCGGTTACGCGGGCCTGTCGGACACCGCCCGCTACTACATCGGCGGCATCCTCAAGCACGCCCCGTCGCTGCTGGCCTTCACCAACCCGACGGTGAACTCGTACCACCGCCTGGTGCCGGGCTTCGAGGCGCCGATCAACCTGGTGTACTCGCAGCGCAACCGCTCCGCGGCGATGCGTATCCCGATCACGGGCTCCAACCCGAAGGCCAAGCGCGTCGAGTTCCGCGCGCCCGACTCCTCCGGCAACCCCTACCTCGCCTTCTCCGCCCTGCTCCTCGCGGGCCTGGACGGCATCAAGAACAAGATCGAGCCCGCCGAGCCGATCGACAAGGACCTCTACGAGCTGGCTCCCGAAGAGCACGCCAACGTGGCCCAGGTCCCCACCTCCCTCGGCGCCGTCCTCGACCGCCTCGAGTCCGACCACGACTTCCTCCTCCAGGGCGACGTCTTCACCCCGGACCTCATCGAGACGTGGATCGACTACAAGCGCACGAACGAGATCGCTCCGCTGGCCCTGCGCCCGCACCCGCACGAGTTCGAGCTGTACTACGACGTGTGATCGTCGGCGCCCGACCCGGCGCCAAGGACGTGCCCCCGGCTCCTGCTTCGGAACCGGGGGCACTCCCGTGTCTGCCTCTTTGTTTCCTCCTCAGACCTCGTACCGGCCGACCTCGAGGAAGTGGCGCAGGGCCTCCGGAGAACCGTCGTCCAGGGCCGCGTTCGCGGCGGCGCGCAGGGCGGGGCTGGTGTTGGGGTCGGCGAGGATCTTGGCGATGGCGACGCGGTCGTCCTCGGCCTGGGCGAGGACGTAGCCGGACTCCAGCCAGGCGCGGATCTCGGCGGGGTCGTTGCGGTCGAGCAGCTCGTTGACCTCGCGCTTCACCCGCTTGCCGCTGTCGGGGTCGCCGAGCAGGCGGACGAGCGCCACCCGGTCGTCCTCGGCCTGGGCCAACGGGTAGCCGGTCTCCAGCCAGGCCCGCATCTCTTCCACGGTCCCGCTGTCGAGCAGCGCGTTGGCCTCCTGCTTCACGCGCTGACCGCTGTCGGGGTCGGCCAGGATGCGCAGGATCGCGATCCGCAGATCGTCCGCGTCCATGTCGTCGTACGGCGACCCGGCGTCGGCCACGAGGGCAGGAGTCGCCGCGGGTGCGGTCGCCGCGGGCGCCGAGGCACCTGCCGCGAAAGAGGGCGTCGCGAACAGCAACGCCGGAGCCATCGCCCCGGCAGCCACAGCAAGCGTCACACGGGTCAGCCTCACGGGATCAACCACCTCGAGTCGTAGTCGCGACCTGACACAGCGGGGTGATGATGCCAGGCGACGCGGCGAAGATCATTGCCGGAACCATGCAGTCTTCGGGGGACGGCTTTGCTGGATCTGGGCGCGATCGCGGCTCCCCCATGGCCCACCCGGGTGCACACTGGACAGCACGGGGCGCTGAGTGCGGGGTGATGCGAGATGCGGAGCCGCTTTCGGAGTGATCGGCGGCTGACCGTGCGGATGACGGTCACGCTGTTTCTGCTCGGGTTGCTGTACGTGGGGTTCGTGGCCGCGCTGATCGTGCTGCTGAAGTCGTGGCTGCTGGTCGTCGTGCTGGTGGGTGCGCTGTTCGTGGCGCAGTTCTGGTTCTCCGACAAGATCGCGATGTTCGCGATGCACGGGAAGGTCGTGGAGCCGGAGGAGTATCCCGAGCTGCACGCGGTGGTGGACCGGCTGTGCGCGATGGCCGACATGCCGAAGCCCGTGGTCGCCGTGTCGTCCATGGACATGCCGAACGCGTTCGCGACCGGGCGGAACCCGGATCACGCCGTGGTCTGTGTGACCACGGGGCTGCTACGGCGCCTGGAGCCCGCCGAGCTGGAGGGCGTGCTCGCGCACGAGCTGTCGCACGTGGCGCACAAGGACGTCGCCGTGATCACGGTCGCGTCGTTCCTCGGGGTGCTCGCGGGGCTGATCGTCCGGTTCGCCTTCTACTCGTCGGTGCTCGGTTCGGGACGCCGGGACCAGAACACGGCGGCGGTGTTCGCGGCGGTGATCGGGGTCTCGGTCGCGGTGTACGCGATCAGCTTCCTGCTGATCCGCGCGCTGTCGCGCTACCGCGAGCTGGCCGCCGACCGCGCGGCCGCGCAGCTCACCGGCCGTCCCTCGGCGCTGGCGTCGGCGCTCACCAAGGTCTCCGGGGACATCGCCCGTATCCCGACGAAGGACCTGCGGACGGCGCAGGCGTTCAACGCGTTCTACTTCACCCCCGCCACCGGCAAGGAGCCTGGCATCGAGCGGTTCTTCTCCACCCACCCGACGCTGGAGCAGCGGCTGCGGCAGCTGGGCCGGATCTCGGCGGAGCTGGGCGAGGCGGCGGCTCCCGAGTCGGCGGGCTGACCATGGGGCTGCTGGACATCCTCCTGGGGCGTACGAAGCCGGTGCCGCCGGATCTGGACCGGCTGTTCGGGCTGCCGTCGGCGGCGGTGACGCTGGAGGTGGTCTCGGGGTTCACCCCGACCGGCACGGGCGCGGTGTGCTTCGCGACGGTCGAGGGCGCGGCCTTCGAGCAGACCCACCGCGAGGTGCAGGCGCTCCTCGACGCGGACACCGAGCGCACCGGACCCCGGGTGGAGCTGGTCCAGGACGCCCTCGGCTACTCCTGGCTCGTCTCCCGTCGCGCCCCCGACCAGCTCCCCCAGCTGGTCAACGACCTGCACGCGGTCAACAGCTCCATGGAGGTCAACGGCTTCGGCCCCCAGCTCCTGTGCTCCCTGGTCACCTTCACCCGCGACAACCCGGCCGACGACCGCTCCCTCGCCCTCGTCTACCTCTACAAACGCGGCAGCTTCTACCCCCTGTGCACCCACGCCGGCCGCCAGTCCCGCGACAACGCGATGGAACTCCAACTGGCGTCGGTGCTGGAGAACGATCTGCGGATGGAACCGGACAAGTCTCGGTGGTTCCCGTTGTGGGACGCGCCGGGGATGAACGGCTGAAGTCACCGCCGTAGGTCCTCGGGTTCTCGCGCCCTCGCGCCCTCGCCCCGCGCTCACTCACGGTCCGGAATTCGATCACTTCTGGCCAACTCGCACCGCGTGGCCGTCGGACGCCGTCTCTTCGCGATGACCTCCCGAGCCCTTGCCGTGCAAGGAGCTTCCGCCGCGACAGTCCATGATCGACGCGCCAGTTCCGGCCATTCTCAACTCATGAGCAAAAACTAAGCAGTTGCCATGATCATTCCGCGCTGCCAGGATCCGTGATCGCAAAGTTCCGGCAACGAAAGGGTATGTTCGGTGAAGTTCAAGAATGGCCTGAGAGCCGCTGTGGCCGCCGGTGTCCTCGTAGTGGCGGGTGCCGCCCCCGCGCTGGCGACCACGGTCAACGTGGGCGGAGGCACGTGGGACTACGGCGCGGGCACCGCCACCGTGTGGTCGGACTACTACCACCCGACCAAGTGCCACGGCTCGACCTCCGTCGGCAAGACGATCCAGAGCGACACGGCTTCCAAGGACAACTGGAGCATCACTCAGGTCGCGGCCGCGCTCTCCGGCAACGAGACCTACTACAAGACCACCTGCTGATCGCGTCCGGGCGTCGCCGCCCGGAAGCGCACGCCGAGTGGTCCGCCCCGTGGCACCGTCCGCCGGGCGGACCACCCGCTCCCCGTCCGATCTCGTGAGCCGCGCTCCCGCAGTGCCCTGACCAAGGCCCCCCATGCTGCATCGAGGTATCAAGTTCGTCCACGCCGCCGTGCTGGCGTACTCCGCAGTCCTCGCCTTCCTGTTCCTGCGAAGCCTCGACGAGGACTGGGTGCTCGGGCACACGGCCGTCGTGTGGGTGACGGACTCCGACAACTCGGCCAGTGGCGCGCGCGTGGCCCATGACGTGGCGGGGTTCGCCCGGGAGCACCACACGACCGTCGCGCGCGAAGTCCTCGACCTGAAGGACCCGTCGGGGCGCCGGCACCTCTATCTCGCCCCGGGCGGCCCGCATTCGGACTGGCTGAAACAGGGCTACCCCGGCTTCAGCCGCGACTACCACACCGATGTGCACCCCGTGAGCGAGCTGGGACTGCGCGATCCCCGTGGCTTCTACTACGTGTTCGGCTCGGACCGTGCGGCGGCTCAGCTCGCCCGGACGTTCGGCGACCTCGGACTGAAGGCCACGGTCAACCACCCCTTCGCAACAGACCAGTTGAGCGTGACGTACGTGGGCGGCGCCCTCTACCGCTCGTTCTTCGTCGTCGCGCTCGCCGTCGTGACGATGACCGGCGCGGGCGTGATGCTCAACTCGAAGGCGTACGGGGTGCTTCGCCTCCAGGGCATGTCGTTCGGGCAGATCCTGCGCCGTGACCTGCGCCAACTGGGCACGTTCTGGGGCGTGGCCTTCGCCGCGGTGGCCGCCGTGACCCTGGTGGCGCTGGGGATCTACAACGGCCTCGCCTGGCTGGGCACCTTCACCGAGATCGCGCTGGGCGTCACCGCCGTACTCGGTCTGGCGGCGGTCGCGACGCACGCGGCGATGCTCGCCCTCATGTCGCAGACCGACGTACTGTCCGCGCTGAAGGGCCAGTTGCCGGCGCGGACCGCCGCGGTGTGCGCCTACCTCGTCCGCGTCCCCGCGCTCCTGCTGGCGTTGAGCATCGCCTCCGCCGTCGTCCTGGCGGGCCAGGACGTCGTGACGCGGCAGGAGAGCAGCCGGGCCTACGCGGAGATCGGCTCGACCACGTCGATCGCCTTCAACGGCAGCGTCTCCAGCGAATCGGGGCTGCACGCCCTGGACACGCACGTGGCACCGTGGCTGCGCGCGGCAGACAAGGACGGGCAGATCATCTTCGTGGGCCACCGCACCATCCGAGGCCCCGGGCTGGACGCCCTGATGAAGCGCGACGTCCTGATCGTCGACGAGTCGTTCCTCGCCGCACAGCCCGTGCTCGACCGTTCCGGACACCGCCACCCCGCCAAGGCCGCGGGCGCCGACCGGATACGGCTCCTGCTCCCGGAGGACCTCGCCCCGTATGCCAAGCCCCTGCGCGCCCAGGTCCCGGGCCTGGTGAACCCGGTCGATCCGGCCGCCGTGCGCGCGGACCGGGTGAAGACGGAGTGGTCGAAGGACGGCCAGCGCGTCTTCACGTACAACCCCAACGGCCAGCGCCGCGACGGCGAACACCCCGGCGCGGACGACTCCTGGGTGACGGACCCGGTCGTCATCGTCTTCCCGAACGGCTCTCCGCTCGTCAGCGACAAGCTGTACGTCAGCTACGCCTCGCAAGGCGGTGTCGTGTTCCCCGACCCGCGCGACGTCACCGCCGGAGTCAGGGAACGCCACCTCGGCACGTACGTGATGTCGATGACGCCCGTCGCACAGAACGCCGCCGACAAGCTGCGCGATCTGGTCGGGGACTTCAGGGTCCAGCTCTTCAACCTGGCTGTCGCCGTGACGGTGTTGCTCATCACCGGGGTCGGCGTCTGCATCGTCCACTCGCGCAAGAACGCCCAGGCGATCTTCGTCCGGCACATCAGCGGGTGGACCTTCCCCGCCACACACCGCGCCGTACTGCTCCTGGAGGGCGTGCTGGCCCTGCTCCTGGCCGGGTGGCTGCCCTTCCAGGTGTGGCAGCAGAACCAGGAACTCGAGCACTTCAAGGCCCTCGGGGTGCCGGCACCCCGCCCCGCCGCCGAGCTGACCGGGCTCGACCTCGGCGTCGCCGGCGCACTCGTCGTCGTGGAGGTGGCGGCCGTGCTGCTGGCCCTCGCCGCCTTCCACCGCCGCATCGTCAAGGAAGGCGCGACCGAGTCGTGATTCCCCATCGCCGCGCAGGAGTTGCCGCATGATCGAGATCGAGAACCTGTCCAAGTCCTACGGGCCCCGCACCCTGTGGTCCGGCCTCGGCTTCACGGTGGCCCGCGGGGAACTGCTCGCGCTGACGGGTCCGAGCGGCTCCGGCAAGTCGACCCTGCTCAACTGCCTGGGCCTGCTGGACGAGCCCACCTCCGGTGCGATGCGCTACGAGGGGCGGGACATCACCCGCTTCAGCCCGCGTGCCACCCGGCGCTACCGGCGCGACGTCCTGGGCTACCTCTTCCAGAACTACGCGCTGATCGAGAACGCCACCGTCGCCGCCAACCTCGCGGTCGCCATGAAGCCGCGCCGGGCCCGGAAGGACGCCCCGACCATCGCGCAGGCCCTCGATCGTGTCGGTCTGGCCGGACGCGAGAAGGACCAGGTCCACCGGCTCAGCGGCGGCGAGCAGCAGCGGGTGGCGCTGGCCCGGCTCATCGTCAAGCAGCCCGCCCTCGTCCTGGCCGACGAACCGACCGGCGCCCTCGACCACGACAACACCACGATGGTCGTGGACGTCCTGCGCTCCATGAGCGACGACGGCTGCGCGGTCGTGATCGCCACACACGACGACGCGGTCCGCGATCGGTGCGACACCGTACTCACCGTGGGAACCGGAACCCACCCCGAACCCGTCGAGGAAAGGCAACACTCATGAACGCGCGCCTCACCCGCAACATCGTCCTCGGCGTCCTGCTGGTCGCCGTCGTCGCGGTCCTGCTGGTATACGGGGGACATGCGGGCGTCATCCTGGGCCGGATCGCGCTGCGCGTGTTCTGATCCGCGCTCTCTTCGAGGGAGGTTGGCGAGGACCTTGCCGAACGGACTTGAGGAGCAGGGCTGGTCGGCGACCGGGATGTGGGTGGGTGAGCAGCTTCCGGTCGGGAGTGCGGTCGTCAACGCCCGCTCACTTCACGGCGGTTGGTCGTCGCGGATGCGGTCGCTCGATCTGGACGACGGTACGGAACTTGTCCTGCGGTCCTTCGTGAAGCCCTTCTACCGACGGCACGCTCCCGCGCTGCTGTCCCGGGAGGCGGCCATGCTGAAGCTGCTGGCGGACGAGGCGGGTGTCCCCGCGCCGGGACTGGTCGCCGTCGACGCCGCCGGCCAACACTGCGACCACCCTTCCCTGTTGATGACGAAGCTGCCCGGCCGACTTCGCGTGGCGGAGCCGGACCCGGCCGTACTGGACCTGCTCGCGGCTCAGTTGGTCCGCATCCACGCGGTCGTTCCGGAGCCTCGGCCGCGTACCTACGAGGCGTGGACCTCGCCCGAGCGGGTGAGGGCGGTGGTGTCCGGTGGGGTGTGGGAGCGGGCGGTGGAGGTGATCGAGCGGGAACCGCCGTCGTACCGGGGCCGGTTCCTGCACCGGGACTACCACCCCGGGAACGTGCTGTTCACCGGCGAGGGGCGGGAGTCGCGCGTCAGCGGGGTCGTGGACTGGGTGGAGACCTCCTGGGGTCCCGCCGATCTGGACGTGGCCCACTGCTCGACCGCGCTGGCGCTGCTGCACGGCCCGGAACACGGCCTGGCCTTCAGGGGGCGGTACGAACGTCAGGGCGGGCACGGCCTCGCCGACGGCCCGGATCACCTGTACTGGCGCCTGCTCGACGCGCTCGCCTACGTCCCCGATGCGGCCAAACTTGCCGAACCGTGGCGGGAGTTGGGCCGGACGGATCTGACGCCCGAGGTGCTGAGCGGTCGACTGGAGGCGTACGTGAGCGCGCTGCTGAGCTGAGGGGGGCGGCACCGGCGTGGGGCAGGGCAGGCACATGCCCCACACCCACGTGGCCCAGCCCCTGCGCCACATCGACCCGCTCACGACGCTCCGTCCTCCACCTCCCGGCGACGGCCGGAGCGTGTCTACTGGTTGATCCGGCCCGGCACCGACCCGGACGACTGGACCGTCGTCCTCAACGAGGGCCGCGGACCCCTGTGGGAGTTCTACCCGGTGTCGTGCAGCGGGTTCCTCCTGGAGGTGCTCGCCGGTACGACCTCCTCGTTCTACTTGACCGACGTGGACGACGTCGTCGCCCCCGAGGACAGGACGCGTTTCGCCCCCAACGCGGAGATCCTGAACCGGTGACGGAGGGGTGGCACCACAACCCCCGGAATCCGGCGCCACCCCTCCCCACTCGCACCTATCGCATCAACGCCCGCACCATCCGGCACGTCGCCGCGGACGGCGGGTGGACGCCCAGCTTCTCGGCCGTGCGGCGGATGGTCGCGTCGCGGGCCTGGGTCGGCCGGTAGATCCCGGAGTCCAGCAGGGCTATGGCCAGACGCATGGCCTTCAGCCGCCGGTTGTGCGTGACGTACCACTCGCGCGGCTGCCCGGCCGGCAGCGGACTCTTCGCCACCGGCACATACGGCGAGTCGAGCGGCACGGCACGCCTGGCGGTGGACTGGGTGGGCGACGGCTTGTTCTTCACTACAGCGGCAGCGGGCACGGGCATCCTCCTGTCGCGACCGGAGCACCCACCGGAAACCCCGGCACGCACTCTCGAACACTGCTTCAATTCTACTGCGGGGGACTGACATCCGGAGGTCCCTCGAACGCCTCAAATTGCCTCATGAGCAGGACTTTTGGTGTCTCGTCACGCCGGTACCGCTCGCCACTCGCGCGACGCGAGAAAATCGAACACCCGCGACCTGGGAAGCCTTCGGCAGTGCCGCGTACCGTTCCCCCATGGAGATCTGGATCAACCCGAGCTGTTCCAAGTGCCGTAGCGCCCTCGATCTGCTGGATGCCGAGAAGGCGGGGTACACCGTGCGGCGGTATCTGGAGGACGCGCCCGGTGCGGAGGAGATTCGGGAGGTGCTGGGGCGGCTGGGACTGGAGCCGTGGGACATCACTCGGACTCAGGAGGCGGAGGCGAAGGAGCTGGGGGTCGGGGAGTGGGCGCGGGACGCCGGGGCGCGGGAGCGGTGGGTGGCGGCGCTCGCGGCGCACCCCCGGCTGATTCAGCGGCCGATCATCACCGCGGACGACGGGACGGCGGTGGTGGGGCGGACCGAGGAGGCCGTGCGGGAGGCGGTGCGGCGGAGCGCGGGGTGACGTGGGGGCGCGGTGACGGGGCGTGCGGTCGCGGGGTGCGCGGTCACCGGATGCGGGCGACAGCTGCAACTCGGGTGTGACACAGGTTACTTGGACGAGACCGGTAACCGCTGAGTAACGGCGCCCGGCGGCCCGTACATAGCGGCGTACGCTCCCCTACCTCGCAGGAGGCGCGGATGTCGCGCAGGAGACTCGACACCAAGAAGAAGATCGCGCTGCTCGTCAGTGCGGCGGCGGTGGCGGGTGGTGGTGCCTTCGCGCTGGCCACCACCTCCAACGCCGCGCAGGCTCCGAAGGACGCCAAGACGCTGTCCTCGGCGGCGGATTCGACCGTCTGCCAGGGCTTCGCCACGGCGCTCGGCAACAACCAGAAGTTCATCGCCGACCAGAAGGCGAACCCGGACGCGCAGTCCAACGCCCGGATCGCCAACCGTGAGGCGGTCATCGAGCAGATCAAGGTCCAGCAGAAGGCTGCCGGATGCACCGTTGGGGAGTCGGCTCAGGGCTCCCAGGCGGCGCAGGGCGGCCAGCAGGGCAACCAGCAGGCCGGGGGCAACCAGCAGGCCGGCGGGGCGGCGCAGCAGAGCGCTCCGCCCGCGCAGAACGGCGGCGGCAACAACAACGCCGGCGGCGCGGCCTCCGGACAGCAGGTCTGCAAGGGCTCCACCGTCACGCTCTCGGGCGAGGGCGGCGCCCCGGCCGCGTCCAGCAACCAGTTCCCGGCGGGTACGACCCTCAAGGTCACCAACCTGGACAACAACAAGTCGACCACCGTCAAGGTCACCTCGGTGTCCGGCAGTTGCGTCCTGCTCAACAACCAGGCGTTCGAGCAGGTACGGGAGCCGGGCAAGTTCCTCATCCGCCGCGCCGTGATCGAGAAGGTGGGATAAGGCTCGGCCGACCGACAGGAACGCGGTGGGGCGGCGCGCCGTCCCGGCCGGTCCCGCGTGCGGCTGCGCGTGGGGGGAGACGTCCGCCGGTACGGCCGTCTCCACGCGCGGCGGCACTACGCGGCCCGCGCGGCCACTCGTACCGCGTCACGGGTCCTGCTGCTCGCGGCCACGAGCAGCAGGACCGGCTTGTCCAGGGACCGCAGTCCGGCCGTCGTCGGGCGCGGTCCCGGCGCCGGCCGCGTGGCCGGACACCCCGCCGCCGCCTCGAAAGGCGCAGCCGGTCGGGGTCCAGGTCCGCTCCCCCTGCCTCCCGTCCGAGGAACGCGCGCACCCGGCGGGGCGCGGACCGCAGCGGCACCGGCAGGGCATGGAGCCGGTACGCCGCCTTGTACCCGGCGAGACACTGGGCCGGGTCCAGGAGGAACAGGCGGCGCACCCGCTCCGGCCCGCGCAGCGCGCGGTGGCGCCGGGACGGGAGTCCCTCGGCCCGCTGATCGTGCGCTCCGCCGAGCTGCTGCGCGGATGCGACGCAGGGCAGCGGGCCGCGGTCCGGGGACTTCCTCGCGGGGGGGGCGGGACGCGGCGGCCGGAGCGGGAGTGACCCACCCGCCTCCGCCATCCCACCCAACTCCCCCCACAAGGTGAGCCAGGCCACAAAAGGCGCCAGGTAACACGGGGTTCACACAAGGGCAACGGACGGGAAATCGCCTGTTGACAGGCTGCCCCGCAGATCGGCGCGGCACGAGGAGCCGCGGCATCGCGGCACCGAGCGTGCGCCCGAACCACCCCGGAGGAAGTAGCCCCGTGACCTTCAAGGCTGAGTACATCTGGATCGACGGCACCGAGCCGACGGCCAAGCTGCGTTCCAAGACGAAGATCATCGCGGGTGCTCCGGCCGGTCTCGACGCGCTGCCGATCTGGGGCTTCGACGGCTCCTCCACCAACCAGGCCGAGGGCCACGCCTCCGACCGCGTGCTCAAGCCGGTCTTCACCTGTCCGGACCCGATCCGCGGCGGCGACGACATCCTGGTCCTGTGCGAGGTCCTCGACATCGACATGACGCCGCACTCGTCCAACACGCGTGCCGCCCTCGCCGAGACCGAGGAGCGCTTCGGCGCCCAGGAGCCGATCTTCGGCATCGAGCAGGAGTACACCTTCTTCGACGGCGCCCGTCCGCTCGGCTTCCCGGAGAACGGCTTCCCGGCTCCCCAGGGCGGCTACTACTGCGGTGTCGGCGCCGACGAGATCTTCGGCCGCGAGATCGTCGAGGCCCACCTGGACAACTGCCTGAAGGCCGGTCTCGGCATCTCCGGCATCAACGCCGAGGTCATGCCGGGCCAGTGGGAGTTCCAGGTCGGCCCGCTCGCCCCGCTGGAGGTCTCCGACCAGCTCTGGGTCGCCCGCTGGCTGCTCTACCGCACCGCCGAGGACTTCGGTGTCTCCGCCACCCTCGACCCCAAGCCGGTCAAGGGCGACTGGAACGGCGCGGGCGCGCACACCAACTTCTCCACCAAGGCCATGCGCGAGGGCTACGACGCGATCATCACCGCGTGCGAGTCGCTCGGCGAGGGCTCCAAGCCGCTGGACCACGTCAAGAACTACGGCGCCGGTATCGACGACCGCCTGACGGGTCTGCACGAGACCGCCCCGTGGAACGAGTACAGCTACGGCGTCTCCGACCGCGGCGCCTCGGTCCGCATCCCGTGGCAGGTCGAGAAGGACGGCAAGGGCTACATCGAGGACCGCCGCCCCAACGCCAACGTCGACCCCTACGTGGTGACCCGCCTCCTGGTGGACACCTGCTGCTCCGCCCTGGAGAAGGCCAACCAGGTCTGACCCCACCGCCTCACCACCCGGACGGGCGCCCGCTGTGACAGCGGGCGCCCGTCCGCGCGTTCCGGCCAGGGGTCAGGCCGCCACCCCGACCGCACCGTCGCCTGGCCGCCCGGCGGTCCCAGCACGGCGGCATCCCGGCCACCGTGCCGTCCCGCAGCCCACACGTCCCGCCGTGGCGCCACCCCGGCCACCCCGGCCACCCCGCCGTCCACGGACTGAGACGCGACCCCGAGTGCTCACCCGCCCCCAGCGGCGCATCCCCACCTCGCCCCAGGTGAACGGCGGTCGATTCCGGCCAAGCAGGCGTCCGGTCAGTGAGAGACGCCTCCTGTCCGGCGTCCGATTCTGCTTCAATGGGCACATGGCCAGCTTCCAGCAGAACACCGCGACGGGTCGCCATGACCTCGAGCCGTTCTGGCCGTCCCGTCAGCACGACGACTTCGACCGGGTGTGTTGCCGCGCGAGCAGCGCGCGGGCCTTCTGAAGCCGTAACCCCGGCCTCCAGGCACCCGCGCGGTACGACGAACGTCCCGAGGCGCGCCCGACCACGAATCGCGGCCGTCGCCCTGCCCGACGCACTCCTCGCGCGAAAGAGCTGACCTCTCATGGCGACCCATCGTCCGCAGTCCACCGCCACTCCCCTCGCCGCCACCCAGGCCCCCGCCCCGGCACCCCGTTCCGCCCCGCTCCCCGCGAGCGGTGCCCGGCACCGGCTGCGCTCCGTCGACCGGGACGAGGCGTGGGCCCCGGCCCACCCCGCCGGCGCCGGGCAGCCGGCCACCGTCGCGGATCTGCTGCCGCCGGGGGCCACCTGGCTGCCCGCCCCGCCGCACACCCTGCCCGACCTCCCCGGCCGGCCCCCGATGATCGGCTACCTGGTGCTCGTACCGGCCGACCAGCGGCCCCCGTTCGCCCCGGTCGCGGTCCCCGACCGGCCCGTCCCCGCCGAGGGCGGCGGCCCCCTGGTGCGGATCGACTCCGCGCGCCGTACGGCCTCCGTGGAGGGCCGCGAACTCGACCTGACCTACCTGGAGTTCGAGCTGCTGGCCCACCTGGTCGCGCATCCGCACCGGGTGCACACCCGCGACCAGCTCGTCACCACGGTGTGGGGATACGGCCATGTCGGCGACGGCCGCACCGTCGACGTGCACATCGCCCGGGTCCGCCGCAAGCTGGGCATTCACCGGCACACCATCCAGACGGTGCGCCGCGTCGGCTACAAGTACATTCCGCCGACGGGAAGCTGAGCTGGGGCCAAGCGGCGACCGAGCGGGAGGGAATCTCAACTCCCGCTGCTCAGAGGGTATTTCATGCCCCCACTCGGGGTAGTCCTCTGAATTATTTGTGAGAAGGCTGAACACCTCTGAGGCGGCGTCCGTATGGATGGACGCCGCTTCACTCCTGTCGGGCGCCTCGATGCTGCCCCGCAAGGAAGTCAGAGGAGTTCCATGGGAAGCAACACACGTAAACGCCGTACGCCGCTGGCTGTGAAGGTCACCGCAGCATCGGCGGCCCTAGCGCTCGGTGGGGGCGGGCTGATCTGGGCGAACTTCTACGCCTCCGCGCACGAGGCGAACAACGGGGGCAAGTGGGGAGGCAACTCGACCAAGGCCGCCGCCGCCCAGGTGGCGACCATCTCCTGCCCCGACGTCGGCCAGAAGCTCACCAACGTGCCGAACCAGGCCCGCAAGGACGTGGACGGCGAACTGGCCAACCTGGACCGCCAGATCACCGAGGCGTACCAGCGCCTGGCGACCACCCGCGACGCCCAGACGCGCGACGCGAGCTTCGTCCAGAACTCGATCCTCCAGCCGCTCAAGGAGCGCCGCCAGAACATCCTGGACCGGATCAAGCTGGAGATCACCCGCGTGGGCGGCACCGCCCCGAGCGATCTGGACACCCTCGCCAACTGCACCGGTACGCCCGCCAGCCAGACCACCCCCGGCGGCCAGAACGGCGGCCAGCAGCAGGGCGGCCAGAACACCGGCGGTCAGCAGCAGAACAACGGCGGTCAGCAGCAGGGCGGCCAGACCGGCCAGAACAACGGCGGTCAGCAGCAGGGCAACGGCGGCCAGCAGGGCAACATCGGCGGCCAGGCCGGCAACGGCCCCGTCGCGGCCGACTTCGTGGACATCACCAAGGTCCAGCCGAACGTCAAGGCCAAGCCGCGCAACAGCCGCAACGCCTCGCGGGGCACCTTCACCACGCGCTGCGGTGTGAACGCCAACAAGAACCACAACACCGACAACGTGATCGTGGCGCCCGGTGTGAAGAACGGCGCGCACCACCTGCACGACTACGTCGGCAACCAGAAGATCGACGCGTTCGCCAGCAACAACACGTTCCTGCAGGGCGGCACGAGCTGCCAGAACAAGAGCGACCTGTCGTCGTACTACTGGCCGGTCGTCCGCGTCCAGGACGGGTCGCAGGACTTCGACCAGAACAGCGACGGCGGCGGCAAGGAAGGCAACGTCGGCAAGATCCTGACGCCGGTCCAGGCGCAGATCAAGTACGTCGGCAGCCCCACCGGCAAGGTCGTCGCGATGCCGCAGTTCCTGCGGATCATCACCGGTGACGCCAAGACCACCACCAACGGTCTGGCCAACGCCAACGCGCACTGGAGCTGCACCGGGTTCGAGAGCAAGGTCCAGCTCACCGAGCAGTACCCGATCTGCCCGCAGGGCAGCAAGGTCGTGCGGACGTTCGCCTTCCAGAGCTGCTGGGACGGCCAGAACACCGACAGCGCGAACCACCGCACCCATGTGGCCTTCGCCGACGCCAACGGCAACTGCCAGAACGGCTTCAAGGCGATCCCGCAGCTCACGATGCGCCTGGTGTACAACATCACGCCGCCCACCCTGGCCAATGGCCAGGTGAAGAACGCGTACGCCGTGGACGGTTTCCCCGAGCAGCTGCACAAGGCCGCCACGGACCACGACGACTTCATCAGCATCACCCAGGGCGGTCTCGCCAACAAGATCGCCAACTGCGTCAACCGCGGTCAGAACTGCTCGTGATCCCCTGATCCCCCCACCTGGGGAGCACGAGTAGAGGCCGGTGACGGGCCCCACCCCGTCACCGGCCTCCGTCGTGTCCGCCGTGTCCCCCGCACCCGGCCCGGCCGGTACGCGCGGGTCTCAGCCGGTGTGCGCGTGGTGGTCGGTGCCCACCTCGAGGTCGCCGCCGAGCGTCCCGCGCAGCGCCTTGACCGTGCCGTTCTCACCCACCGCCACCCACTTGCGGCCGACGAGGTAGAAGCCGCCGTAGTCCTTCGCGTCGTTGATCCACTCGCGCTGGCCGCGGTCGGTGGCGAAGGTGGCGAGGACGAACTTGCCGTCCTTGTTCTTGCACAGCGCCTGGCGGATCTCGTCGGCGTCGGTCTGCATGTCCGGGGTGCACTTGACCTCGGCGGCCAGGCTCTCCAGGCTGCCGGTCGCCGTCACCGGGACCTTCTTCTCCTGCTGCCCGGACCCGCAGCCCGCCAGCGCCAGTACGGCCGTCGCGGCGCCCGCCACGGCGAGCGCCGCCCTCGTCACCCTCATCTGCACTGCTCCTCCGGTCTGGTACACCCACATGCCGCACGGGGCCCCGGCGCGGGGGCCCGTACCGACGGATACGGCTGCGGACGCCGCACCGCTCAAATCCGGTGCGAAAGCGGATCACTTGTGCGAGGGTGACGCGATGAACAAGGACTGGGAAGAGCGCGTGAACACCCTCTGGGCCGGCTTCGCGGACCGCCCCGAGGAGGAGGCTCCGGCCTTCCGTGCCGAAATAGCCGCCTTGACCGCCGAGTTGCCGGAGGGCAGTCCGCTGGGCCCCTTCGAGGAGGCGTGCGCCTGGGACTCCACCGGCCACTCCGACAAGGCGGTGCCGCTGTACCGGGAGGCGCTGGAGCGGGGCCTGCGCGAGGTGAGTCCGTACCGGGGGCGCCGGACCGCGATCCAGCTCGCCAGTTCGCTGCGCAACACCGGGCACCCGGAGGAGGGCGTACGCCTCCTCACTCCGGAACTCGACTCGCACTCCGACGAGTTGGACGACGCCGTACGGGCCTGTCTCGCGCTGTGCCTGTCCAGCCTCGGCCGGGACCGCGAGGGGCTCTCCCTCGTGCTCGGCGCGCTCGCCCCTCATCTGCCCCGCTACCAGCGGTCGATGGGGAACTACGCCCGGGCACTGGTGGCCGAGTCACCCGCGCGGCGGTAACCCACCGGCGTTTCGCTCGTTCTCCCCGATGTGCAGTCACAGGATGTAGCCCAGCGTCACGCAGCCACCCACGGGGCCCGGGGACCCGCCGCCGATGTCGAGCAGGCCGAGGCCGCGCTCGTCGAGCACTATCCGCGGCTGGTCCGGCTCGCCTATCTGGTGCTGCCGCCCGAACTCGGCCGCGGTCGGCGCGTGCTGACCGCCCACGCGCTGGCCCAGCGGGCGCTGCCCACCGGGCGCAAGCAGCGCTCCCTCATCCCGGCGCAGGCGTCCGGGAGGGACGGCGACCCGGCGTACGGCTTCGTGCGGGAGCGGGTGCTGCGCTCGGCCCTGGAGGCGTGCCGGCCGCGCAAGGGCCTGCCCAAGCGGTCCCAGTTGCCCGCGCTGCTGCCCCGGGCGTGGGGGCTCAGGCTCTTCCCGCGCTCCGGCGGAGCCGCCGAACTCGCCCTGGAACAGCGGCTGTCCGCACTGTCTGCCCCGGCCCGCGCCGCCTATGTGCTGCGCGGTCTGGAGGGCCTCGCTGACGGTGACGTGCGCAAGATCCTCAAGTCCGCCGGGGTGACCCGCGTGGAGTCGGCTCTCTCCGAGGCGAACGGCGTCCCCGCGCAGTACGGGCTGCTGTCCTCGCCGGAGTTCGACGCCTGCTCGCTCCAGGCACGCCCCACCGACCTGGTGCGCCGCCGCCAGCACACCAAGGCGGCGCTCGCGGCGGGCGCCGCGCTCCTGGTGTGCTGCGCGCTGGTGGCGATGCCCGGCGGCGGCTGGGGTCCCGAGGGCGCGGCCGCGCCGTCGTACGCGTCCAACCCCGCCGCCGAGGCCGCCCTGGACCCGGCCAAGCTCACCCGGGTGCCCCCGGCCGCCTGGAAGACCTCGGCGCGCACCGACTTCTCGGTGTGGCCCGCGCGCGGCCCGCTCACCGGCGACAAGGACCTGCTGCGCCGCGCGCTGGCGGTCTGGGCCCGCCCCGGCGCCACCGTGCGCGTCTCGGCGACTCCGGGCACCCAGACCGGCGGCCCCGCCGGACCGCCCCAACTGCTGTACGCGGGACAGGTGGACGCGGCCCGCGTGGTGATCCTCTACGACGGGCTGCGCATCGCCCGCTACGCCGAGCCGGTGGACGGCACCGAGGGAGCCGCCCTCGACTTCGCCCGGGTGGACGGCGCGGGCCGCGCCGAGGCCGGCGCACTGGTACTCGGCCGCGCGGACGGCAACGTCCGCTATCTGACGGCGCCCTGGGTGAAGAGGGCCGCCGAACGCGACCTGACCAAGCCGGAGTCGGCGCCCCACGCGCTCACCCTCACCGACGGTGTGACCTCCCCGCTGGCCAGCCCCGCACTTCGGACCGGGAGTTGCACCTCCTGGAGCGTGCTCCAGTTGACCGACGGCACCGGCACCCGGCTCGCCACCGACCTCGGTGAACTGGTCCCCGCGCACCTCACGGCGGGACGGCCGGGCTCGCCCGCGGAGGCGTCCGGCGCCGAAGGGCTGCGCGACTGGGCGCCGTTCGCCTGCTCGCTGGGCGCCGAGCGCTCGGCCGGCATCCGCGAGGTGAACGCGTGGGCGTACGCCGAGCAGGCGCTGCCGGACGCGGGCGGGAACGGCACCTGGGTGTGCACCCGGGCGGAGACCTGGCGTGGCGACGGCACGGCGGCGCTGGCGCAGTTCCGTACGCCGGGCGGGGCGGCCGGGGCGGTCGTGGCCAAGGCGACGGACACCACGGCGTGCGGTCCGCGTGATCCGCATGTGCTGGCCGGGGTGCTGTGGAAGTCCGGTACGGGCTCCTGGTATCTGCTCGCGGCGGGCAGCGAGGACGTGGCGTCGGTCCGCGCGACCGGCGGAGTGAAGGCCGAGGGAACCGGGCGTCTGCTGGCGGCACCCGCCGAACGCGGCGCGCAGGCCGACCTCAAGGGCACGCTGGCGAGCGGGCGGGACATCAACGGGCTGGGCTAGGGGGTGTCTCCCCCCCCAGGGACGCGGCTTGCTGACAAGCGAGTCAACAAGCTCTGCCCCAGGGGTTCTCACGCGCCCCGCGCCTCAGTACATTGACGCCATGTCTAACAAGCAGGCCGGGCCGGTCGAGTCCGAGCGCATCGCGCTCAAGGCCCGCAACGTGTCCTTCTCCTGGGCGGACACCCCGCTGCACTGGGTGCCCGGCGACCCGTTCACCACGCACACCATCAACGTGCTGCACCTGCTGCTGCCGGCCGGCGAGCGCTGGTTCGTGCACGTCTACAAGCAGGCGCTGCCGCTGATCCGGGACGAGCGACTGCGAGAGGACGTCATCGGGTTCATCGGGCAGGAGGCGATGCACTCCCAGGCCCATGACGAGGTGCTGCCACACCTGCGCGAGCAGGGGCTCGACCCGACGCCGTACACCGCGCAGGTCGACTGGTTCTTCGAGAAGCTGCTCGGGGACCGCACTCTGCCGCCGGGCCGGGCACGGCGCTGGTGGCTCCTGGAGCGGATCGCGCTGATCGCGGCGATCGAGCACTACACCGCCTTCCTCGGCGACTGGGTGCTCAACGCCGCGGAGCTGGACCGCCGGGGCGCCGACCCGACCATGCTGGACCTGCTGCGCTGGCACGGCGCGGAGGAGGTCGAGCACCGCTCGGTCGCCTTCGACCTCTTCACGCACGTGGACGGCGACTACCGGCGCCGGGTGCGGACCTGGGCGCTGGCGTTCTCGGCGCTGCTGTTCCTGTGGCAGCGCGGGGCCCGCTTCTTCATGGAGAACGACCCGACACTGGTGGACGGCAAGGCGTCGTTCGCGGAGTTCTACCGCAGCGGCCGCCGGGGCACGCTGCCCGCGACGGGCGCCCTGCTGAAGTCCGTCCCGCGCTACCTCAGCCGCGCCTACCACCCCTCCCAGGAAGCCTGCACCGCGCAGGCGGTCGCCTATCTGGCCACATCCCCCGCCGCCCTGGCGGCCGAGCGGCACGAGAAGGAGGCGTCGTGACGCCGAAGCCCCGCACCCTCCTGCTGCTGGCGGGCGGTGCCACCGCCCTGCTCGCCCGGCGGGCGCTGCGCCGCCGCGTGAAGAACTCCCCGCTGTGGCCGCTGCCCGCCCTCGACCCGCCGATCTCGGGCCGTCCGCGCAGGGGAGCGCTGCGGCTGCTGCTGACCGCGCGCGAGGAGGTCGCGGACGGCGTGGTGCGGCTGCGCCTGGAGGGTGACGGGCTGCCGCCCTGGGAGCCGGGCGCGCATCTGGACCTGGTGCTGCCCTCGGGCCTGGTCCGGCAGTACTCGCTGTGCGGCGACCCTGCGGACACCACCTCGTACACGGTGGCCACACGGCTGGTCGCGGACGGGCGGGGCGGCTCGCGCGAGGTGCACGAGCAGTTGGCGGAGGGGACGGAACTCCAGGTGCGCGGGCCGCGCAACCGCTTTCCGCTGGTCGAGGCGCCCGCGTACGTCTTCGTCGCGGGCGGGATCGGCATCACCCCGGTGCTGCCGATGCTGCGGGCGCTGCCCGAGGGCGCCGAGTGGCGGCTGCTGTACTGCGGGCGGTCGCGGGAGTCGATGCCGTTCCTCGCGGAGGTGGAGAAGCTGGCGGGCGACCGGCTGACCCTGGTCGCGGAGGACGAGGACGGACGCCCCGACCTGGCCGCGCTGTTCGCGGACACGGCACCCGGCACCGCGGTCTACTGCTGTGGCCCGGAGGGGCTGATGGACGCGGTGGAGGAGCGGCTGCCCGGGGGCGCCACGCTGCACCTGGAGCGGTTCGCGCCGCGGACCACGGCCGGAGGCGACAGCGCGTTCGAGGTCGAACTGCGACGCAGCGGCCGGACGGTGACCGTACCGGCCGATTCCACCGTGCTGGCGGCCGTACGGCGTGAGCTGCCGGACACCGTGTTCTCCTGCGAGCAGGGTTTCTGCGGGACCTGCCAGCAGCGGGTGCTGGAGGGGGAGGTGGACCACCGCGACGAGCTGCTGACCGACGCGGAGCGCGGGGACTCGATGCTGATCTGTGTGTCCCGGTCCCGGGGTGAACGCCTGGTGCTCGACATGTGACGGAAGTGCGCGCCTCGATGCGGAACCGGATCGTCCAACTACCGGTTCCGATCGGTAAGGTGGGGGCATGAGCACCGGGGTTCGCCGCAGGATGGGCGTCGAGGAGCGACGGCAACAGTTGATCAAGGTCGCGCTCGATCTGTTCAGCCGCCGTTCGCCCGACGAGGTCTCCATCGACGAGATAGCGTCGGCGGCGGGCATCTCCCGCCCGCTGGTATACCACTACTTCCCCGGCAAACTCAGCCTGTACGAGGCCGCGTTGAAGCGTGCCTCGGAGGATCTGGCCGGGCGGTTCGTGGAGCCGCTCGAAGGCCCGCTGGGGCTGCGGCTGCTGCGGGTGATGCGCCGCTTCTTCGACTTCGTGGACGAGCACGGCCCCGGCTTCTCCGCGCTGATGCGCGGCGGTCCGGCGGTCGGTTCCTCGGCGACCAACGCCCTGATCGACTCGGTGCGGCAGGCCGCCTACGAGCAGATCCTCACCCACCTCGGCATCGAGGACGCCGAGGCGGCTCCCGCGCGCCTGGAGCTGGTGGTGCGCTCGTGGATCTCGCTGGCCGAGTCCACCGCGCTGATCTGGCTGGACGGGCGGCGGGTGCCGCGCGCCGAGCTGGAGGTCCAGCTCGTGGACGACTTCGGCGCGCTCGCCGCCGTGAGCGCGGCGCGGGACGAGGAGATGGCCGCGCTGATGCGGTCGATGGTCAAGGACGAGCCGGCCGACGGTCCCTTCGCGGAACTCGCCGGCCGGCTCATCGCCCTGGCGTCCTGAACGCCCGCCCGTCTACCGGGTGAAGACGGCCACGGTCCGCGCCGGGACGCTGAACGTGCCCGAGGCGGCCTGGTAGCGGGCGGACTTGACCACCCGGTCCGACCCGGACGCCTGCACCGGGTGCAGCCGGTAGTGCTCGCCCGCGAGGGAGCTCACCTTCTGCTCCTGGCGCTCGGGCGTGGCGTTGAACACCACGACCAGGTCACCGAGTCGCATGGTGATCACGCCGGGGGTCTCGTCCTTGCCGGAGAGCGGGAAGGCGAGCCGCTGCTGCACCTGGTCCGCCGTGGCGAGCGAGAACGCGGGCTCGGTGGTACGGATGCGCAGCAGGTCGCGGTACGCGGCCGAGGTGCCCGTGATCTGCGGGCAGCCGACCTTGACCTTGGTCAGCAGCGGGGCGGCGTAGGGCCACTTGGCCTTGTTGTCGGCAGCCGGGGGCAGCCCCCGGCCGAAGCCGTTGCCGTCGGCGCAGTTCCAGTGGATGGCGTTGAACCAGTCGCCGCTGTCGAAGGAGTTGCGGTCCAGCGACTTCGAGCGCAGCAGGTCGGTGCCCGCCTGCGAGAGCGCCGGGCCCTGGGAGAGGGCGGCGGTGGCCATCGCGAGGACCTGCATCCTGGCCCGGTCGGACGCACCGGTCCCGGCGGGCAGCTTGTAGGCGAGGGCGTCGAACAGCGACTCGTTGTCGTGGGCGTCCACGTAGGCGAGGGCGTCGCCGGGGGCGGCCGCGTATCCGGCGGGTGCGCCGTTGTAGTCGATCTCGGCTCCGGTGACCGCCTTGCCGTCGGTGTCGGTGAAGCGGTACTTGGCGAGGTTGCCGCTCAGGCCCACCTTGATGAGGTCCTGGTAGTGCAGCAGCCGGGCCTTCTGCTCGGCCGGAGTCCCGTTCTCCTTGGAGGAGTTGGGGTCGGTGTAGAGCCCGGAGGCGAAACCCTGGACGCCGGGGTCCTCGTCGAAGGGGCTGCCTCCGCGCACCGCGTCACGGGCGCGGTCGGAGAAGGTGGCGATGCCGGTGCCGGCCATGTTCTTCTGCGTGGCCTGCACGAAGCGGGCGTCGTCCGCGACCTCCCCGAAGTTCCAGCCCTCGCCGTAGAGGATGATCTTCTTGCCGTCGACGCCGTCCTTGGCGAGGGTCAGCCCGTCCAGCGCCTTGCGGACGGCGAGGATGTTGGCCTTGGGGTGGTGGCCCATGAGGTCGAAGCGGAAGCCGTCGACCTTGTACTCCTTGGCCCAGGTGACGATCGAGTCCACGACGAGCTTGCCCATCATGGCGTTCTCGGTCGCGGTGTTGGCGCAGCAGGTGGAGTTGGCCACGCTGCCGTCCGCGAGGAGCCGCTGATAGTAGCCGGGCACGACCTGGTCGAGCACCGAGGTGTCGGCCTGGCCGCTGGCGGCGGTGTGGTTGTAGACGACGTCCATGACGACCCGCAGACCGTCCTGGTTGAGACCCTGCACCATCTTCCGGAACTGCACGGTGCGCCCGGTGCCGTCGGGGTCGGTGGCGTACGAGCCCTCGGGGACCGTGTAGTGGTACGGGTCGTAGCCCCAGTTGTAGGCGTCCTTGGCGGCGGTCTTCGCCACGCACTCCTGCTGCTTGTCGGAGTCGGCCGGGTAGGAGGCCAGGTCGCAGTCGGGAGTGGCCTGGTCGGCCTTCTTCTCGGGGATGGTGGCGATGTCGAACGCGGGCAGCAGGTGCACGTAGGACGTGCCCGCCTTCGCCAGTTCGCGCAGGTGCTTCGAGCCGTCGCTGTTCTTGTCGGTGAAGGCGAGGTAGGTGCCCCGGTCTCCGGCCGGGACGGTCTTGTCGGCCACCGAGAAGTCCCGGATGTGCAGCTCCTGGATCTGCGCGTCCCGCAGCGGCACGGCCTTGGGCTTCTTCAGGCCCGTCCAGCCCTTGGGCGCCAGCGAGCGGTCGGCGAGGTCGACGACGAGGCTGCGCTCGGAGTTCGCGGTCAGGGCGACCGAGTAGGGGTCGGTGACCTTGTTCGTCACGATCTTCCGGACGCTGGGCGCCCACACCGTGACGGCGTACCGGTAGGGCTTGCCCTTCCAGGAGGCGGGCCCGGTGACGGACCAGACGCCGGTGGCGTCGTCGCGGTGCATGGCCTTGAGCGAGCCGTCCAGCTCCAGCGCGACGCTCTGGGCCGTCGGCGCCCACACGGAGAGCGTGGGCTTCCCGTCGTGGAAGACGGGCCCGAGCTCGGCCTTGGTCGCGCCCGGATACAGGTCGTCCAGCGCCCCGGCGATCTGCACGCCGGTGGCGGCGAGCACGGCGCCGTTGGCGGCGCGCTGGGAGGCCACGAGCTGGCCGGTGAGCGCCTCGCGCACCCGGCTCCGGTCGCGCGGGTCGACGGACCAGGCGGTGTAGTCCTTCAGGTGCGGGAACTTCGCCTTCTGGGCGTCGGTGAGGCTGGTCCTGTTCAGTCGCAGCCAGCGCTCGTCGTCGCTGGTGAGGGCGGAGTCCTTCACGGCGATGGAGCCGTCGTGGGAGGCGAGCAACTGGGTGGAGGCGGCGCCGTCCACGCCGTTCCAGGCGACGGTGTCCCGGTCGATCCAGACCGCCTTGGAGGTGGTCAGGTCGAGCGCCGCCGCGCTGCCCTTCGGCTGCGGGAGCAGATAGGTCTCCTGGCCGTTCAACAGCCACACCTCGTGGCCGTTCGCCGTGAGGTCCAGGGACTGGTCGGTGGGCAGATCCTTGTCGTCGCCCTTGTGGATGATGTAGCTGAGGCTGGTGGCACCCTCGGTGAGCGGCACCTCGTAGACCGCGCCATAGGCGTCAGTCTTCACCGGCTGGAGGGGCTTCGACCAGTCGGTGGGGTTCGCGGCGCCGGTCCAGACGTGCAGGCCCCAGCCGTCGTAGTTCCCGTCGGCACGGTGGTAGTGCAGGACCGCCTTGGTCTTGTCCTGGGCCGGCTGGCCGGGGTTCTCGGTGAGCACCTCGGGCTTGCCCTGCTCCAGCCAGACCTCACCCGTCTTGGTGACGTCGATGGACCGGTCGGCGGACACGTCCTTGTCGCCGTTCTTGTCGACGACCAGGAAGCCCACGTTCGAGGCGCCCGGCTTCAGCTTGACCCAGGCGAAGGCGCCGTAGGCGTCGCGGCCGGTGAAGGGGTGCCCGGCGGGCCAGGTGGTGGACTCGCCGTCGGCGAGGTCGCCCCAGGCGTAGAGACCCCAGTCGGCGTAGTCGCCGTCGGCACGCTTGTAGTGGACGACCACGTAGTCGCGCGAGGAGGCCGAGGGCGTCTCGGGCGCGGCCGGGGTGCCGGTGGCCGAGGTGCCCTGGGCGCTCGCGGTGCGGCCCGCGGAGTCGATCACGACGGCCTTGTAGCGCAGCGCGGTACCGGCGGGCACGTCCTTGCCGATGGCCTGGGTGACCTCGTACGGCGCGTGGTCGGCCGAACCCAGCGTCTTCCAGGGCCCGTTGCCGACCTGGGCGGCGAAGACGACGCGGTTGAGCTGCCCTCCGTCGACGTCGGCGCCGATCTCGACCGTGCCGGTGGCTCCGGCGGCCGGGGCGGTGAGGGTGAGCGTGGGCTTGGCGGCGGGCGCGGCGAGGGGGCGGTCGGCCTGGTAGACCACGGCGGACTCGGCGGGGACGGTGACCGTGAGCTTGCGGTCGGCGTCCGTCCGCACCGTGCCGTGGGCGCCGTACAGGCCCCGGTAGGTCATGCGGGCCGAGCCGGTCGCGAAGGAGGCGGACTTGGTCTCGCCGGCGTTGTTGACGGCGACGACGTACTCGGCGCCGGTGCGCGCGTCCGTGCGGGTGAAGGCGTAGATCCCGGCGCCGTCGGCCGCGTAGCGCTCGGTCTGCACGCCGTCGGTGAGGGCCGGGTTGGCCTTGCGGAGCCCCGCCAGAGCCGCGATGTCCCGGTAGAGCGGGGCCTTGGTGTCGTAGGAGTCCCGCGCGTGGGTGCGGGTGGTGCCGATCTCGTCGTCGTCGAGGTAGTCGGCGACCTTGGAGGCGAACATGGTCTGGCGGGCGTCCTTGTCGCCGCCGGAGCCGGTGAAGCCCTGCTCGTCGCCGTAGTAGACGACGGGGTTGCCGCGGCTGAGGAACATCAGCTCGTTGGCGAGCCTGTCCTTGCGCAGGATCTCGGCGTCGGTGGCCTTGGGGTTGTCCTGCTCGAGGAAGTACCCGATGCGGCCCATGTCGTGGTTGCCGAGGAAGGTGACCTGCTCGTAGGCGTTCGCCTTGTCGGTCGTGTACTTGTAGTCGTCCCCGAAGACGCCAGCCAGCTTCTTGGCGCTCGCGCCCTGGGAGGCGTAGGCGCGGGCCGCGTCCTGGAAGGGGAAGTCGAGGGTGGCGTCCAGGCGGCCCTGGGTGACGTACGGGGAGGTCACCGAGGTGTCGGCGGAGTAGACCTCGCCGAACATGAAGAAGTTCTTCCGGCCGCGGGCGGCGGCGTACCTGTCCAGTGCGGTGGCCCACTGGGTCCAGAACGGCATGTCGACGTGCTTGACCGTGTCGATGCGGAAGCCGTCGACGGCGAAGTCCTTCACCCAGCGCTGGTAGATCCTCTCCATGCCGGTGACGACCTCGGGACGCTCGGTCCACAGGTCGTCCAGGCCGGAGAAGTCGCCGTACTCGGCGGACTCGCCCGCGAAGGTGGAGTCGCCCCGGTTGTGGTACATCGTCGGGTCGTTGAGCCAGGCCGGGACCTTGCTCTCGCTCGTGACGACGGGGGTGCGCGGGAAGGAGGAGGTGTCCACGGCCGGGAACTTCCTCCGGCCGTCCGCGTAGTCGGAGTCGTCGAAGGGGCGGCCGTCCTTGGTCAGATAGGGGAAGGCGCCCTTGGAGAGGTAGTCCTGCGACTTCTCCTTGTAGTCCACGACGTCGGCGGTGTGGTTGGTGATGACGTCGAAGAAGACCTTCATGCCCTTGCCGTGGGCCTTGGATATGAGGTTCTTCAGGTCGGCGTTGGTGCCGAAGTGCGGGTCGACCTGGGTGAAGTCGGTGATCCAGTAGCCGTGGTAGCCCGCCGAGGCGTCGGCGCCGCTGCCCTGCACGGGACGGTTCTTGAAGATGGGGGCGAGCCAGATGGCGGTCGTGCCGAGGCCCTTGATGTAGTCGAGGCGGTGGGTGAGGCCCTTGAGGTCGCCGCCCTGGTAGAAGCCCTTGTCGGTGGGGTCGTAGCCGGTGCTCGTGCGTGAACCGGTCAGACCGCCGCGGTCGTTGCCCTTGTCACCATTGGCGAAACGATCCGGCATGACGAAGTAGAACTGCTCGCGGGTGTCGTCGTGCCGGGCCGGCTGCGCGGCCAGGGCCGCGTCCGACGGGGGTGCGGGCGGGGCCGCGGCGTGCGCCGCCAGCGGCGGTACGAGGGCGGCGGCGAGGGCCACGGCGACGACGGCCGCCGCTCTCCTCCGGACGGGGGTGCGGCGCGACCGGCGCGCCTGCCAACTCGGTCTCACGGGCACAGACTCCTTGCGCTCACGGCTCGTTCGGGTCCGGCCCCTGGACACGGCTTCGTTGCCGGACGCCGCGCGACCGTACCGCCGCCGCAAGCCTTGCTGCAAGACTCTTGAAACCCGAAGAAAGAAATTTCATCCCTGAACGACGGACGAACCGCCCGTATACGACGGGCGGTTCACCGGTGAAGCGTTCAACGGCCGCTCAAGGACGCGTGCGTTCAGCAGCTCGACTTGCCCGCGTACAGCGCGAGCGCGGTGTTGGCGCCGAGCGTGGCCGTGAACTGGCCGCTCGAATTCACCGTCACGCTCGTGTTGTTCTGCACGTTGCAGTACGTGCCCGCCGCGAGGGAGGTCTGGTAGGTGCGGGTAAGCGACGAGGTCTCGTGGTTGATCGCCACGTAGCCCTTGTTGCCGCGCCCGAAGGCGATGGCGTCGTTGCCGTTGTCCCACCAGTTGGAGACCGCCTGGCCGCGTGTGGCGTTGCGGAAGGCGACCATGGACTTGATCTCCGGCCAGGCGTGCTGGCATTTCCAGCCGTCCTGCCAACAGGCGTTGACCTTGCCGTTGTTGGGCGGACCGGCGTCCACGTCGGACCACTCGTAGCCCGAGTTGATGTCCGGCGCGCCGTAGGGGTAGGCCAGCATGAAGACGTTGGCCAGCGTGTAGTTGGCGCCGTCCTTGTAGTTGAGGGTGCTGCCGTTGCGCTCGGTGTCGTGGTTGTCGACGAAGACACCGGCGACCGAGCTGCTCATGTAGCCCCAGCCCTCGCCGAAGTTCTTCAGATAGGCGAGGTTCTCGTTGTTGAACACCCGCTTGAGGTCGTAGGCGTAGCGGAACTCCTGGACGTCGCCGTTGCCGGTGTACTCGGTGGGCTGGACGGCCTCGCCCGCGCCGTAGATGACCTCCTGCTTCCAGTACACGGACGGGTTGGTCAGGCGGGACTTGATGTTGGCCAGGTCGGCGGCGTCGATGTGCTTGGCCGCGTCGATGCGGAAGCCGTCGACGCCGAGGGAGAGCAGGTCGTTCATGTACCCGGCGATGGCCCCCCGGACGTACGCCTCACCGGTGTCCAGGTCGGCCAGGCCGACGAGTTCGCAGTGCTGGACGTTCCAGCGGTCCTGGTAGTTGCTGACCTGCGAGGTGCAGTCGTCGAAGTCCGGCGGGGAGTACAGGCCGGGGTAGTTGTACTTCGTGTACGACGAGCCGCCGGTGCCGGTGCCGCTGCCCGCGGACATGTGGTTGATCACGGTGTCGGTGACGACCTTGAGGCCGGCCGAGTGACACGTGTCGACCATGTTCTTGAAGGCGGTGCGGTCGCCGAGCCGGCCCGCGATCTTGTAGGAGACGGGCTGGTAGGAGGTCCACCACTGCGAGCCCTGTATGTGCTCGGCGGGCGGGGAGACCTGGACGTAGCCGTATCCGGCGGGGCCGAGGGTGGTGGTGCACTCGCGGGCGACCGAGGCGTAGTTCCACTCGAAGAGGACGGCGGTGACGTCCTTGGTGCCGGGCGGGGAGGCCTGTGCGGCAGTCGGGTACATGCCAACCGACATGCCGAGCGACACCGCTGCCGCGAGGGCGAACGCCGTGGGGAGGGTTCTGCGTGCCATGTGGGGGTTCCTTCGTCGTTGAAGGCTTGAAGGCGCTTGCTGAAACATTTCAGCAAACTTGCGGTGACGCAGATGTTAAAGGCCCGCCACCTGAAAAGGCAGCGGGCCGAGGGAAGTTGATGCAAGAACTTTTCGTAAAGGCCGTCAGGCCGTGGTCCACCACACCGTCGTGTCCGCCGGGAGCGTCGCCTCGGTGCCGTCCACCGTGACCTCGCCACTGGCCAGCAGCACGCGGCCGTGCGAGGGGACGGTCACCGGGGCGGTCGTGGTGTTGGCGACGCAGACGAACTCACCGCGACGGAAGGCCAGGACGCCCTCCGGAGCGGTCAGCCACTCCAGCGACTCGCCCGCGCCGAGCGAGGGGTGCTCGCGGCGGGCGGCGAGGGCGGCGCGGTACAGCTCCAGGGTCGAGGCCGGGTCGCCGGTCTGGGCCTCCACACTCAGCTCGCCCCAGTTCGCCGGCTGGGGCAGCCAGCTCCCGCCGGTGCCGAAGCCGTACGAGGAACCCGTGCGGGTCCACGGGATCGGCACCCGGCAGCCGTCGCGGAAACCGTCCTGGCCCGCGCCGCGGAAGTAGGCCGGGTCCTGGCGCACCTCGTCGGGCAGGTCCACCACGTCGGGCAGACCCAGTTCCTCGCCTTGGTAGAGGTAGGCCGAGCCGGGCAGGGCCAGCATCAGCAGGGTGGCGGCGCGGGCGCGGCGCAGGCCGAGTTCGCGGTCGCCCTCGGTGCGGATCTGGGTGCCGAGCCCGGGCGGGTTGGCGAAGCGGGTGGCGTGCCGGGTCACGTCGTGGTTGGAGAGCACCCAGGTGGCGGGGGCGCCGACCGGGCGCATCGCGTCCAGCGTGCGGTCGATGACCACACGCAGCTCGTCGGCGTCCCAGTCGGTGCTCAGGTACTGGAAGTTGAACGCCTGGTGCAGTTCGTCGGGGCGGACGTAGTGCGCGGTGCGCTCGACGGTCGGGGTCCACGCCTCCGCGACGAAGATGCGGTCGCCCGCGTACTCGTCCAGGACCGTGCGCCACTGGCGGTAGACCTCGTGCACGCCGTCCTGGTCGAAGAACGGCATCACGTCGTTGCCGAGCAGCTTGAGCTGGTCGTGGTCGCCGAGGTCCGGCAGTCCCTCGGCCTTGACCAGGCCGTGGGCCACGTCGATGCGGAAGCCGTCCACGCCCATGTCCAGCCAGAAGCGCAGGATGGAGCGGAACTCGTCGCCCACCGCCGGGTGTTCCCAGTTGAAGTCGGGCTGCTCGGGCGCGAAGAGGTGCAGGTACCACTCCCCGGGCGTGCCGTCGGGCTCGGTGACCCGGGTCCAGGCGGGGCCGCCGAAGATGGACTCCCAGTCGTTGGGCGGCAGTTCGCCCTTCTTCCCCTTGCCGGGACGGAAGTGGTAGCGCTCGCGCAGCGGCGAGCCCGGGCCCTCCGCGAGGGCCCGCTTGAACCACTCGTGCTGGTCGGAGGAGTGGTTGGGCACGAGGTCCACGATGATGCGCAGTCCCAGCCCGTGGGCGTCGCGGATCAGCGCGTCGGCGTCCAGCAGGTTGCCGAACATCGGGTCCACGGCGCGGTAGTCGGCCACGTCGTAGCCGGCGTCGGCCTGCGGCGAGGCGTAGAACGGGCTGAGCCAGACGGCGTCCACGCCGAGGTCGCGCAGATACGGGAGTCGGGCGCGCACGCCCGCCAGGTCGCCCATGCCGTCGCCGTTGCTGTCGGCGAAGCTGCGCGGATAGACCTGGTAGATCACCGCGCCGCGCCACCAGTCGCGGTGCTGGGCGACGGTGGCGACGGCGGTTTCGTCGGCCGGGGCTGCGAGGTGCTGCTGGCTCATGGCGTCCTTGGTGCGTGACGAGGTTCGGTTCGTAGGCATGGGTGCGCGGGGCTGCCCCAGGCCGGAGGTTGCGCCGGGCGGGGCTGCCTCAGCCCTTGGTGCCGCCCGCGGTGAGGCCGGTGACCAGGTTCTTCTGCACGAGGTAGAAGAACACGGACACGGGTATCGCGATCAGCACCGCGGTGGCGGCCATGTAGTTCCACTGCGCGTCGTGCTCACTGACGAAGGTCTGCAGGCCCACGGCGAAGGTGTACTTGGAGTCGTCCAGCATGAAGGTCGTCGCGAAGGCGACCTCGCTGACCGCCGTGATGAAGTTGTAGAAGGCGGCGACCGCGAGCCCGGGCCGGGCCAGCGGCAGGATCAGCCGGAAGAAGGTGCCGAACGGGGTGAGCCCGTCCACCCGGCCCGCCTCGTCGATCTCGAAGGGGATGGTGTCGAAGTACCCCTTGAGCAGCCAGGCGCTGTACGGCACGGCGGTGGTGCAGTTGATGAGGATCAGCGCCCAGTAGGTGTCGATGAGACCCAGCTCGCCGAAGATGTCGTACATCGGCACGATCAGGATGGCGATCGGGAACGCCTGGGTGAGCAGCAGGATCCACATGAGCTGCTTGTAGCCGGGGAAGCGCATCCGCGAGACGGCGTAGCCGGTGGTGGCGGCGACGAAGACACCGATGACGGTGGTGCCGAGCGCCACGATCAGCGTGGACTTGAACCAGTCGAAGAAGCCGCTGTGCTGGAGCACGTAGGCGTAGTTGGAGAAGTCCGCGGTGCTCAGGATCTTGCGGGGGTGGAGATAGGCGTCCTTGTCCGGGCCGAGGGAGAGGAAGAACAGCCAGGCCACCGGCGCGAGCGCGATCAGGCTCGCGAGGATCAGCCCGCCGTGCAGCAGGGCGCTGCCGAGGGGGCCGCGCTCGCCGCGCCGGCGGACCGCGCGGGCGGCCGGCGCGGCGGCGGGCGTGCTGTTCCCGGACTTCTCGACGAGGGTCGTGGTGCTCATGGCGGCGGCTCCTGCGGCGTCAGACGGCGAGCTGGTCATTGCGCTTCAGCCAGCGGAAGTAGAAGGAGGTGAAGACGGTGAGGATCGACAGCAGCAGCACGCCGTAGGCGGCGGACTGGGCGAAGTCGCGCGGCTGCTGTCCGAAGCCGAGCTGGTAGGCCCAGGTCACGAGGATCTGGGCGTCCGGCGCCGAGTTCTTGCCGAACAGCAGGAAGATGATCACGAACTGGTTGAAGGTCCAGATCACGCCGAGCAGGATCACGGTGGAGCTGACCGAGCGCAGTCCGGGCAGGGTGACGTGCCGGAAGCGCTGCCAGGCGGTCGCGCCGTCCATCTCGGCGGCCTCGTAGAGCGTGGAGTCGATGGACTGGAGCCCGCCGAGGAGCGAGATCATCATGAACGGCACACCGCACCAGGTGTTGACCATGATGGCGGCGAACCGCTGCCAGAAGGAGTCCTCCAGCCACTCGGGCTGGGGCAGATGGAGCGCGCCGAGCACCTGGTTGAGCACACCGCCGTCGGCGAGCATGATCCGCCAGGAGAAGACGGTGACGAAGGTCGGCACGGCCCAGGGCAGCACCAGGAGCACCCGGTAGAAGGTGCGGCCGCGCAGCTTCTGGTCGAGCATCATCGCGAGGCCGAGCCCGATGACGTAGTGCAGGGTCACACACGCGACGGTCCAGACGACGGTCCACAGGAAGTGCGACCAGAACCGGTCGTAGGCGGTCGGCCCGAACAGGATGTCCTTGTAGTTGTCGAGCCCGATGAACTTGTACGTGGCGTCGATGTGGTTGACGCCGATCGTGCGCGCCGAGTTGAGGCTGTTGGCGTCGGTGAGGGTGAGGTAGACGCCCCGCACCAGCGGGTAGCCCACCAGGACACCGAGGACGACGACGACCGGGGCGATCATCGCGTACGCGTACCAGTACCGCTGATAGCCGTTCTTCAGGCGCTGCGCCAGCCCGGGACGGGGCGCGCGCTCACCTCGGCGTTCGCCGGTCGCGCGGTCGATGGCGACTGTCATGGTTCGACACCTTCTGGAAAGTTCGGGTACGGGCCGGGACGCGCGGGGCGCCGTCCGGTGACCGCCGGACCCTCCCCATCCCCCACGGCGAGGAGGGTCCGGCGGTCACGCGGGCTCACTTGCCGAAGCCGGGCACCAGCTTGGCGATGGCCACTTCGGCGTTGCCGAGGCCCTTGTCCAGCGACTCCTTGCCGCCGGCGACCTTGGGCAGCTCGGTGTCAAGCGGGCCCCACAGGGAGCTGTACTCCGGCAGCGCCGGGCGCGGCTGGGCGGCGGAGAGGACGCCCTGGTAGCCGGCGATGCCCGGGTCGGCCTTGACCTTGTCGGTGTAGGCGTCCGTGCGCGTGGGCAGGGTGGAGTTCTTGAGCGCGATGGTCTCCTGGGACTTGGCCGAGGTCATGAAGTTCACGAACTTCAGGGCCGCCTTCTGGTGGGCCTTGTCGGAGCCGGCGTAGACCGAGAGGTTGTGACCGCCGGTCGGGGCGCCCGCCTTGCCGGTGGAACCGGCCGGGACGGTGGCGATGCCGAGGTTGCCCTTGTCCTTGAACGCCGAGCCCTTGTAGAAGTTGGTGATCTCCCAGGGGCCCTGGATGATCGAGGCGACCTTGCCGTTGACGAACGCGTCCTGGATGTGGGCGTAGGCGTCGGCGGTGGCGTCGGCCTTGTGCAGGCCCTTGCCGGAGAACAGGCTCAGCCAGGTGCCGTAGCCCTTCTTGGCCGCGGCGGAGTCCACGGTGATCTTCTTGGCGGAGGCGTCGACGGTGTCGGTGCCCTCGCCGTAGAGGAAGCACTGCGCGTAGTAGGCCTGGGTGGAGCCCCAGTAACCGTCCACGCCCGTCTTGGACTTGACCTTGGCGGCGTCCTTCTTCAGGTCGTCCCAGGTCTTGGGGGCCTCGGTGATGCCGGCCTTCTTGAACAGGGCCTTGTTGTAGACGAACGCGAGGGTGTCGGTGACCAGCGGCACGCCGTAGGTCTTGCCCTCGTACTGGGCCTGCTTGATCAGGTTCGGCTGGAACTTGGCCTGGTCGGCGAGGGCCTCGGTGCCGTCCAGCGGCAGCAGGTAGCTCTTCTTCGCGAACGTGGGGGTCCAGCCGACCTCGGACCGCAGGATGTCCGGGGCGCCCTGGGAACCGGCCGCGGTGTCGAACTTGTTCTGCGCCTGGTCGAAGGGCACGTTGACGTACTTGACCTTGATGCCCTTGTTGGCGGCCTCGAACTGCTTGATGAGGGCCTTGTAGGTCGGCGCCTCGTTCGTGGCGTTGGAGGTGTCCCACCAGGTGACGGTCACCGGGCCGCTGGACTTGCTGTCGCTGTCGCTCCCGCCGCACGCCGTCGCCGTGAGGGCGAGGGACGCCACGAGCGCGGAGGCCGCTATGCCACGCCGCATCAGTTCTCCTTGAGGGTGAAAGCCCGAGTTTGCAGGAGCGGCCCCGTCTGCCGCCGCCTGCGACTTGCCGACTGCGCCATTGCCGCGGCCGGGCGACTGGGAACGTAACAGCGATGCAATCCTGGCGAAAGACCTTGCAGAAAAAAAGTGCAAGAAGGCCGTGTGGTTACCGTGTCGTGACCTGCGCCAGACCTTGTCGAAATACTGGTCTTACGCCGGTGGGAGGGTTGACGGACACTTGTGCAAGACTCTGCAAGCTCTTGCCGCAGGGTGTCGCCGCCGGGATCATCCCCTTGCGGCCGTGCGCCGGGGAGACCCTCCGGCGGGCGAAGCGATGAGATTCCTAGAGGGACGAGGAGCGCGATGACGCGGCAATCCACGGCGGGCCGTTCGGCAAGCCGTGCACGACGTCCCGCCGGTGTGCAGGGCAGGCCCCGGCCGGTACAGTCCGGTGGCGTGACCACACGGCTTGCCGACATCGCAGCGCAGGCGGGGGTGAGCGAGGCGACCGTCAGCCGTGTCCTCAACGGCAAGCCGGGCGTCGCGTCCGCCACCCGCCAGTCCGTGCTCGCCGCGCTGGACGTGCTCGGCTACGAGCGCCCGGTACGGCTGCGGCGGCGCAGCGAGGGCCTGGTGGGCCTGATCATCCCCGAGCTGGAGAACCCGATCTTCCCGGCCCTTGCCCAGGTCATCGGCCAGGCGCTGACCGGGCAGGGCTACACCCCGGTGCTGGCCACCCAGACCCCGGGCGGCTCCACCGAGGACGAGCTGACCGAGATGCTGGTGGACCGGGGGGTGGCCGGGATCATCTACGTCTCCGGACTGCACGCCGACACCACCGCCGACATGCAGCGCTACGAGCGGCTGCGCGCGCAGGGCGTGCCCTTCGTCCTCGTGGACGGCTTCTCGCCCAAGGTGCAGGCGCCGTTCATCTCGCCCGACGACCGGGCCGCGACGACGCTCGCGGTGACCCACCTCGCCTCGCTGGGCCACACCCGGATCGGGCTCGCGCTCGGGCCGAAGCGGTTCGTGCCGGTGCAGCGCAAGATCGAGGGCTTCGTGCGCGCGATGCAGGAGCAGCTCGGGCTCGACGCGACCACGGTGACGACCGAGCTGGTGCAGCACTCGCTGTACACGCTGGAGGGCGGTCAGGCGGCGGCGACCGCGCTGATCGGGCGCGACTGCACGGCGATCGTCTGCGCGAGCGACATGATGGCGCTCGGCGCGATACGCGCGGCCCGGCAGCTCGGTCTGGAGGTGCCGCGCGACGTCTCCGTGGTCGGCTTCGACGACTCCCCGCTGATCGCGTTCACCGACCCGCCGCTGACCACCGTCCGCAAGCCGGTCCCCGCGATGGGCCAGGCCGCGGTGCGCACGCTCCTGGAGGAGATCGGCGGGACACCCGCGCCGCACAGCGAGTTCGTGTTCATGCCGGAGCTGGTGGTGCGCGGCTCGACCGCGTCGGCGCCGGGGCGTGGCGGCCAGGACCGCGGGCACTAAGGCCTGTCTGACAATTCCCGTCGTCGCCCGGCAGACGAGAATTGTCAGACAGGCCCTAGCACAACAGGTCTCCGTACGCAGAACATGCGTGCTGGAACCCGCCTTGGGATGATCAGTCAGGCACGCTTTGTCTGGCAGACTCGGTGGCTATGAGTGACTCGACCGTGACAGACCCGGAAGGTCGCGAGAAGGTGACCGTTCCGCGGACCGTCACGGGCGAGCGCGCGAGGAGCGTGCGGGAGCGGCTGCGCCGTCGTTCCCGTCGCCCCCGGCTGTGGTTCGAGATCCTGCTGACCGGGGCGAGTTACTGGGTCTACTCCCTGATCCGCAACGCGGTCCCGGAGCAGAAGACCGAGGCGCTGCGCAACGCCGACGGGATCTGGCGCCTGGAGCACCACCTCGGCATCGCGGTGGAGGCGTCGGTCAACCACGCCGCCGACGCGGTGACTTGGCTGATCATCGCCATGAACTACTACTACGCCACGCTGCACTTCGTGATCACGATCGCGGTCCTGGTGTGGCTCTTCCGCCGGCATCCCGGGCGCTACGGCGCCGCCAGACTCGTCCTGTTCGCGACCACGGGCGTGGCCCTGCTCGGCTACTACCTTTTCCCGCTCGCCCCGCCCCGGCTGATGCGCGGCGGCCACTTCGTCGACACGGTCATGGTCCACCAGACCTGGGGCTCGATGGCGTCCGGCGACCTCAAGCACATGTCCAACCAGTACGCCGCGATGCCCTCCATGCACATCGGCTGGTCCCTGTGGTGCGGGCTGACCGTCTTCGCGCTGGCCTCGGTCCCGTGGGTCCGCGTGCTGGCCCTCCTCTACCCGGTGGCGACCCTGGTGGTCATCGTCGCCACCGCCAACCACTTCTGGCTGGACGCGGTGGGCGGCGTGGCCTGCCTGACCTTCGGGTTCGGGGTGGCCTGGCTCTGGTACGGACGGCTCCCGGGGGCGCTGCCCCGGGGTGTGGACGACGGGACGGACGCCGGGACGGAACCGGCGCCTGACGCGGGTACGACGCCCCGGTCCACAGCCGGCTCCCGGTGACTCAGTCCGTGTAGAACCGCTCGTCCACGACCGCGCGGGCCCGGCGGGCGGTGCGGCGGTAGGCGTCGAGCATGGTGCCCGCCTGGCCCGCGCCGTGGCCGAGGTAGCGGCCGACGGCGGCCAGTTCGCGGGGCTCGGTCGGGAAGGTGTCCCCGGCCCGGCCCCGGACCAGCATCACCGCGTTGCGCACCCGTCCGGCCAGCACCCACGCCTCGTCGAGGACGGCCGCGTCCTCCTCGCTCAGCAGCCCCGCGTCACGCGCGGCGGCCAGCGCCTCGCGGGTGCGGGTGGTGCGCAGTCCCGGCACCTCCCAGGCGTGCCGCAACTGGAGCAACTGCACGGTCCACTCCACGTCGGACAGCCCGCCGGGGCCCAGCTTGGTGTGCAGTTTGGGGTCGGCGCCACGCGGCAGCCGCTCGGACTCCATGCGGGCCTTCAGGCGCCGGATCTCGCGCACGGCGTCGTCGTCCAGGCCGTGGCGCGGGTAGCGCAGGGGATCGATCAGCTCGATGAACCGGCGCCCCAGGTCCTCGTCGCCCGCCACCGGCTCGGCCCGCAGCAGCGCCTGCGACTCCCACACCAGGGACCAGCGGCGGTAGTACGCCTCGTACGACTTCAGGGTGCGCACGAGCGGCCCCGACTTCCCCTCCGGGCGCAGGTCCGCGTCGATCAGCAGCGGCGGGTCGGCGCTCGGGATCTGCAACAGGCGGCGCATTTCGGCCACGACCTTGTTCGCGGCGCGGTTGGCCTCGTGGTCGTCCACGCCCTCGCGCGGCTCGTACACGAACAGCACGTCGGCGTCCGAGCCGTAGCCCAGCTCGTGCCCGCCGAAGCGGCCCATGCCGATGATCGCGAACCGGACCGGCAGGGTGTCGCCCCAGTGCTCGCGCACCACCGCGCGCAGGGTGCCCGCCAGGGTGGCGGCGGTGAGGTCGCTGATCGCGGCGCCGGTACGGTCCAGGAGCGCGCCCTCGTCGGCCTCGGCGGGGGTGGTCTCGGTGCCGTAGGAACCGACGATGTCGGTCGCGGCGGTACGGAACAGCTCGCGGCGGCGGACCCCGCGGGCCGCGGTGACGCCCTGCTCGGCGTTCTCCGCGCGGCCCACCGCGGCCAGGATCTCCTGCTCCAGCTGGGCCCGGCCGCGCGGCTCCAGGCCGCCGCTCCCGCCGTCGCCGTCGCCGAGCAGGGCCACCGCCTCCGGGGCGCGCAGCAGCAGGTCGGGGGCGAGGCGGCCCGCCGACAGGACGCGGGCCAGGTTCTCCGCCGCCGCGCCCTCGTCGCGCAGCAGCCGCAGGTACCAGGGGGTCTTGCCGAGCGCGTCGGAGACCTTGCGGAAGTTGAGGAGCCCGGCGTCCGGGTCGGCGGAGTCCGCGAACCAGCCGAGCAGCACGGGCAGCAGGGTGCGCTGGATCGCCGCCTTGCGGGTCACTCCGGAGGCCAGCGCCTCCAGGTGGCGCAGGGCGGCCGCCGGGTCGGCGTACCCGAGCGCGACCAGGCGCTCGCGGGCCGCCTCCGGGCTGAGCCGGGCCTCGCCGGGGGCGAGCTGGGCCACCGCGTCGAGCAGCGGGCGGTAGAACAGCTTCTCGTGCAGCCGTCGTACGACGCCGGTGTGCCGCTTCCACTCGCGGCGCAGCCGGGTCACCGGGTCGGTGCGCAGGCCGAGCGAGCGGCCGAGCCGGCGCAGGTCCTCCTCCGCCTCCGGGACGAGGTGGGTGCGGCGCAGGCGGTAGAGCTGGATGCGGTGCTCCATCGCGCGCAGGAAGCGGTACGCCTCGTCCAGGCGGGCGGCGTCCTCGCGGCCGACGTAGCCGCCGGCCGCCAGCGCCTGGAGCGCGTCCAGGGTCGTCCTGCTGCGCAGGGTCGGGTCCGTGCGGCCGTGCACGAGCTGGAGGAGCTGGACCGCGAACTCGACGTCCCTGAGGCCGCCGGGGCCCAGCTTCAGCTCGCGGTCGATCTCGGAGGCGGGGATGTTCTCCACCACCCTGCGGCGCATCTTCTGCACGTCGGTGACGAAGTTCTCCCGCTCCGCCGCCTGCCACACCATCGGCGCCAGCGCCTCGATGTACGCCTCCCCCAGTTCCGCGTCCCCCGCCACCGGGCGCGCCTTCAGCAGCGCCTGGAACTCCCAGGTCTTCGCCCAGCGCTGGTAATAGGCGACATGGCTGCTCAGCGTGCGGACGAGGGGGCCGTTGCGGCCCTCCGGGCGCAGGTTCGCGTCCACCGGCCAGATCGAGCCCTCGACCGTGGTCTCCGAGCAGATGCGCATCATGTGCGAGGCGAGTTTCGTGGCGGATCTGAGGGCCTTCGCCTCGTCCGTTCCCTCCGCCGCCTCCGCTACGAAGATCACGTCCACGTCCGAGACGTAGTTCAGCTCGTGACCGCCGCACTTGCCCATCGCGATGACGGCGAGTCTGCAGGCCGCCGCGTCCTGAGGTGCGGCGGACCTCGCCATCGCCAGTGCGGCGCGGAGGGTCGCCGTGGCCAGATCCGCGAGTTCCGCCGCCGTCTGGGCCAGGTCCGTCGTGCCGCAGACGTCCCTCGCGGCGATGGACAGGAGGCAGCGGCGGTACGCGACGCGGAGGGTGACCGGGTCCGTCGCCTCCGCCAGTTCCCGCTCGAACTCCGCGACTCCCGGGTGCAGGTCCCTCGGTTCGTACGTGACCAGGGTCTGCCAGTCGTGCGGGTGGCGGGCGAGGTGGTCCGCGAGGGCCTCCGAGGCGCCGAGGATGCCCAGGAGGCGGTCTCGCAGGGGCTTGGACGCGATCAGGGTGTCGAGGAGTTCTCTTCTGTCCGTGGGCGCGGGCTGGGACTCCAGGAGTCTGACCAGGCCGTGCAGGGCGAGGTCGGGGTCCGCGGTCTCGCCGAGTGCTTCCAGGAGGACCGGGTCGTCGCGTACGGCCGCCAGCTCCGGCGTGTCCAGGCTGCGTTCCGCGGCGGAAGGGTCGGTGAAGCCGTGCCTGAGCAGTCGGGTGAAGGTGCTGCTTCTGCGGCCCGGCGTCATCTTCTTGGGCTCCCCATCTTCTTCGGGACGATCTGTTTCGGGACGGTCCTGGCCAGAGCGTAACGCCCGCGGCGCTTCGGGGTTGGGGGCCGTACGCCCACGTCGCGGCTGTGGGTCGGGGACGCGGCGGGGGGTATCCGTCCTCGGTCCGGCGCGCTGTTCGCTGAACAGGTGCTGTCCGCTTTCGCCGGCCGCTGCGGGCGGACACCCCCCGCCACGTCCCCTTCTCGCCGTACGCGGGTGCGGGTTCCGGTCCCCTCCGCCGGTTGCGATGAGTTTCGGGGGCGGGCAGGGTCCGAATTGGCGGGATTTCCTTGGAGGTGTTGCCCATGGCCGGGCCTGTCGGTGAGCTGGACGTGCGGTACAGCAGTGAGGGGACGGTCGCTCACTCCTGGGACGAAGTGGTGGAGGTGCTGGAGGCCGCGGAGTTGTTCTGGGTGTCCAGCGTGCGGCCGGACGGGCGGCCCCACGTCACTCCGACGCTGGCGGTGTGGAACGAGGGGGCCCTGCACTTCGGGACCGGGCCCGGGGAGCGCAAGGCCCGGAACCTCGCCGAGAATCCGCATGTCGCCCTGACCACCGGGGTCAACACCTGGACCGTCGGGTTCGACGTGGTCGTGGAGGGTGATGCGGTCCGTGTCACCGACGAGGGGCGCTTGCGGGAACTGGCGGCTGCCTGGGAGGCCAAGTACGGGGAGTTCTGGCACTACGAGGTCCGGGACGGCTGCTTCCAGCACGGGCCCGGTCCCGCCTACGTCTTCGCCGTCTCCCCGGTCACCGTCTTCGGCTTCGGCAAGGGCGAGCCGTTCAGCCAGACCCGCTGGAGGTTCTCGTGAGCGGGCTCGCCAGGGGGACAGTGGCTACGCGGCTGCCCGCCCAGGACCTGGAGCGGGCCCGGCGGTTCTACGCGGAGAAGCTGGGGCTGGAGCCCGTCGACGAGCGCCCCGGTGGGCTCCTCTACCGCTGCGGCGGCACCGACTTCGTCGTCTTCCGGTCCACCGGCGCCTCCCCCGGCACCTTCACCCAGATGGGCTTCCAGGTCGACGACCTCGACGCCGTGGTCTCCGAGCTGCGCGCCAAGGGCGTCGCCTTCGAAGACGTCGACTCCCCCGGCTTCCGCACCCGGGACGGCATCGCCGAGATCGAGGGCAACTACCCGAGCAAGGGAGCCCGGGGCGAGCGGGGGGCCTGGTTCCGGGACAGCGAGGGGAATCTGCTGGGGGTGGGGGAGCTGGTGCGGTGACGGCCGTCGACCATGGTGGGCTCAGAGGTCGTCCGGTAGCACGCGGAAGTGGGTGTGTCTGCCGTCCAGGGGGCGTACGGTCCGGAAGTCGCGCAGGTCCCGGGTGAGGACGGCGTCCGTGGCGTACTCGGCGGCCAGGGCTACGTTCACCGCGTCCACCAGGTCCAGGTCGAGGTCGGTGTAGCGGGCTCTCACCGTCAGGGCGGCGTCCAGGATCTCCGGGGTGGGGGGCGCCAGGACGAGGCGCAGGTCGCGTACGCGTTCGGTGAGGCTGCGGAGGATCGCGTCGGCCGCGCGGCGTCCGGCCCTGCTCGTGGCCACCTGGTGCACCTCGGTCAGGGCCAGGGGCGTGGCCACCAGGAAGCCGCACTGGTCGGCTGCCTTGCGGGCCGCGTGGTGTGCCGGGTCGGAGCGGTTGTACAGGGCGAGGATGCCCGAGGTGTCGGCGACGGCGATCACGCGGCGTGGCCCCGGTTGCGCCGCTCGCGTGCCTGGTGGCCCTCGGTGACGGCCCTGCGGATGTCGTCCGCCTCCACGGGACCGCCCAGGTCGAAGGTCTCCTCGTCCCTCACGAACGGCTCGTCCCAGACGCGGTGGGCCAGCGCGATGCGGTGAATGCCCTCGCGGATTATCTCCGCCTCCGAAAGGCCGAGGCGGCCGGCCGCCTCCTTGATCAGCGCCAGGTCGCTGTCGTCGGCGTAGACGTTCGTGCGCTTCAGTGCCATGAGTCAATGGTACAGGTCGTGTACCACCTGAGGCGCACCCGCTCGTCAGCAGTACGGCGCCTGGTTCGTCAGGGCCGTCGCCACCCGCATCCACACCCCGAACAGCCGGTACAGGTCCGGCAGTGTGCCCTCGGCGTGGACCGTGCGGCTGTCGGCCTGGGTGACGCCCGGGATGCCGAGGAGGGTCGAGGCGACCGAGGCCGACTGCCAGCGGACCGTGAGGGTGGAGGGGGTCGGCGTCTCCGACAGCGCCGGTAGCGAGGAGAGGCTGGCGGCGACCGCCTGTTCGATGGCCGTGCGCGCCTCGTCCACGGGGCGGAGGGCGGCGGTGAAGCGGTCGTGGGCGTGCTTCACGGGGACGGTCGTGACCGAGGGGTCCCAGTCGGTCATCTCCGTGCAGGCGTGGTCGTCGCCGGTCAGGGCGGCCACCGGGACACCGAGGGCCGCGGCCGTGGCGTGGGCCAGGCCGATCTCGCCCACGGGGCGGTCGTCCAGCCACATGTCCTCGATCTCGTGGCCCATGAAGCTGTGGCTCAGTACGCCGAGCGCGCCGGCCCGCGCGTGGTAGCCGACGCAGATCATGGCGTCGTATCCGGGGCCGAGCCCTTCGAGCATGCCCATCTGCTTGGGCCTGCCGCGGATGAGGCGGGCCGCCGGGTGCAGGGATTCGGGGAGGATGTTGCGCATGGGGCCGTGCGCGTCGTTGACGGTGATGTGCGTGGCACCGGCCGAAATGGCGCCCCGGACCGCCGCGTTGACGTCCTCCGCCATCATCCGGCGCCCGCGCTCGTAGTCCCTGCCGCCGGGCTGGACGTCGTCGGAGTCCACGAGCCCCGTGATCCCCTCCATGTCCGCGCTGATGTAGATCCGCACCGCACCGTCTCCTCACGCTTGATCACCAGGGAGACGTGGGGTGGTCTCCGGACGGTTCCCGCGCCCGCATCGCCGCCGGGCTCCGGGGCCACGGGCCCGTTTCCACGGCGGGGTCCCGGCCGGCGTTGCCGAGGACGAGCCCGGCCACCGCGACCTGCTTGCCCGCCCGAACCGCACGACCGGTGAGCTCGCTGGATGCCCAGCCCCTCGCGATCAAGAGCTGGACCGCTAACGCCATTCGGCCACCAGCCACTTTCCGTCGACCTTCGAAAGCAGCAGCTCGCTGATCTGGAGAGGGTTGTCGTCGAGGTTCACGTGTCCGAGGCCGCTGTCCCTTGCGAAGAACCGGGACGCGTAGGCGTCGGCCAGCCTGCCTCGCTCCGCGCCGCTCAGGGGTGACACCAGCGCTTCGACGGCCTGCGGACACGTGTCCTCGTGCTGGGCGGCGGCGAGTCCGGACTGCGCGGTCCGGGTCATGAGGGCGCAGGTGGCCTCGCCGTCACCTGAGCCGAGGGCTCCGAGGAACGCCTTGCCGGAGTCCTCCAGCGCCGCGAGGTCCCCTCTGGTGTCGCGGATCGTGAGGAAGATCCCTCCTCCTCCGATCGCCAGCGCTACCGCCACTCCCCCCAGGACCAGCCGGCGTCCCCTGTCCCAACCGTTCGTGTCGGTCAACGTGCCTCATTCCTCCGTGCCGTCGCGACGGTTGCCGCACCTCGCCGCCGTACGGCAGGAAGGGCTCTGCTTGGATCTGCCCATGATTTCCCTCGGCGCCCCGGACGAGACGCGAGAGAAGGCAGAGCTTGCGGTCTGGTTCGGCGGAGCGTCCTTGGCGTTCTGGTTCTGCTGTCCGTTCTGGATACTGGTCAGCTTCGTCGCGCTGCCTCTGGCACTCGTCGGCCTGGTGCGGGCCTTTGTCGAGCATCGCGCGTCGAAGTCGGGGCGAGCGAACGGGACACGAGCCGTGGTGGGAGGCGTGTTGTCCCTCGCGGGAGCGGCAGCGGCGATCGCCTACATGATCTTTCTCGCCACCCATCCTGATCTCCCGGTTCAGGGATAGCCGCCTCGCTTCCCTTCCCGTGCTGTCGGCGCTCGTCGGTACACCCCTCGCGCGAGACGACCAGGTCCGGGGGTGGAGACGAGACGGCTGATCGGTTGGTTCCGACGGGAGCAGCTCTCCTCGGCGGCCCGAGCCCGCGCGGTCTCGTCGCCGTCCTCGGCGGCACCCTGTGCTGACCTGCGGTCCACCCCCCGGGGTACGACTCTGCGGGAACGCCCCTATCCTCTGCCCAGTCGCGTACGTGTTCGTGCGCACCGGGTGGGGAGAACAGCGGTGGACAACAGCGCCATACCGTCGGCCGGCGTCGGGATCGTGCGGGAGTACCGCAAGTACAGGAAGACGCCCTTGGCGAGGATTCTGGGGCCGTTGGTCATTCCGGTCCTCGCCCTCTCCCAGACAACGCGGCACGGCGACCCGTTCCGGTGGCCGATGCTCGTCGTCGCCGTCGTGGTCGTGCTGACCCTCGCGCGGGTGGCGCTCTACATGCAGCGCGGCCGCACGCTGGTCGACCCGGACGGCATCACGGTCCGCCGCGCCCTCACCGAGCGCACCCGCACCTGGTCCGCCATCTACGACATCCGCGCCGAGCCCGTTCCGAACGCCGGCGGTTCCGGACGCCGCTGGCTCGCCTACCTCTACGACACCGAGGGCCGGCGCCTCCTCCTGCCGCACATCGACGACTGGCAGCTGGACAACCCGCCGGCCGAGGTCGCCGGTCTGCTGGCCGTCGGTGCCCCGTACCGCGGCAGGGCGTGGGAACGCCGGCCGGAGGTGGAGGCGCTGATCCGGCAACGGGCGGCGCACCGCAGGGCCTGGCTGTGGGCGGCCTACGGGGCGCTCATCGTCTTCGGCTGCATGACCGTGCTGTCGATCGGACTGCTGTTCACCTCGGACGGCTCGCCCGTGGTCCTGCTGACGACGCTGGTTCCGCTGGGCTCCTTCGTCCTGTTCGCCGCCCTCTTCCACGCGGGCTGGAAGTACCTGGTCCCCCGCGAGACGCGGGAGTCCTGACACCCGACGGCGATGCGGCCCTCCGGAAGCGGTGCGATCGGGCGCCCGCGAGACGCGCAGGGGCCGACGGTCCGCGACCGTCGGCCCCCGAGGTCGTCTCGGCGGTCACCCGCCCGACCTGCGCCTACAGCACCGGCAGGTTCTTCCGCAGCTCGAACGCCGTGACCTCCGAGCGGTACTCGTGCCACTCCGCGCGCTTGTTGCGGAGGAAGAAGTCGAAGACGTGCTCGCCGAGCGTCTCGGCGACCAGGTCGCTGCGCTCCATCAGGGTCAGCGCCTCGCCCAGGTTCTGCGGGAGCGGCTCGATGCCCATCGCGCGGCGTTCGGCGTCGGAGAGGGCCCAGACGTCGTCCTCGGCGCCGGGGGGAAGTTCGTAGCCCTCCTCGATGCCCTTCAGACCCGCCGCCAGGAGGACCGCGTAGGCCAGGTACGGGTTCGCGCCGGAGTCCAGGGAGCGGACCTCCACGCGGGCGGAGCCGGTCTTGCCGGGCTTGTACATGGGCACGCGGACCAGGGCGGAGCGGTTGTTGTGGCCCCAGCAGATGTACGAGGGGGCCTCGCCGCCCGCGCCCGCCGTGCGCTCGGAGCCGCCCCAGATGCGCTTGTAGGAGTTGACCCACTGGTTGGTGACCGCGGAGATCTCGGCGGCGTGGCGCAGGAGGCCGGCGATGAAGGAGCGGCCGACCTTGGAGAGCTGGTACTCGGAGCCGGACTCGTAGAACGCGTTCCGGTCGCCCTCGAAGAGGGAGAGGTGGGTGTGCATGCCCGAGCCGGGGTGCTCGGAGAACGGCTTCGGCATGAAGGTCGCCTGGACGCCCTGCTCCAGCGCGACCTGCTTCATGACCAGACGGAACGTCATGATGTTGTCGGCCGTGGAGAGCGCGTCGGCGTAGCGCAGGTCGATCTCCTGCTGGCCGGGGCCGCCCTCGTGGTGGGAGAACTCCACCGAGATGCCCATCGACTCCAGCATGGTGATCGCCTGGCGCCGGAAGTCCAGTCCGATGCTGGTCGGCGTGTGGTCGAAGTAGCCGGAGTTGTCGGCCGGGATCGGGCGGGAGCCGTCCAGCGGGCGGTCCTTGAGCAGGAAGAACTCGATCTCGGGGTGGGTGTAGAAGGTGAACCCGAGGTCGGAGGTGCGGGCGAGCGCGCGCTTGAGGACGTAGCGCGGGTCGGCGAAGGACGGGGAGCCGTCCGGCATGAGGATGTCGCAGAACATGCGGGCCGTGCCGGGGCTCTCCGCGCGCCAGGGCAGCATCTGGAAGGTCGACGGGTCCGGCTTGGCGATCATGTCGGACTCGTAGACGCGGGCGAAGCCCTCGATGGCGGAGCCGTCGAAGCCGATGCCCTCGTCGAATGCCTGCTCAAGCTCCGCGGGGGCCACGGCGACGGACTTGAGGAAGCCCAGCACGTCCGTGAACCACAGGCGTACGAACCGGATGTCGCGCTCCTCCAAGGTCCGGAGCACGAACTCCTGCTGCTTGTCCATCTTCCGCTTCCCCATCCTTGCTGGTCAGGCCGCCTTCCCCCGGTGCCGCGGGACGCGGTCGGGCACCTGAGCATCCCACCACAACCGCGTTTCGCGCGCGTTGCGGACCTCGGTCGCCCGGGCTTCCGCGGCCTGAACGGCTCTCGTACGGCGGGTGTACCGCTCTGCCGCCCATCTTGCCTGCTCGGACCCGTATCCGTAATGGCCGGCCGGATGGACGGAATCCATCGGATCACACCGCCGCGTGAGCGAGGACGGGCCCGCCGAACCGGATCGCGTCACCGGACCGACGACGACCGGACCGGCGCCTCGCCGGATCGCTCCTCCCGGTGACGGCCGGGACGGCACCGGCGGTTTCCGTCGGGCCCGACACGCCCCTCGGCGCGGATTTCCACCCCGGCATACCGGTCGACCCGTTTACGGGTCCACAATCGACACACCCCGCTCCGGATCACGCCGGACTTTCGCCGGCCATCTTTCCGGCATATCCAGAAAGCATACGCGGAGAGCATCCCGCGCCTTCCCCGGGCAATCCTCGGCCGCAAAAGATCGCACCAAAGAGCCGGAAAGATTTCTTTGCAGGAAGGAATGAATCCGCACTTGATCTTCACTTTTCACCGCCCCTACGGTTGGCGCCGGTTCAAAGGGGGGGGCGTCTCACAGCAGGCGCACAGTCCGCTCTGAATCATTCGCACGGTTCCATTTCATCTCCCACACGAGCAAAGGAACCTGATGTCCCGATTCAGACCACGCCGAGTGGTCCCGGTCGTGTTGTCCGCCTCGCTGCTCGCGCTCGGGGCGCCGGCGATCGGCGCGCACGCGGCGCCCAGCGTCTGCACCGACATGACCGACGCGTTCGCCCCGAGCACGGCGGGCCCCGGCTGCCCCGGGTCCACTCCCACGCCGACCCCCACGCCGACCCCGACGCCGTCCTCCACGGGCATTCCCGGAGTGAGCATCGGCAGCGACGGGTGGATCACCTACTCGGACGCCGCGACCGACCAGCTCGGCGTGACGGGCACCGTCACGACCCTCGACGGAACGGTCCAGGACGACGGCAGCTGCCAGTTCGACTACACCCACACCCTCACGGCGGCGGCCACCACCTATCAGCAGGAGGTCGGCTACAACCCGGCCACCTGCCAGGACCGCATCCTCACCGGCTCCATCACCCCCAGCCAGGAAGCCACCCTGATCTCCCCCGCCGACTCCAACACGGTGGACCCCGAGGTGCCCCAGAACAGCTCCGCCACCGGTGACGCCAGCGCCGGCGTCACCCCCGTCGTGCAGCCCTACAACGAGAACGGCGCGGCGGTGACGCCGGACTCGACGTCGTACAGCAACGCGCACACCAAGACGGCGTGGATCGACCCGATCAACGTCACCATCACCTCGCTCGCGACCAACCTCAAGTGGCCGCTGTACGGCGCCAGCGGCAGCGTCACCGCCCGGAACAACGCCTACAAGTTCAAGTACGACGGCTGGTCGACGTCCGGCACGCCGAAGCCGTCGATCAGCTCGGTGAGCGGAGGCTGGAAGACCGGGGGCGCCGAGACCTTCAAGAACACCGACTTCGAGGACCTGGTGATCGCCCTCCTGGGCCTGGCCGGGTACGCCGCCTGCGGCTTCAACTCCGACACCGCCGTCTTCAAGCACAACGTGCACGTCTACGGCTACCGGGACGGGTCCTCCTACCACACCTGGAGCGACAGCAAGTCCGGCGGATGCTCGAACCTGGTGCACCACCGCACCTCTCACGGCCACGGATGGACGAGCTGACCATGAGCCCGCTCGCCGGGCCGTCCCGCGCGCCCCGTCCTCGACGGGCGGGCGCGTGGGGCGTCGCCCCTCTCCTGACCTCGCTCCTCGTCGCGGCCACGGGCTGCTCCGCCGGCACCGGCACGCCGGGCGCGTACGGCGCGGCCGACGCCACACTCCGGAAGGATCCGGGATCAGTGGCCGTGCACTACTCGACGGCCCTTTTCTCCGGAAAGTTCGGTACGGCGTCGTCATTCGTCCTGCCGCGCGAGCGGGGGGTTTTGAAGGTCCTGTTCGCCGGAATGACCAGCTCATCGGTCCGGTCCCGGAAACTCGCCATCGGGTCCGTGCACACGAAGGGCGCCACCGGGACCATTGTGATGACCGGCGAAATATGCAGCTCGGGGGTCATTCCCAAGGGAGCGACCACTGCCCCGCACCACAACGAGAAATGCGTCGAGAATCACCGGCCCGACAGCAAGAACCCCGCCTTCCGGGTCGCGGTCTGCCAAGAGTCCGAAAAGTGGTACGTCTGCTTTCCGAAATTCGACGCGCTGATCCGCGGAGGCACGTCGTCCGCGACGGAACAACAGGCGGTTCCCAGCCCCTCGTCCGGCCGGTAGACGCTAAGGGGAAACCGGCGGAACGGAACCCCCTTCCGGTCGCGCTCGCCGCGGCGGCCGGAAGGGGGTTCGTCCGTCAGCGCAGCCCGCGGCGCCGACGGTCGAGCACGAGGAAGGCCAGGACGCCGGCGACGAGCAGGATCGCACCGGCGATCAGGAAGGGCTGCGGTGCGTACTCCTGGGTGCACGTGCTGGACCCGGCCGCGGAATGGCATACATCACCGGGGCCGTCCCAGTTCAGGTAGGCGAGATAGAAGAGCGGCAGGCCGAGACCCGCGATCGCACCCACGAGGGCGTTGCGGTGCCCTTTCCGCAGGAGCACCGCCGCGCCGACGGCACCCACGGCGATCAGGGCGACGCCCACCGACAGCAGTGCGGCCAGTCCGAGAGCCAGGCAACCGCCCACCGCGAGCCAGCCGAGGAACCAGCCCCACTCCGAGTTCCGATCGTTCCGAACCGCATCAGCCTTGCTTGGCACCGCGCCTCCCGTTGAGGGTGAGCCTTGCGACGAACGGATCCTGATGTCCCGAGCCCTTCATCGTATCGCCTGACATGCCTGCGACACAGCCCTGGAGATCCGTTCCGGCCGTCCTCGCCAACCACGCGGATCACCGCACTACGATCAGCGCGACCCGCCGTCCCGACGCCCCCGACTCAGAGAAGGACACACACCATGGGTTCCGCCAACCACACGACCGGCGCGGCGCGCAAGGCGCACATCGAGGAGATGCGGCGGACCGAGCACGCGCGCAAGCGACGCAACCGGATACTCGCCGTCGCCGCGAGCGTGGTGGTCGTCGCCGGGCTCGTGGTGGGCGGTGTGGTGCTGGTGCGGGCGCAGTCGGACGGCTCGGACGGCTCCGGGAAGAAGGACACCTCCGCGAGCGGTGACGCCAAGAACAGCGCGGGCGACTCGGGGCACTTCACCACCGGCAAGGACGGGGTGCGGACCTGGTCGGGCAAGCTCTCGCGCACGCACGTCACGACCAAGGTGACGTACCCGATGCACCCGCCGGTCGGCGGCAACCACAACCCGGTGTGGCTCGACTGCAACGGCACGGTCTACGACAAGCCGGTGCACGACGAGAACGCGGTGCACGCACTGGAGCACGGCGCGGTGTGGGTGACGTACACCGGCGCGGCCGGCAAGGCGGACGTGAGCGCGCTCGCGGCCAAGGTGAAGCAGACGCCGTACTCGCTGATGAGCCCGTACGAGAAGCAGGACGCCCCGCTGATCCTCTCGGCCTGGGGCCACCAGGTGGCGGTGAAGAGCGCGAAGGACCCCGAGGTGAACAGGTTCTTCGCCACCTATGTGCAGGGCAGGCAGACGCCCGAGCCGGGAGCCTCCTGCACGGGCGGGGTGATGCAGTGAGGCGTGCGCTGACGGGGTGGGCCGCCGGGGCCGCGGTACTCGCGGTGGTGGGCGCCGGGGCGGCGGGGTACGCCGCGGGCGGGGAGCCGGACACCACGGGTACGCCCACGGCCGCGTCCGCCGACGCCGGGTTCGCCCGGGACATGGCCGTGCACCACCAGCAGGCCGTGGAGATGTCGTACATCGTGCGCGACCGCACGAAGGACACCGAGGTGCGGCGGCTCGCGTACGACATCGCGCAGACCCAGGCCAATCAGCGCGGGATGCTGCTGGGCTGGCTGGACCTGTGGGGGCTGCCGAAGGTGTCGGCGGATCCGCCGATGACCTGGATGGGCATGGGCGACATGCCGCCGGGCCAGGACGGCGCGCTGATGCCGGGGATGGCCACCAACTCCGATCTGCGCAAGCTGAACTCACTGAGCGGCAAGCGGGCCGAGGTCTTCTACCTCCAGCTCATGACGGAGCATCACCGAGGCGGCGTCCACATGGCCGAGGGGTGCGTCCAGCGGTGCACGGTGGGTCCGGAGAAGCGGCTCGCGCGGGGCATGGTCGCGGCGCAGCGCTCCGAGATCCAGTTGATGGCCGAGATGCTCAAAAAGCGTGGCGTACAAGCGGGTTCGTAAGCCGCCGGGCAGACGAAGCGCCCAAATCCCCCACGAATAAGCTCACTTGGGTTTCTCTTGACCCTCCCGTTTACCTGACATGAACGGTTCATCACAAGAGTGGCCCCATCGTGTGATCGCTCCGCCGGTCCCAACCGCCGCGGGCAGGCGCGTCGCGCACGACGATCCGGCCACTACATGCGAATCGCATCGCAGGGGGTTTTATGAGATCCAACCGCGCCAGGACGCGCGCCGGTGTGAGCATGGCGGCGACGCTTCCGATGATCGCCGGCGCGCTGACGCTCGGCATACCCGCGGCCCACGCCGCGGACGGCCCGGCCCGTGACGCGCTGGCGGGCACCCGCCCGGCGTGGGCCACGGCCAAGGCGGACAAGGGCGCCACCGCCGACAGCGCCCGGGTGCAGGCCCGTGTCTACCTCGCCGGGCGTGACGCCGCGGGGCTCGCCGCCTACGCCAAGGCGGTGTCGGACCCGGCCTCGCCGCAGTACGGCAAGTTCCTCAGCGCCAAGCAGGCCGCGTCCCGCTTCGGGGCGACCAAGGCCCAGGTGTCCGCGGTGAAGTCCTGGCTGAAGTCGGCCGGGCTCGACGTCACCGAGGTCACCGCGCACTACGTCTCCGTGTCCGGCGATGTCGCCGCCACCGAGAAGGCGTTCGGCACCCAGCTCCACAACTTCACCAAGGGCAAGCACACGTACCGCGCCCCGCAGCGCACCGCCTCGGTCCCGGCCGCCCTCCGGGGCGCCGTGCTGACGGTCACCGGCCTGGACAGCGCGCCGCACAAGTCGCACCGGGCCGACCAACTGCCCGGCCCGGCGTCCGCGTTCAAGAACGCCGGTCCGCTCTCCTCGTACTACGGCGAGAAGGTCGCGACCAAGCTCCCGGACGCGTACGGCCAGAAGGTCCCCTACGCGATCAAGGGCTACACCGGCAAGCAGTTGCGTGCCGCCTACGGCGCCGGCGACTACACCGGCAAGCACGTCCGCGTCGCCATCACGGACGCCTACGCCTCGCCGACCATCGCCTACGACGCGGGCCGCTACGCCAAGCGCAACGGTGACGCGGCCTGGAAGACCAGCCAGTTGCACCAGGTGCTGCCGAAGAAGTACACGCACACCTCGGCCGACGAGTGCGACGCCTCCGGCTGGTACGGCGAGGAGACTCTCGACGTCGAGGCCGTGCACGCGGTCGCGCCGAACGCGGACGTGACCTACGTCGGCGCCGCCTCCTGCTTCGACGACGATCTGCTGGACTCGCTCAGCAAGGTCGTCGACCGGCACCTGGCGGACATCGTCTCCAACTCGTGGGGCGACATCGAGGCCAATCAGACCCCGGACCTGGCCGCCGCGTACGACCAGGTGTTCCAGCTCGGCGCGGTGCAGGGCATCGGCTTCTACTTCTCCTCGGGTGACAACGGTGACGAGGTGGCCAACACCGCCACGGACACCACTCCGGGCGTGAAGCAGGTCGACACCCCGGCCAACTCCGCCTGGGTGACCGCGGTCGGCGGTACGTCGCTGGCCGTCGGCCAGGGCGACACCTACCAGTTCGAGACCGGCTGGGGCACCGAGAAGGCGACCCTGTCGGCCGACGGCAAGAGCTGGACCGGCTTCCCCGGCCCCTTCACCTCGGGCGCGGGCGGCGGCACCAGCCGTACCGTGGCGCAGCCTTCGTACCAGAAGGGGATCGTCCCGGACGCGCTGGCCGACGTCCACCACAAGGCCGGCAACCGCGTGGTCCCGGACATCTCGGCCGTGGCCGACCCGAACACCGGTTTCCTGGAGGGCATCACCCAGGCCTTCCCCGACGGGACCGTGAAGTACGGCGAGTACCGCATCGGCGGCACCTCGCTGGCCGCCCCGGTCATCGCGGCGGTCCAGGCGCTGGCGCAGGAGGCGCGCGGCGGCAAGGCGATCGGCTTCGCCAACCCGTCGATCTACCAGCGCTACGGGAAGAAGGGCCTCTTCCACGACGTCACGGACAAGCCGACCGGCACCGACCTCGCGGTCGCCCGGCTCGACTTCGTGAACGGCGTCGACAAGTCCGACGGCGTGACCACCTCGGTCCGCAGCCTGGGCAAGGACAGCTCGCTGTCCGCGGTCAAGGGCTACGACGACGTGACCGGCGTGGGCTCGCCCTCGAACGGCTACGTGCGGTCGTACAAGGGGCACTGATCCCTAGCCGCTGACGTGGGGGCGTGAGGTGTCAGACACCTCGCGCCCCCACATCGCGTCGCTCTGACGATTACACTGGGCGCGTGCCTCAACTTCGTCTCGCCCTGAATCAGATCGACTCGCGCGTCGGCGACCTCGCGGGGAACGCCGAGGCGGTCGTCCGCCGGACCCGGGACTCCGCCGAGCGCGGCGCGCATCTCGTCGCCTTCCCGGAGATGGTGCTGACCGGGTATCCCGTCGAGGACCTGGCCCTGCGCTCCTCCTTCGTCGAAGCCTCCCGCGCCGCGCTGCGCGCGCTGGCCGCCAGGCTGGCCGAGGAGGGCCTCGGCGAGGTGCCGGTGGTCCTCGGCTATCTGGACCGCTCGGAGACCGCGCAGCCGAAGTACGGCCAGCCGGCCGGCGCCCCGCGGAACGCGGCGGCGGTGCTGCACCGCGGCGAGGTGGTCCTCACCTTCGCCAAGCACCACCTGCCGAACTACGGCGTCTTCGACGAGTTCCGCTACTTCGTGCCCGGCGACACCATGCCGGTGATCCGCGTGCACGGCGTGGACGTGGCCCTCGCCATCTGCGAGGACCTCTGGCAGGACGGCGGCCGCGTGCCCGCCGCCCGCTCCGCCCACGCGGGGCTGCTGCTCTCGATCAACGCCTCGCCGTACGAGCGCGACAAGGACGACACGCGCCTGGAGCTGGTGCGCAAGCGCGCCCAGGAGGCGGGCTGCACCACCGCCTACCTCGCCATGGTCGGCGGCCAGGACGAGCTGGTCTTCGACGGCGACTCGATCGTGGTCGGCGCGGACGGCGAGGTCGTCGCCCGCGCGCCGCAGTTCGAGGAGACGCTGCTGCTGCTCGACCTGGACCTGCCCGCCGCCGACGCGGACGCCCCGGCCGGTGTCGTGGACGACGGTCTGCGCATCGACCGCGTGGTGCTGTCCGAGGACCCGGTGCCCGCGTACGAGCCGGAGTTCCCCGGCGGGCACGCCGAGCACCTGGACGACGACGCCGAGGTGTACGGCGCGCTGGTGACGGGCCTGCGGGCGTATGTCGTCAAGAACGGCTTCCGCTCGGTGCTGATCGGTCTGTCCGGCGGCATCGACTCGGCACTGGTGGCCGCGATCGCCTGCGACGCGATCGGCGCGGAGAACGTGTACGGCATCTCGATGCCGTCGAAGTACTCCTCCGAGCACTCCCGGGGCGACGCGGCCGAGCTGGCCCGGCGCACCGGCCTGAACTTCCGTACGGTCTCGATCGAGCCGATGTTCGACGCGTACATGGGCGCGCTGGGCCTGTCCGGTCTCGCGGAGGAGAACCTCCAGTCGCGGCTGCGCGGCACGCTGCTGATGGCGGTCTCCAACCAGGAGGGCCACATCGTGCTGGCGCCGGGCAACAAGTCCGAGCTGGCGGTGGGCTATTCGACCCTGTACGGCGACTCGGTGGGCGCGTACGGCCCGATCAAGGACGTGTACAAGACCTCGGTGTTCCAGTTGGCCCGCTGGCGCAACAAGGTGGCCGAGGAGCGCGGGCAGACCCCGCCGATCCCGGAGAACTCGATCAGCAAGCCGCCGAGCGCGGAGCTGCGTCCGGACCAGGTGGACACGGACTCGCTGCCGGACTACCCCCTCCTGGACGCGATCCTGGAGCTGTACGTGGACCGGGACCAGGGCGCGGACGCGATCGTGGCGGCGGGCTTCGACCCGGCGCTGGTGACGAAGACGCTGCGGATGGTGGACACCGCCGAGTACAAGCGGCGCCAGTACCCGCCGGGCACGAAGATCTCCGCGAAGGGCTTCGGCAAGGACCGCCGTCTGCCGATCACCAACGGCTGGCGCGAGTCGGTGTGACGCGCAATAGCGAAGGGGCGCCCGGTCTTCCGAGACCGGGCGCCCCTTCGCCTTCGCCGTACGGCGGCCGTCAGCCGACCGGGGTGCGCGGGCGGGAGAAACGCGGGGCGGGTTCCTGCTCGTCACCGGCCACGAGCAGCGGGTCGAACATGACGACCACGGCCGCGAGGATCAGGAAGACGGCCGGGCCGAGCAGCATGGGCAGCACCAGGGAGGCGGCGTCGTCGCCGTAGCCGGAGGCGCCGGAGTGGACGTGGACGTCGACCGCCGCCATGCCGGTGTAGTGCATACCGGTCACGGCGACGCCCATCACGAGGCTGGCGACGAGCGCGGGGACGAAGCCCCGGATGGAGACGGCGGCCCACAGCGCTGCCGTCGCGGCGACCACGGCGATGATCACGGAGAGCGCGACGATCGGGTTGTCGTACGTGATGGTGCCGTTGACGTGCATCGCGGCCATGCCGAGGTAGTGCATCACCGCGACGCCGAGTCCCGTGATGACGCCGGCGGTGGCCAGCGGGACGGGGGCGATGCCGCGGTAGCCCACGATGAACATGCCGACGCTGACCATGACGATCGCCACGATCAGGCTGAGCACGGTCAGCGGGGCGTCGTAGGTGATGTTCGCGCCCGGGACGGAGAAGCCGATCATGGCGATGAAGTGCATACTCCAGATGCCGCAGCCGAGGGCCGCCGCGCCGAGGCCGAGCCAGGCGGCCTTGCGGCCCTTCTCCGCGTGCACGGTGCGGACCACGCAGCGCAGTCCGAGAGCGGCGCCGAGGCAGGCCATGAGGTAGGCGGCGAGCGGTGTCAGCAGCCCGTAGTCGAATCCGGCCGTGCCCTGCATCGGGGTCCTCTCCCTATTTCCAGTTGTGACAAGCGTGTCTTTTGCGACTGTTGTGACTGGAGTGACTTGTGTCGGTGATGTGAAGCTTCACGGGAGAGATCGTGAACTTCAAGCCACTCTGGCGGGAAACGAGTGAATGTTGCACAACTGTAGTTTGCGCGATCTTCACCGTCGTGAACGCTCGTTCTCCTGCGGGAGATGGGTAGCGACCAGCCGTCCTGTGGAGCGGTGCGCCATACCGGTTTGCGTAAGCGTCGCCGCCCGCTTGCGGTCCACGCCGTACGCCACCGCCGCCACCGCGAGACCGAGGACGGCGAGAGCCGCTCCGGCGAGCGCCGGGGAGGTGACGCCGAGGCCCGCCGCGAGGGCGAGGCCGCCGATCCAGGCGCCGCCCGCGTTGGCCAGGTTGAAGGCCGCCTGGTTGGCCGAGGACGCCAGCGAGGGCGCGGCCGCGGCCTTGTCCATCACCATCAACTGCAGCGGCGAGCCGGTGACGAAGGCCGCCATGCCGAGCAGGGCCACCGCGAGCGCCGCGCTCCACTCGGCCCGCATCATCAGCGGGAACAGCAGCAGGACCGCGCCGAGCGCGGCCAGGCCGCCGAAGAGGGTGCCGCGCATGGCGTGGTCGGCGAGCCGTCCGCCGAGCAGGTTGCCCGCCGTGGCGCCGACGCCGAACAGGGCGAGCAGCAGGGTCACGCTGGCCGGGTCGAACCCGGCGGCGCCGGTGAGCATCGGGGTGATGTAGCTGTAGGCGGCGAAGAGCGCGCCGAAGCCCGCGACCGTGGTGCCGAGCGCCAGCCAGACCGGCAGGGACTTCAGCGCGGCCAGCTCCCCGCGCAGACCGGCCGGGGAGGCGTGGGTGTGGTCGTGCGGGATGAGCAGCGCGAGCGAGGCGATGGCGGCCAGGCCGATGGCGCTCACCCCGAGGAAGGTGGCCCGCCAGCCCAGGTGCTGGCCCATGAGCGTGGCGACGGGCACGCCCGCGACGTTGGCGACGGTCAGGCCGAGGAACATCAGCGAGACCGAGCGCGCCTTGCGTTCGGGGGCGACCATGGAGGTCGCGACGACCGCGCCGACGCCGAAGAACGCGCCGTGCGGCAGCCCGCTCAGGAAGCGGGCGGCGAGCAGGGACTCGTAGCCGGGGGCGAACGCGGAGAGCGCGTTGCCCGCGACGAACAGGGCCATCAGGCCGATCAGCACCGTGCGCCGGGACATCCGCGCGGTGAGCGCGGCCAGCAGCGGGGCGCCGATGACGACACCGAGCGCGTACGCCGAGACCAGATGCCCCGCGGTCGGGATGGATATGTGCAGGTCGTCCGCGACGTCGGGCAGCAGGCCCATCATCACGAACTCGGTCGTACCGATGCCGAAGGCGCCGACAGCGAGGGCGAGCAGGGCCAGGGGCATGAGGGGACCTCTCAGAGCAGTGCCGTACAGGGGATGGGAAACGCCTATGTTCCCGTACGGAACAAAGTCTCTCAGGTCCAGTATTCCAGCGGATGCGAAGCGGGTTAAGACTCTGTGTCGAGACGGACCCGGGCGGCCACCGGGAGGTGGTCGCTGTCGGTGCGCGGCAGGGTCCAGGAGCTCTGCGGCTCGACGCCCTTGACCATGATCTGGTCGATCCGGGCCATCGGGAACGCGGCCGGCCAGCTGAACCCGAAACCGCTGCCCGCCGCGCCCTGCGTGGAGCGCATCTGGGAGGTGACGGCGTTCAGCGAGCGGTCGTTCATGGTGCCGTTGAGGTCGCCGAGCAGCACGACCCGCTTGAGCGTCTCGTCCGCGATGGCCTCACCGAGGGCGTCGGCGCTCTTGTCGCGCTGCCGGGCGGTGAAGCCCGCCTTCAGTTTCACGCGCACGGAGGGCATGTGGGCGACGTACACCGCGACGAGCCCGTCGGGCGTGGCCACCGTGGCCCGCATCGCGCGCTTCCAGCCGAGCTTGATGTCCACGGCGCGGACCTGGCTCATCGGGTACTTGCTCCACAGCCCGACGGTGCCGACCACCGCGTGGTACGGGTACTGCCCGGACAGCGCCTGGTCGTAGGTGCCGACGGCGGGCGCGGGCAGCTCCTCCAGGGCGAGCAGGTCGGCCCCGGAGGAGGCGACGTCCCGGGCGGTGGCGGCGGGGTCGGGGTTGTCGGCGTTCACGTTGTGGGTGGCCACCACCAGGTCGCCGCCGGTGCCGGACTTGTCGGTGAGCAGCCCGCCGAAGAGGTTCAGCCACACGATGGCCGGGAGCAGCACCGCGATCAGCGCGGTCGCGGACTTGCGCAGCAGCCCGACGAGCAGCAGCACCGGGATCGCGAGGCCGAGCCAGGGCAGGAAGGTCTCGGTGAGGCTGCCGAGGTTGCCGACCCGGTTGGGGATGCGCGAGTGCAGCAGCATGACCAGGGCGAGCAGCAGCGCCAGGACGGCCGTGACCGCGCCCCGGCGCCAGATGCGCGGATCGTCGCGCCAGCCGCCGAACAGACGGTGCGCCAGGCGCCGAAGCCGGGATGCCGGTCGCTCGGGCCCCGAGCCGCCGTTGTCCGTCTCCGTCATGTACGCCTGCTGCGCCATACCGTCTGCCTCACTGCCTGCCGTGCGCTCCGTCATCCCCCCGTGTGTGTCTACGACCCTAGGGGATGAACGGCTCCGTTCCGCCGTCCCATGACGGCCGTTCGGAAGTCGAGGACGAACGGATGGGCCGGGTAGTTCCGTTACGGCCGTTCCGCGTGGGTTCTGTGACGAAACGCGTACATCAGCGCTGATCGGAAGGCGTGCTGACGGGGCGTAGGCCCGCGAGGACAGTGTCGACGATCACGTCGGCGAGGTCCTCGGGCAGGTCGGCGTCGGGGCGCAGGACGGTGCGGGCCAGCATGGGGCCGACGAACATGTCGTTGGCCAGGTCCACGTCGACGTCGGGCCGCAGTTCGCCCTCGCGCTGGCCCCGGCGCAGCACCTCCGTCATCAGGGCGCGTCGGGGCGCTATCACCCCGGCCTGGTAGGCGGCCCAGATGCGCGGGCTGCACTTCGCCTGGACGAACACGTTGTGCATGATGGCCGAGGAGCGGCTGACCAGACCCCGGCGGCGCAGGGTCTCCAGGAGGACGACGAGGTCGTCGCGCATGGAGGTGCCGGGCAGCTCGGGATCGGCGGGTTCGGCGGCGCGCATGACGTCGACGAACAGTTCCTCCTTGCCGCTCCAGCGGCGGTAGATGGTCGCCTTGCCGACTCCGGCGGTCCGCGCGACGCGCTCGATGGACAGCTCCGCGAGGGGCACGCCCTCCTCCAGGAGCTTCATCGCGCCTTCCAGGATGGCGCGTTCCACGGCTTCGCTGCGGGGCCGGCCCCGGGCGGGGCCGGCCTGCGGGGGCCGGCTGTCGGCAAGGCTCACGTCGTCTCGTCCTCTCACTGTGCTGCGGCGATTGTCCCGCAGCCGCCTCCTCCCCCGTTGTCGTACCGTCCCTACCCGGCGCGTGGCGCGGTGATCCGTCCGCCGCGCCGCGTGATCAGTCCGCCGCGGCGACCAGTTCCTTCTCGCTGTCCTGCGCGGTTCCGGCGGGCGTCCTGCCCGGCAGGAAGAGCGCGGTGACCACGGCCCCGATCAGCGCGACGCCCGTGCCGCACAGGGCGGTGACGTGCATGGCGTGCAGGAAGGCGTCGTGGGCCGGGGTGATCAGACCCTGCCCCCGCGGGCCGAGCTTCGCGGCGACGCCGAGGGTGGCCTCGATGGACTCGCCCGCGGTGTCGCGCAGGGCGGGCGGAAGCAGGCCGAGCTTGCCCTCGATGCCGTTGCGGTAGGCCGTGGAGAGCACCGAGCCGAGCACGGCGATGCCGAGGGCGCCGCCGACCTGGCGGAAGGTGTTGCTGAGCGCGGAGGCGGAGCCCGCCTTCTCGCGGGGCAGCGCCTGCATGATGACGACCGAGGTCGGCGTCATGATGTGCGCCATTCCGGTGCCCATGAGGAAGAAGACGACCTCCAGGAGCCAGATCGGCGTGTCGGCCTCGAAGGTCGCGAACGCGGCCAGCGTGGCGGCGATGAGCACCAGACCGGCCGTAGTGGTGGCCTTGTTGCCGAACCGGTCGACCAGGAGCCGGGCGCGCGGCGCGAAGATCATCTGCGCGGCGGCCAGCGGCAGCATCAGCACGCCCGACTCCAGCGGCGAGTAGCCGCGCACGCTCTGGGTGTAGAAGACACCGAAGAACGTGACGCCCATGAGGGCGAAGAAGACCAGCGCGATGGCGCTCATGGCGGCCGAGAAGACCTTGTTGCGGAAGTAGGTGACGTCCAGCGAGGGGTGGTCGCTGCGCTTCTCGAAGATCACGAACGCGGCGAGGATCACCAGTCCGGCGATGATCGTGGCCAGCACCTTGGGGTCGGTGAAGTCGGCCAGCTCGCCGCCCTTGATGATGCCGTAGACGAGCAGCACCAGGCCGACGACGGACAGGACCACGCCGATCGGGTCGAGGCGGCCCGGCTTCGGGTCGCGGGAGTCGGGGACCAGCCAGAGCATCAGGCCGAGGGCGAGGATCACGATCGGCACGTTGATGAGGAAGACCGAGCCCCACCAGAAGTGGTCGAGCAGCGCGCCGCCGGTGATCGGGCCGATGGCGATGCCGAGGCCGACGCCGCCCGCCCAGATGCCGATGGCCTTGGGCTGCTCCTCGCGCTCGAAGACGTTCATCAGCACGGCGAGGGTCGCGGGCATGACGAAGGCGGCACCGAGGGCCATCACCGCGCGGTAGGCGATGAGCTGAGCCGGGGAACCCGCCTCGGCGGCCAGCGCCGAGCCGATGCCGAACACGACGATGCCGCCGAGCAGCACCTTCTTGCGGCCCAGGCGGTCACCGACGAGACCGGCGGTGAACAGCAGCCCGGCGAAGACGAGCGTGTACGAGTTGATCGCCCACTCGATCTCGCTCTGGGTGGCGCCCAGGCCGGTCGGCGCCGGGGTGGCGATGGTCTTGATGGCGACGTTCAGGATCGAGTTGTCGAGCACCACGATGAGCAGGCTCAGCATCAGCACGCCGAGGATCGCCCAGCGGCGCTTGTGCACCGCCTCCGGTATCCGGGGTGCGGGGACGGAAATTGTCATGCGTTCGAGCCTAGGGCCATTTCAATACGGAACCGTCTCGTATCTGAATTACTTTACCCAGCCCTTACACAAGAGGGCTTGCGAGGGCACCTCCCTCTGGCCAGGTCCGGCACGAGGTGCCACCATGGAGGCGATCCGGGGACGCCGAAAGGGCGCCTCGAGATGACCTGTAAGGAGCCGTTGCCATGACGCAGCTCTCGGCTGCCCAGACGAAGCCCTCCGACGGCAAGACGCTGTACGGAGGAAAGGGCACCCGTCGCATCACCGTCCGCGACATCGCACTCGCCAAGGAGCGGGGCGAGAAGTGGCCCATGCTCACCGCCTACGACGCGATGACCGCGTCCGTCTTCGACGAGTCCGGCATCCCCGTCCTCCTCGTCGGCGACTCGGCGGGCAACTGTCACCTCGGCTACGAGACGACCGTGCCCGTCACCCTCGACGAGATGACCACCCTCTCCGCCGCCGTCGTCCGCGGCACCAGCCGCGCGCTCATCGTCGGCGACCTCCCCTTCGGCTCCTACCAGGAGGGCCCGGTGCAGGCGCTGCGCTCGGCCACCCGGCTGGTCAAGGACGCCGGGGTCGGCGCGGTCAAGCTGGAGGGCGGCGAGCGCTCGCACGAACAGATCAAGCTGCTCGTCGAGGCCGGCATCCCGGTGATGGCCCACATCGGCCTCACCCCGCAGTCCGTCAACGCCATGGGCTACCGCGTCCAGGGCCGCGGCGAGGAGGCGGCCCAGCAGCTCCTGCGCGACGCCAAGTCGGTCCAGGACGCGGGCGCGTTCGCCGTCGTCCTGGAGCTGGTCCCGGCGGAACTCGCCGCCGAGGTCACCCGCGTCCTCCACATCCCGACGGTCGGCATCGGCGCGGGCCCGGACACCGACGCGCAGGTCCTCGTCTGGACCGACATGCTCGGCCTGACCTCCGGCCGGGTCCCCAAGTTCGTCAAGAAGTACGCGGCGCTCCGCGAGGTCATGACCGACGCGGCGAAGGAGTTCGCGGAGGACGTCGTGGGCGGCACGTTCCCGGCGGAGGAGCACTCCGTCCACTAGACCCACCCGCGCACCGGCACCATCTGGACCACTGCGGAAACACCAAGGACGGCCCCGTCGACTTCCCCCATCGACGGGGCCGTCCCCCTGTTTCAGGGGGTGTCGTCCGTGGCCGTCGCGGGCTTGGCGTGGAGGACTTCGCGGGCCTGTTCTGCGGCTCGGGTCATGCTCTCGCTGATGAAGTCGAGGAAGCGGGCGATGTTCTCCAGACGGGCGGCGGCGGGGGTGTCGCGGCCGAGGACCGCGGCTCCCTCCCTTGCGGTCCTGACCAGCAGGTCGTGGGACCGGGCGGCCGCGATGGTCGACTGGTAGAAGAGTTCGTTGTCGACGGTGTAGCGGTCGCGGCGGCGTTCGTCGCGTTCCCGGCGGACCAGGCTCTGGCCCTCCAGGAAGGTGATCGCCTTGGAGATGGACGCCGGACTGACCTGGAGGTGCCGGGCGAGTCCGGACGCGGTGAGGCTGCCCGAGTCGGAGGTGTACAGGCAGGTCAGCACTCGGGCCGTCATCCTGGGCAGGCCCGAGGCCATCAGTACGGTGGTGAACGTCTCCTCGTACTCGGCCACGGCCGCGGCGTCGCGCCCGTGCGGCTGCGGGGCCGCCTGAGGCTCTCCGGAGGAGGCGGGCCTGCGCCGGTGGGCGCGGCGTTCGGTGGCCCGGTGGGCCAGGTCGGCGCGGTAGGCGGTGGGGCCGCCGTTGCGCATCACCTCGCGCGTGACCGTCGAGGTCGGACGGCCGATGCGGCGGGCGATCCCGGCATAGGGGAGGCCGTCGGCCAGCCCCATCGCGATCTGCTGGCGTTCCTGCTGGGTGAGTCTGCCTCCCGGCATCGCGATCCCCTCACTCGTTCCCCGGCCTCGGCGCGGTCCCCCGCGCGGCCCGATTTCCCCCACCGTAGCGTTCACTTCTCGCTCATTGCAATGGAGGGCGCAGTAGCCGTTGCATTGAATTTAGAACCGTTGCAACACTTTTACCGCTTTCACCTGCACATATATAAGCGGGATGCAATAAGGACGTTGTCGCCATTTGGAAAGCAACGTAGCGTTTCCGATGTCAGAAAGAGCGAGCGACACGGGAGAGCATGATGCAGAAGTTCGACACCACCGCCCCGATCTCCGCCGTCCTGGACATCCCCGCCGGACGCGTCCAGTTCATCGCCGCCGACCGTGCCGACATCACCGTCGACGTCCAGCCCGCCAACCCCGCCAAGGGCCGTGACGTCAAGGCCGCCGAGCAGACCGCCGTCGCCTTCGCCGACGGCGTCCTGCGGGTCACCGCCCCGGCCGCCGACAGGCAGCTCTTCGGCCCCTCCGGCTCCCTGGAGGTCACCGTCCAGCTGCCCGCGGGCTCCAGCGTCGAGGTCAAGGCCGCCGCCACCGGGCTGCGCGGCGTCGGACGCCTGGGCGACGTCGTCTTCGACGGTGCCCACCAGCAGATCAAGATCGACGAGGCTGCCGGCGTCCGCCTCACCGTCACCGACGGCGACGTCGAGATCGGCCGGCTGAGCGGTTCCGCGGAGATCAGCACCGCACGGGGTGACATCCGCATCGCCGAGGCCGAGCGCGGCACCCTCGTCCTGCGCACCCAGTCCGGGGACATCTCGGTCGGCGCGGCCGCCGGCGTCTCGGCCGCCCTGGACGCCGGCACCGGCTACGGCCGGGTCGGCAACACCCTCAAGAACGACGGCACCGTCGAACTCGACATCCGCGCCACCACCGCCCACGGCGACATCACGGCGCAGAGCCTCTGAAGCGACGCCCGCGACACCTGAGAAGCAGCACCCGGACGGAGCGGCCGCGCCCACCGCGACCGAGATCCCCTCGGTCCGCGCCGAGGGCGCGGCCGCCCGTCCGGGGAACCCCGCGCTCCCCGCGCGAGTGCCTTGAGAAGCCGCGCACGACGCCTCACGAGACCAGGTGGAACACATGACGAAGCACAGCACTTCCGCGACCGGCTCCCCGTGGAGCGGCATGGTGCCGGTCGACGACACGGCCCTTGCCGTCACCGACACGGGCGGCCCCGGTGTCCCCGTGGTCTACCTCAACGGTCAGTTCGCCACCCAGGGGTACTGGCGGCGCGTCATCGCCGAACTGGGCCCGCGGTGGCGGCACATCTCCTACGACGAGCGGGCCCGCGGCAGGTCGCGGCGCTCGGCGGACTACTCCTTCGAGGCGGCCGTCCGGGACCTCGACGCCGTCCTGGCCGCCCGGGGTGTGGACCGGGCGCTGGTGGTGGGCTGGTCCTACGGGGCGGTCGTCGGCGCGCACTGGACCGCCCGGAACCCGGAGCGTGCCGTGGGCGCGGTTCTGGTCGACGGCGCGTTCCCCTACGACTGGCTCGACGAGGCCATGGAGCAGCGCATCCGCAAGCTGTTCCGCCGGCTGAACCTGTTCATGCCGCTGCTGCGTCCGACGGGTCTGACCCCGCGGATGAACGCCGGGCAGATGGCGGACAGCAACATCGAGCTCGGCAGGCTCTCCCGCGAGCGTGAACTCGGCCCCGTGCTGGACGAGATCACCGTCCCGGTGCGGTACGTGGTCGCTTCGGGGACGTCCTTCGGAAGCCGTGGCGACGAGCAGGAACGGATACGCGCCAGCCTCGACGCGGTGACCGCCCGCAACACGAACATCCGGATCGCCGCGAAGGTCGCCGCCCACCACGGCGCGCTCCTGAGAAAGGACTTCCCGGCCATCGCCGCGGCCGTGCGCGAGGTCGCCGCCCTCGACCGGGGGGAGCGGAGCCCGGCGGCGGAGTGAGGCGGAGCCGACGGGTGCCGGGAGCCGTGCCGGTTCGTCTGTCGGGCGTCTGTCGGTGGATTGTCGGTGGGGCGTGGGACCTTGTGGGCATGACACGAATCGATGAGAGTTCCGACGGGCGCCGGGTGGCGGTTTCCGTGCGGGGGCTGGTGAAGCACTACGGGGAGACCAAGGCGCTGGACGGGGTCGACCTGGACGTGCGGGAGGGCACCGTGATGGGGGTGCTCGGGCCGAACGGGGCCGGGAAGACGACCCTCGTGCGGATTCTGTCGACCCTGATCACGCCGGACGCCGGTGCGGCGATGGTCGCCGGGTACGACGTCGTACGGCAGCCCCGTCAGTTGCGCCGGGTGATCGGCCTGACCGGCCAGTACGCCTCGGTGGACGAGAAGCTCCCCGGCTGGGAGAACCTGTACATGATCGGCCGGCTGCTCGATCTGTCCCGCAAGGACGCCCGCGCCCGCGCCGACGAGCTGCTGGAGCGGTTCTCGCTGACGGAGGCCGCCAAGCGCCCCGCCTCCACGTACTCCGGCGGTATGCGGCGGCGCCTGGACCTGGCCGCGTCGATGATCGGCCGCCCGAGCGTGCTGTTCCTCGACGAGCCGACCACCGGACTGGACCCCCGCACCCGCAACGAGGTGTGGGACGAGGTGAAGGCGATGGTCGGCGAGGGCGTGACCGTCCTGCTCACCACCCAGTACATGGAGGAGGCCGAGCAGCTCGCCTCCGAGCTGACCGTGGTGGACCGGGGCAACGTCGTCGCCGCCGGTCGGATCGAGGAGCTGAAGGCCCGCGTCGGCGGCCGCACCCTCCGCATCCGCCCGGTGGACCCGCTCCAGCTCGGCCCGCTCGCCACGATGCTGGACGACCTGGGCATCACCGGCCTCGCCACCACCACCGTGGACCGCGAGAACAACACGCTGCTGGTGCCGATCCTGAGCGACGAGCAACTCACCGCCGTCGTCGGCGCGGTGACCGCGCGCGGCATCACCATTTCCTCCATCGTCACCGAACTCCCCAGCCTGGACGAGGTGTTCCTCTCGCTCACCGGCCACCGCGCCAGTGCCCCGCAGGACGCCACGCCCGCCGACTCCGACTCCGACGCCCGCGAAGAGGTCGCCGTATGAGCGCCAGCACCCTCACCGCCCCGGCCGACACCACGGCCGACAGCCGCATCACCCTGCGCGGCCACCTGCGGCACACCGGCGCCCTCGTCCGGCGCAACCTGCTCTGGATCAAGCAGGACCCCGAGTCGATGTTCGACGCGCTGCTGATGCCGATCATCTTCACCCTGCTGTTCGTGTTCGTCTTCGGCGGCTCGATCGGCAAGGCGCTGGGCGGCGGTCAGGACCAGTACGTCCAGTACGTCATCCCCGGAATGCTCGCGATGATGAGCATGACGATGTCGCAGGGCGTCGGCACCGGCTTCAGCCAGGACTTCAACAGCGGTGTGATGGACCGCTTCCGCTCGCTGCCGATCGGCCGCGGCTCGGTGCTCTTCGCCAAGATCGGCGTGGAGCTGGCCCGGATGCTGTTCGCGACGGTCGTGCTGATGATCGTGGCGGTGCTGGTCGGCTTCCACATCACCAGCTGGCCCGGCCTCTTCGCCACGGTGGGCCTGTCCACGCTCTTCGCGTCCTCGATCATGTGGGTGTTCCTCACCCTCGGCGTCGTGATGAAGAGCGCGCAGTCCGTGCAGGCGATGGGCTTCCTGGTGCTGTTCCCGCTCCAGTTCGGCTCGTCCATCTTCGCGCCGACACAGTCGATGCCCGGCTGGCTCCAGGCGTTCACCGACTACAACCCGCTGTCCACGCTCGCGGACGCCGCGCGCGGTCTCATGGTGGGCGGTCCGGTGACGCACGACCTGTGGGTGACGGTGGGCTGGTCGGTGGCGATCACCGCCGTGATGGCCCCGTTCTCGATCTACAAGTTCCGCACCAAGAGCTGACCTTGACGCGCTCACACCAGGGCGGTGGCCTCCACGAGGGAGAGGCCACCGCCCTCGGCGTACGCGGCGCCGAACGCGGCTTCGCCGAGGGCTTCGCGGACGAGGGCCTCGGCGCGGTCGTAGGCCGCCTGCTCCACCTGGGAGCGCAGATGCCCGTTCGGTATGAGGGCCACCGAGGCGCCGAGGCAGCGGGCGGCGTCCACGGCACGCGCGGGGTCGCCGGTGGCCGCCAGGGCCTGGGCGGCGGCGGTGAGGCAGAGGGACGGCATCTGCGGGACGACGACGTCGCACAGCGGGTCACCGGCCAGCCCCAGCGCACGGCGGACCGATTCCAGCGCGCGCTCCACGTGTCCCTCCTCGACGTCCAGCCACGTCTCCTGGGTGAGGATCATGGCGTCGAAGACGACGAACCGGGAGAGGACGAACTCCTCACGCAACCGCTGGAGTTGTTCGCGGGACTCGGCGGTCCTGCCGTCCACGAGGAGCCAGGCGGCCAGAAACAGCCGGGCCACCGGCATCGCCTCGCTGTGACTGCCGTCCAGCTCGTGGACGACCTCGCGCAGCAGGCGTTCGCCGCGCTCCTTCTCCCCCGCCTCCATCAGCATGTTGCCGAGGCGGGCGCCGAGGACGGCCAGCTGGGCGCGGGCGCCGAGGTGTTCGGCGTGCTCCATCGCGCCCTCGTAGTCGGCGGCGGCCTCGCGGCTCATCCCCTTGCGCTCATGGGCCTCCCCGCGCGCGGACAGCGCCTCGGCGATGCCCCACGCGTCGCCGAGGCGCCGGTAGATCTCCAGTGCCTCGTCGGCGTCGCGGGCGGCGTCGCCCGCCCAGCTGGCGCGGTTGGCGAGCAGGTTGGCGCGGGTCTGGAGGGCGCCCGCCAGTTCCCATTCATAGCCGGGGGTCTCCCGGCAGGTGCGCACGGCGGCGTCGGTGATCTCGGGCAGCCGGCCGGCGCCGTTGACGAGCATCTCCGCGAACCACCAGAGCATTCCGGGCGAGCGGCAGGTCTGGGGCATACCGGGGTGGTAGACCTCGGTGACGACGCGGAGCTTGTCCCGCGCGCCCGGGCTCTGCCAGGCCTCCAGGTCGGTGTCCATGCAGGCGAGGTGGGCGAGGTGCAGCCCGCGCCGGGCCTCGGCGAGGAGTTCGCCGGTGAGCGGGGGCGGGGTGTCGGTGCAGCGCTCCCACACCGGCTCGGCGCGCCGGATCGGTTCCGCGAAGGGGTCCGGGCCGAGCGCCATGACGTCCTCGCACCAGGCCCGGGTCTCCAGGCGCTGGTCCCGCATCTGCCAGTACCAGAGCAGGGACAGCACCAGGATCAGCCCCTCCTGCTCGTCGCCCACGGAGACGGCGTGCCGGAAGGCGGTACGCAGGTTCTCGTACTCCAGCTGGAACAGGCCGATGGCCTCGCGCTGGCGGGGGCCGCGCAGCAACGGGTCGGTGGTGCGGGCGAATTCGCGGTAGTAGGTGAGATGGGCGCGCTCGGCGGTGAGGCGGCCGCCCGTCTCGTCGAGGCGCTCCCCCGCGTACTCGGTGACGGTCTCCAGGAGCCGGTAGCGCATCCCGCCCCCGGCCGAGGGGGTGGCCACCACCAGGGACTTGTCGACCAGGGAGCCGAGCGCGTCGAGGGCGGCGGGGCCGCAGACGGCCTCGGCGGCGGCGAGGTCGCAGCCGCCCGCGAAGACGGACAGGCGGCCCAGGACCTCGCGTTCGTCCTCGTCCAGGAGTTCCCAGGACCAGTCGACCACGGCGCGCAGGGTCTGCTGGCGGGGCAGCACCGTGCGGCTGCCGGAGGTGAGCAGCCGGAAGCGGTCGTCGAGCCGGTCCGCGATCTGGCGGGGAGTCAACATGCGCAGGCGGGCGGCCGCCAGCTCGATCGCGAGGGGCAGTCCGTCCAGGCGGCGGCAGATCTCGGCGCACGCCTCGGGATCGGCCTGGATCTCGAAGCCGGGCCGGGCCGCGGCGCCCCGGTGGCCGAGCAGCCGCAGCGCGACCGGCTCCGGCAGCGGCTCGACCGGACGCACCAACTCCCCCGGAACGCCGAGGGGTTCGCGGCTGGTGGCGAGCACGGTCAGCCCGGGGCAGGCGGCCAGGAGGCGTTCGGCGAGCCGGGCGGCGGCGTCCACCACGTGCTCGCAGTTGTCGAGGATGATCAGCATCCGGCGCCGGGCGCAGTGCTCCACCAGGCGCTCGACGGGGTCGCCGAAGCGTTCGGAGACGGCGCGGGCGCCCTCGACGCCCGCGCCGTGCAGCACGGTCTCACGGGCGCCGATCGCGGTGAGCACGGCCTGCGGGACGGCTTCGGGCTCGTCCACGGGCGCGAGTTCGGCCAGCCACACGCCGTCGCGGACGGTGTCCCGGACCGCCTCGGCGGCCTCCTGGGAGAGCCGGGTCTTGCCCGCGCCGCCGGGGCCGAGCAGGGTGACCAGACGGGAGGCGGCGAGGTCGGCGCCGATGGCCTCGATGTCGCTCTCGCGGCCGACGAAGGAGGTGAGCCGGGCGGGCAGGTTGCCCGGCGCGGGACGCGGGGCGGCGGCCTGGACGGGTCTCGGGGGCGGCGGGGCGTCCTCGGTGAGCAGCTCGGCGTGCAGGGCGCGCAGTTCGGGCCCGGGGTCGGAGCCGAGCCGGTCGGCGAGCAGGCGGCGTACCTCCTCGTAGGCGGCCAGCGCCTGGGCGGGGCGGCCCGCGTCGCGCAGGGCGCGCAGGCGCAGGGCCTGGAGGGGTTCGTCCAGCGGGTGGCCGTCGCAGAGGGCGGCCAGCTCGGGCAGGGAACGCTCGCCCTGGCCGAGGGCGAGGGCGGCGGTGTGCCGGGCGCGCAGGGCGTCCAGGCGGCGGGCCTCCCAGCGGGCGGCCTCGGCGGTGCGGTCGGGCAGGTCGGCGACGACCTGCCCCTGCCAGAGGGCGAGGGCGTCGTCGAGCATCCCGGCGGCCTTGGCCGGGTCGCCGTCGGCGAGGGCGCCGAGGCCGTCGGCGGTGAGCCGGTCGAAGCGGGTGAGGTCGACGTCGTCGGGGGCGGCGGTGAGCCGGTAGCCGCCGTCGGCGGAGGCGATCGCGTCGGCGCCGAGGGCGCGGCGGAGGCGACCGATCAGCGCCTGGAGGGCTCCGGCGGCGTCGGCGGGCGGGTCGGCGCCCCACACCTCGTCCACGAGGACGGCGGCCGGTACGGTCCGCCCGGCCCGCAGCGCGAGCACGGTCAGCAGGGCACGCAGCCGCGCCCCGCCGACGGGGACGGCCGAGCCGTCGGGGCGGAGGGCCTGCGTGGTGCCGAGAAGCCGATAGCGCACGGTGTTCATTGTCTCCGGTCGGCCCGGCGGGATCGGCGGCGGGCACGGGATGCCGCGGGCGGGGACGCGGAGGGCCCGTCCGGGACCTCCAGGGTGACGAGGGCGCCGCAGGTCCGGTGGACCAGGGTGCCGGACTTCTCGGTGCCGGACTCGGAGGTGCCGGACTCGAAGGTGTCGCCGTCGAACCACTTGGGGCAGGTGTCCACCGCCTCCAGGCTCCAGGAGCCGGGCACCGGGCGAAGCGTGGGCGACTCCTGCGGGCGGAACTCGTAGGCCGTCCGGACCAGCTCGACCCCGCGGACCAGGCCCTCGGTCGCCGGACCCCGCCCGCCGTGGTTCTCCACCCAGGCCCCCGCGCCGTACGCCCCGCCCGGGTCTGCGGCCTTCCGCACGGCGACGAGGTTCCAGCCGACCCGGTCACCGACCGAGAAGGGGTCGCCGCAGCACCCCATCTGCCAGTCCTCGTAGAAGACCTTCATCAGCGCCATCCCCACAGCCTCGCGGAACCGGGGGCCGGTGGCGAGGCGTTTTCCCGGCGAGTCCCGGCCGGGTACGGTCGGGCACCCGACCGTCCGCCCGATCCGCGCCCCGCCCCGCCCGATCCGTTCCGCTTCACCCGGAACACGCCCTTCAGGAGCCGCCCATGACCACCGCAGCGACCCGTCCCGCCGACCGCCGGGTCAGTCCCGTCTTCGTCGGAATCCTGGCCGTGGCGGCGGTGACCGGCTGGGCGACCTGGACCGGGTTCGCCGCGCGGCCCGGGCTCGCGGTGTTCCTGTTCGTGACGGCGGCCTGGGTGGTCTCGCTGTGCCTGCACGAGTACGCGCACGCGCGCACCGCGCTGCACGGCGGGGACCTCTCCATCGGCGCCAAGGGCTATCTGACGCTGAACCCGCTGAAGTACACGCACGCGCTGCTGAGCGTCGTGCTGCCGGTGCTGTTCGTGATCGCGGGCGGGATCGGTCTGCCCGGCGGCGCGGTGTTCATCGAGCGCGGCCGGATCCGGGGCCGCTGGCGGCACAGCCTGATCTCGGCGGCGGGCCCGCTGACGAACGTGGCGTTCGCGCTGGTGTGCGCGGCGCCGTTCTGGCTGGGCGTGGCGGGCGGTGTGCCGCGCGACTTCCGGTACGCGCTGGCGTTCCTCGCCCTGCTCCAGGTGAGCGCGGCGATCCTGAACTTCCTGCCCGTGCCCGGCCTGGACGGCTACGGCGTGATCGAGCCGTGGCTGCCGTACGGGATCAAGCGCCAGCTGGAGACGTTCGCCCAGTTCGGCATGTTGCTCGTCTTCGCGCTGCTGTGGGTGCCCTCGGTGAACGCGGCCTTCTTCGACCTGGTCTACGGCGTGCTGCGCGCCCTGGGTGTCGGGGACGGGGTCTCCGACTGCGGCTACTGGCTCTACCGCTTCTGGAGCGAGGCCCCGGCGTACTGCTCGGTCGGCCCGTGACGGACTCGGCCGTCAGCCCGTGACGGACTTGGCGGCGGCGCCCCGGCTCCGCTTGAAGTAGAACCAGCTCATGTTGGAGGTCAGCCCCGCGAGCAGCACCCAGACGATCCCGAGCCAGCTCCCCTGGACGAACGAGACGACGGCCGCGGCCAGGGAGAGGACGCAGACGGCGAGGGTGACGAGGGCGATGCGGGGCATGGGGTCGGCTCCTGTCGGGGGACACTGCTACGCGCACCAGTGTCCCCCATGGGCCGCCCACGCCCGGCGCCGGTGTCACACGTCCGTGACGCGCAGCCCGGCGTGTGCCTTGTAGCGGCGGTTGGTGGAGATCAGGTTCGCGACGAGCCCCTCCACCTGGTGGGCGTTGCGCAGCCGCCCGGCGAAGACGCCGCGCATACCGGGGATGCGCGCGGCCAGTGCCTGCACGATGTCGGTGTCGGCGCGCTTGTCGCCGAGGACCATCACATCGGTGTCGATCTCGTCGATCTCCGGGTCCTCCAGGAGGACGGCGGACAGGTGGTGGAAGGCGGCGGTGACCCGGGAGTCCGGGAGCAGCGCCTCGGCCTGCTGGGCGGCGCTGCCCTCCTCGACGGTGAGCGCGTAGGCACCCTGCTTGTCGAAGCCGAGCGGGTTGACGCAGTCCACGACGAGCTTGCCCGCGAGGTCCTCGCGGAGCGACTTCAGGGTGTCGGCGTGGCCGTCCCACGGCACGGCGACGATCACGACGTCGCTGCGGCGCGCGGTCTCGGCGTTGCCGGCGCCCTCGACGCCGTGACCCAGCTCCTCGGCGGCCGCGTGGGCGCGCTCGGCGGAGCGGGAGCCGACGATCACCTTCTGGCCCGCCCTGGCGAGCCGGTACGCGAGCCCCTTGCCCTGCGGGCCGGTGCCGCCGATGACGCCGACGACCAGGCCGGAGACGTCGGGCAGGTCCCAGGGGTCCTTGGCCGGGGCCTTCGCGGGGGCGGATGCGGCGGTCTGTGCGCTGTCGCTGGTGGTCATGGCCCGACTCTACGTCCGCGCCGCCTCGCGCACCCGCGCGGGTGAGTCCTCGGTTCGGGCGAACCTGAAGTGAACTGCGGGACGAAGGGGACCGGTTGAGGCAGGATGCGGGCGCATGGACGCCGTACGGGTCGCGCTGCTGCGCGAAGTGCTCGCCGGGACGGAGTGGTTGGGGGCCACCCGCCGGTTCGCGGGGGTGCTGCGCGGCTCGGTGACGGCGCACGGCGGCGGGCTGCTGCTCGCCGGGACGCCGGAGTACGAGCCCTGGCATCTGGCGGCCCACCTGGTGGACGAGGCGGCCTGGTCGGGGACGCCGGAGCTGGCCCCCACCCTGGTGCGCCACCACGCCCGCCCCTCCGACCCCGCGCATCTGGCGGTCGGCCCGGGCCGGATCGCGGAGGCGCGCCGGGGCGAGACCCTGCTGGTGGTGGCCCCGGACGAACCGGCGGCGCTGCTGGAGCGGGTCCACACCGCCCGCCGCGCCGGGGTGACCGTGCTGGCGCTCGGCGCGGGCGACGGCGAGCTGGCCGCGATGGCCCACGACGTGCTGGCCGTCCCCGAGGGCGCCGAGCTGGACCTGGACAGCGTGCAGCACCTGGTGAGCGCGGCGGCGGGCGAGAACGCGGGCCCGCCGAGAGCGCGGCGGGGTTTCAAGGACCGGCTGTCGCGGCTCGCGGAGATCCTGACGGCACCTCCCGCGGCGCCCTGGTAGGACGCCGGGTCCGGCAGGCCGCCGCAGCCGGGAGAGCGCCGGAAGACACCGCCGCCCCGGCGGAGGCGGTCACGCGCGCTGTCACCGGGGCGGTCGGGTACGGGCAGGGACGCGACCGTCAGGCCGTGTCGCCGTCCTCGCCGGAGGGGGCGTTCTGCCAGCGGGGGTCCTTCTCCCACTCCTCGTTGCGCTCGTGGGCGGTCTCCATGGCGTTCCGGGCCTCGTCCGGCGTGGCGTACGGGCCGAAGCGGTCCTTGCCGGGGCAGTCGGGGCCCTCCTCGACCTTCTTGTGCTCCAGGCAGTAGTACCACTCGCCCGGCTTGCCCTGGGCGCGCTTCTTGAACACGGACATCAACGGCTCCTCTCGCCACACACATGTTCCCCCATGCCCGCTGGTTAGACTCGCTGGCATGTCTGGCCAGTCGCTGCTCGTACCAGGGGAGCTGTCTCCCACCCGTCCGGTGCCCGGAAACATCCGGCGTCCCGAGTACGTCGGAAAGCCCGCGCCTGTTCCGTACACCGGTCCGGAGGTGCAGACGCCCGAGACGATCGAGGCCATGCGCGTCGCCGGCCGGATCGCCGCCCGGGCGATGGAGGAGGCGGCGAAGATCATCGCCCCCGGCGTCACCACGGACGAGCTGGACAAGGTCGCGCACGACTACATGTGCGACCACGGCGCCTATCCCTCGACCCTGGGCTACCGGGGCTTCCCCAAGTCCCTGTGCACGTCCGTCAACGAGGTCATCTGCCACGGCATCCCCGACTCGACGGTCCTCAGGGACGGCGACATCGTCAACCTGGACGTGACCGCGTACATCGGCGGGGTGCACGGCGACAACAACGCGACCTACCTCGTCGGCGAGGTGGACGAGGAGTCCCGCCTGCTGGTCGAGCGCACCCGTGAGGCGCTGAACCGGGCGATCAAGGCGGTGAAGCCCGGCCGTCAGATCAACATCATCGGCCGGGTCATCGAGTCCTACGCCAAGCGCTTCGGCTACGGCGTCGTGCGGGACTTCACCGGGCACGGCATCAACTCGTCGTTCCACTCCGGGCTGATCGTCCCGCACTACGACTCCCCGCACGCCACCACCGTGATCCAGCCGGGCATGACCTTCACCATCGAGCCGATGCTGACGCTCGGCACCCACGAGTACGACATGTGGGACGACGGCTGGACCGTGGTGACCAAGGACCGCAAGCGCACGGCCCAGTTCGAGCACACGCTGGTGGTGACGGACAGCGGGGCGGACATCCTGACGCTGCCGTAGGCGGCGCCGCGGAAGCCGGGTCAGCGTTCCAGCACGACCCGGCCGCCGACCTCCACCCAGCCGTGCGGCTGGGGCGCGGTGAGGATCTGGGAGCCCACGCCCTGGGTGATGTTGAGCGCCCGGCCCAGTCGGTCGGTGAGGAGGAGGGCGGCCGCGCCGGTCGCCTCGTCCTCGTCGATGCCGTCGTTCCGGCCGGGGAAGGCGCGGGCGCGCACCCGGCCGGCCGCCTCGTCCTCCCACGCCCAGGCGTAGATCCACTCGCCCGGCGGCGGCACCTCCAGGGCGTCGACCTCGGCGGCGCTCGCGTACTGGCGCAGGGTGCGCGGCGGGGCCCACTCCGCGCGGGCCTCGATCCAGGTGAACTCGCCGTCGAGCCGGGTGCCGACCTCCCCGGCGGGCGTGACCAGTTCGGGCACGTCGAGCAGCCAGGCGGTGCCGACGCAGGGATGGCCGGCGAAGGGCAGCCGGGAGGTGGGGGTGTAGATGTCGATCACTCCGCGCTCGGGGTCGTCCACGAACACGGTCTCGCTGAAGCCGAGTTTGGCGGCGAGCTCCTGCCGGTCGTCACGCTCGGGCACCAGCGAGCCGTTGCGGACGACACCGAGTTCGTTGCCGTAGCCGCCGGTGGGTCCGCAGAAGACGCGGAGAACGTCGTAGTCAGTCACCCGCGCATTGAAGCATCGCGACCGCTTGGGGTGCTCTTTGCCTTTCCTTGGTGTCGCCTTTGAGGTGCCGACATCAAGTCGTGTCTGTGATCTTTTCGTGCGGTTCGAATGCCGTACCCGGCGGTTACCGCCGGACTAAGGCTCGGGTAAGTTAGGCAAGCCTCACCAAATCGAATGGGCGGGTTTGGCGCCGCCCTGACCGCATGGAGCCCGTATGCGAGCCGCCCGTCCGATCGCGATCGCCGCCACCCTGGCGGCCGCGGTGACCGCCCTGTCGGCCTGCACGGCCAAGAGCGACGCCAAGGACGGCGACGCCATCCAGGTCACCGCCGCCGACTCGACGTGCAAGACCTCCACGAAGTCCGTCCCGGCGGGCCAGGTCACCCTGAAGATCGAGAACACGGGCTCGCGGGCCACCGAGGTCGAGATCCTCTTCCCGGACGACCGGATCGTCTCCGAGAAGGAGAACATCGGCCCGGGCACCAAGTACACGCTCACCGCCGAGGTGAAGGCGGGCTCGTACGAGATCGCGTGCCGCCCGGGGATGCGGGGCCACGGCGTCCGGCAGAAGCTCGCCGTGACCGGCTCGGGTACGGCCGCCAAGCGCAACCCGGCGCTGGACGAGGCCGTCGCGGGCTACCGCCAGTACGCCCAGGACCAGGCGGACCAGACGATCCCCCGCGTCCGGACCTTCGCCAAGGCGATCGAGGCCGGTGACCTCGCCGCCGCGAAGAAGGCGTACGCGCCCTCCCGCCTCGGCTGGGAGCGCACCGAGCCGGTCGCGGAGTCCTTCGGTGACATCGACCCGAAGGTGGACACCCGCGCCGACGGCCTGGAGGACGGCCAGAAGTGGACCGGCTGGCACAAGCTGGAGAAGTCCCTCTGGCAGGACAAGAAGATCACCGCGGCGGACAAGAAGCTCGCCGCCGAGCTGGTCACCGACCTCACCGACTGGCAGAAGCGCGTCGGCAAGGCCGAGATCACCCCGACCTCGATGGCCAACGGCGCCAAGGAACTCCTCGACGAGGTCGCCACCGGCAAGATCACCGGTGAGGAGGACCGCTACTCGCACACCGACCTGGTGGACTTCAAGGCCAACGTGGAGGGCGCGCAGCAGGCGTACGAGCTGCTGAAGCCGGCCGCCGCCAAGAACGACCCGGCGCTCACCGCCGAACTGGACAAGCAGTTCGGTGCGTTGGACAAGCTGCTGGACAAGTACCGCGCGGACAAGGCGTCCTACGACTTCGTCTCCTACGACAAGGTCACCAAGGCCCAGCGCAAGGAGCTGTCCGACGCGGTGAACGCCCTCGCGGAGCCGCTGTCGAAGCTCGCCGCCGCGGTCGTCAAGTAGCAGCGCAAGCACAGGAGTCGGTGATGACCGAGAAACCGCGCAACGGCGGTCCCTCGCGGCGCGCGCTGATCGGCTGGAGCGGGGCCGGGCTGGCGCTCGGCGCCGCCGCCACGGGCGGCACGATGGCGCTGACCGGGAAGGACGACCACCTGGGTCTGGCGTCCGCCGACACGGGCGGCGCGGTCGCCTTCCACGGCGCGCACCAGGCGGGCATCGCCACGCCGGTGCAGGACCGGCTGCACTTCGCCGCGTTCGACGTGAAGACCGAGGACCGCGCCGAGTTCGTCCGGTTGCTGAAGGACTGGACCGAGGCGGCGCGCCGGATGACGGCGGGCAGGGCGGTCGGCGAGGGCGCCTACGGCGGGCTCGCCGAGGCGCCGCCGGACGACACCGGGGAGGCGCTGGGGCTGAAGCCCTCGCGCCTCACCCTGACGATCGGCTTCGGGCCCTCGCTCTTCGAGCGGTTCGGCCTCACCGACCGGCGCCCGGCCGCCCTCGCGGACCTGCCGAAGTTCCCCGGCGACAACCTGGAGAAGTCCCGCACCGGGGGCGACCTCTGTGTGCAGGCGTGCGCGGACGATCCGCAGGTCGCCGTGCACGCGATCCGCAACCTGGCCCGCATCGGCTTCGGCAAGGTCGCGGTGCGCTGGTCGCAGCTCGGCTTCGGCAAGACCTCCTCGACCACCCCGGACGCCCAGACGCCCCGCAATCTCATGGGCTTCAAGGACGGCACCCGCAACATCGCGGGCACCGAGACCGCCCGGCTGAACAAGCACGTATGGGTCAACGCCTCGGACGGGGACGCCAAGTCGTCCTGGATGACCGGTGGTTCGTATCTGGTCGCGCGGCGCATCCGGATGAACATCGAGACCTGGGACCGCACCTCGCTCCAGGAGCAGGAGGACGTGTTCGGCCGGGACAAGCGCGAGGGCGCCCCGGTCGGCAAGGCCAAGGAGCACGACGCGCCGTTCCTGAAGGCGATGAAGCCGGACGCCCATGTGCGCCTGGCCCACCCGGACTCCAACAACGGGGTCACCATCCTGCGCCGGGGCTACTCCTTCACCGACGGCACCGACGGGCTCGGCCGCCTGGACGCGGGGCTGTTCTTCCTGGCCTACCAGCGTGACGTGCGCGAGGGGTTCATCCCGCTCCAGCGCCGGCTCTCCGCGCACGACGCGCTCAACGAGTACATCCAGCACGTGGGTTCCGCGGTCTTCGCGATCCCGCCCGGTGTCCGGGACTCCGCCGACTGGTGGGGCCGGACGCTGTTCTCCGAGGAGGCGTAGTCCGTGTTCTCCAACTATCTGATCGGTCTGCGCGAAGGTCTCGAGGCGTCGCTCGTCGTCTGCATCCTGATCGCCTATCTGGTCAAGACCGGCCGCCGGGACGCGCTCCGGCCGATCTGGCTCGGCATCGGCGTGGCGATCCTGCTCGCGATGGGCTTCGGCTGCGCTCTCGAATTCGGCTCCCAGGAGCTGACGTTCAAGGCGCAGGAGGGGCTCGGCGGCTCGCTGTCCGTCATCGCCGTCGGGCTCGTGACGTGGATGGTGTTCTGGATGCGGCGCACCGCCCGGCACCTCAAGAGCGAGCTGCACGGGCGGCTGGACACGGCCCTCGCCATGGGCACCGGCGCGCTGGTCGCCACCGCGTTCCTCGCCGTGGGCCGCGAGGGCCTGGAGACCGCCCTGTTCGTGTGGGCCTCGGTGCACGCGGCCGGTGACGGCACCCCGCGCCCGCTGATCGGCGCCGCCCTCGGTCTCGCGACGGCCGTGCTGCTCGGCTGGCTGTTCTACCGGGGCGCGCTGCGCATCAACCTGGCCAAGTTCTTCACCTGGACCGGCGGGATGCTGGTGGTGGTCGCGGCGGGCGTGCTGGCGTACGGCTTCCACGACCTCCAGGAGGCGGGCGTGATCCCCGGCCTGACCGACCTGGCCTTCGACATCAGCGGCCTCATCCCGCCGGACAGCTGGTACGGCACCCTGCTCAAGGGTGTGCTCAACTTCCAGCCGGACCCGACGGTCGTCCAGCTCACCGTCTGGCTGCTCTACCTGGTCCCGGTGCTGACCCTGTTCCTGCTCGACCCGGGCGTCACGGCGAAGCTGCGCGGTCGCGAGCGGGTGGAGAGCACCTCCCGGTAGGGTTCGCCTCCGGGAAGGGGTGAGCGGTACTCATGGGCAGGAATCGGGTTCGGCGCCGGGGACGGAAGGCCGTCATAGCGGCCGCGCTGACCGCGGCGGTGTCGCTGACGGCGAGCGGCTGCGTGGTGGTGCACGGCGAACGCGCGATGATCCCCGCGGCCACCCGTACCGACGCCGCGAAGGCGCTGGCCCGGTTCACCGAGGCGTACAACAAGGCCGACCGGGCCTACGACAGTTCCCTGGACGAGGACCATGTCACCGGCGCCCTCGCCGACATCGACTCGGCCCGGCTGCGCGCGGGGCATGCCAACCATCCGGACGGCAACCCCGCGCACACTCCGCTGAAGCTGACGGACGCGAAGTTCACGATCCCGAAGAAGCCCGGCTGGCCGCGTTGGTTCGTCGCGGACGCCCTCGGCAACAAGGGCGGCTCCGCGCGCTGGCTGCTGGTGTTCACCCGTCAGTCGATGGGCGCGCCCTGGCAGGTGGCGTATCTGACCGTGCTCGCGCCCGGCGCCGTACCGAAGTTCAAGACGGACGCGGACGGCTTCGCGGAGGCGGTGCCCGCCGACGCGACCGGGCTCGCCGTGCCGCCGGCCGAGCTGAGCGGCACGTACGCCGCGTATCTGAAGAGCGGCGGGACGAGCTTCGCGAACGGCCCGAGCACCAGCGGGCTGCGCACCGTACGGCAGCAGCAGGCGCGCAAGCCGGGGCTGGTCCGGCAGTACATCGACGAGACGCTGGACCGGGGTGCCTACGCGCCGCTCGCGCTGCGCACCGAGGACGGCGGCGCGCTGGTCTTCTTCGCCTCCCGGTACTACGAGAAGCAGACCGCCGCGGCGGGCACGTCCGTGCCCGTGCCCAACCAGGACGTGCGCGCGCTGACCAAGGGCGAGGTCAGGCAGTCCCTGACGATGGAGTTCGTCTCCAACGAGACCGCACTGGTCCCGGCCGGCAGCGGGCGGGTGTCGGTGCTGGGGCGGGTGCAGGGGCTGACGTCGGCGCGGGGGGCGTAGCCGCTTCCGGGCGTCGGTCAGTGCCGCAGCGGCCAGGCGCCGGCGGAGTGGTCGGCTTCCGCCGTGCCCGCGTGCCGGGCGCAGGCGTCGGTCAGCGCCTCGAGGAGGGTCAGCGGCTCGGGCAGCGGGTGCTCGGGGCCGCGTACCCAGCGGACCTGTCGGTCGCCGTCGCCGCCGGGCAGGCGGGCGGGGGGCACCAGGACGTAGGAGCCCCGGCAGTGCCAGCGCATTCCGGGGTGTTCGTCCATGGTCTCGGGGTGGCAGTCCAGTTCGCAGGGCCACCACTCGTCCTCGTCCTCGGGGGTGCCCCGGGTGAGGGTGAAGAACAGCATCCGGCCGTCGTCGCTCTCGGCGACCGGGCCGACCTCGGCGCCGGAGGAGAGCAGCCGGTCGAGGGCCTCGCGTCCGGCGGCCAGGGGGACGTCGAGGACGTCGTGGACCATGCCGGTGGCGGTGATGAAGTTGGCCTCGGGCTGCTCGCGGGCCCAGCGCTCGATCCGGGCGCGGTCGGTGGTCGACTGGGTCTGCCAGGCGAAGGAGACCGGGTGGCGGCCGGGGGTCGGACAGCCGACGCGGTCGCAGGAACAGCCGTAGCCCGGGGCGGGGTGCGCGGCGGGGGCGAGGGGCAGTCCGGCAGCGGCGGCGGCGAGCAGCAGCGCCTCACGGCCGTCGTCGGCGGACGTCTCCTTGGGCCGGCGTCCGCGCAGCCACTGGGAGATCTTGCCCTGCCGGCCGGACCGGCCGCCGAACGTCGCGCTCATCTATCCCCTCGCATCGCTGTGGTGCGGACAGCATGTCTCATCGTCCCATCTTCCTGCTCCCCGGGGGACCGGAGCGCGTATGTGAAGGAATCCGGCGAGACATGCCTCACAATCGAGGCGGTTTGACCGCTTTCACCCACTGATTGTGAGGTTTGCCAGGGGATCGCGTCACGCGGGGTCGTACGGGGGCCAGGCGTCGCCCCACTCGGCGTCGCGGGCGGCCCTGTACAGGTCGCCGTGCCGCTTGGTGACCGTCGTACGGCCGAGCCGGTCGTCGGCCTCGCACAGGTCGAGCAGCACCTGTCCCTTGCGGATCTGGGGGCGCCGGACGACGCGGTTCAGGGCGGGTTCGGCGGGCAGCCTGGTGGCGGCGACGTAGCTGAACTTCTCGTCCTCATAGGCCAGGGAGCCGCCCTTGACCTGCCGGTGCAGCGAGGAGCGGCTGACCCGGGCGGAGAAGTGGCACCAGTCGGTGCCGGGCACGATCGGGCATCGGGCGCTGTGCGGGCAGGGCGCGGCGATGCGGAACCCGGCCGCGATCAGCCGGTCGCGGGCCTCGATGATCCGCGCGTACCCGGCCGGGGTGCCCGCCTCCACGATCACCACGGACCGCGCGGCGCCGGCGGCGGCGTCGACGAGGGCCGTGCGGTCGTTCTCCGACAGCTCGTTGAGCACGTACGACACGGTGACCAGGTCGGTCTCGGCGAGGTCGAGCGCTGCCCCGATGCGGGCCCGCTCCCAGCGCGCCCCGGCCAGACCGGGGTGGGCCGCGGCGATCTCCCGCCCGAGCGCGAGCGCGGGCTCGGCCCAGTCCAGCACGGTGACCGGTCGCGTGCCGTCCCAGGTGGCGGCGACGGCCCAGGTCGCGGCCCCCGTCCCGCCGCCGATGTCCACATGGCTCCCGGGCACCCACTGCGGCACCGCGTCCGCGAACGCGCCCAGCGCCGACCGCACGGCCTCGAAGGTCGCGGGCATCCGGTACGCCGCGTAGGCGGCCACATCGGCCCGGTCCCGCAGGATCGGCGCGTTCGTCGGGGTGTCCCCCCGGTAGTTGGCGATCAACCGCTCGACGGCCGCGGTCGCCTGGCGCGGCGGCAGCCCGTCGAGCACCCCGGCGAGGGTGGCGCGGAGGGTGTCGGCTGGGGAGGAGGGGGCGTTCACCTGTCGATTGTCGCAGGCGGTGGGCGGCCTCCGGTCAGGCGTCGCGGACCGCTCGGAACAGGTGGGTGGCCAGGCTCGCGCGGGGGGTGTTCGCGCGGGGGCGGCGGACGGGGTGGACCGTGTTGGCCATCAGGACGAGGTAGGTGTCCGTGGCCGGGTCCAGAACCAGGGAGGTGCCGGTGAAGCCGGTGTGGCCCGCGGCGCCCCGGCCCGCCAGCTCGCCCATGAACCAGGGCTGGTCCACGGCGAAGCCCAGTCCGGGGGCGGTGAGCAGGAGTTCCACGAAGTCGGGACCGAGGATGCGGGCGGGGCCGTAGCCGCCGCCCGCGAGGAGGGTGCGGCAGAAGACGGCGAGGTCGGGGGCGGTGGAGAAGAGGCCGGCGTGGCCCGCGACACCGCCGAGCGCCCAGGCGTTCTCGTCGTGCACCACGCCCCGGAGCATCCCCCGGTCCGCCTTGGCCCACGGCCGCCGCTGGTCCTCGGTGGCGGCCGCGCCGGGGCACGGTCCGAAACGGGTCGCGGTCATGCCGAGCGGGCGGGTGATGCCGTCCGCGATCAGGGTGTCCAGGCGGCGTCCGGTGATCCGCTCCAGGACGAACTGGAGCAGGATCAGGTTGAGGTCGGAGTAGAGATACCGGCCGGGCTCCGCGCTCGGCGCCTCCGCGCGCAGCAGGTCCATCCGCACGGCGGCGTTCGGGCAGTCGTAGAGCGGGAGTTCGGGGCGCAGCCCGGAGGTGTGGGTGAGCAACTGCCTTACGGTCACGCCGTTTTCGGCGACACCGGTGAACTCCGGGAGATACGCGCCGATCCGGGCGTCGATCCCGAGCGTGCCGCGCTCGATCTGCTGCACGGCGGCGACGGAGGTGAAGAGCTTGGTGAGCGAGGCGAGGTCGAAGGGCGTGTCCACGGTCGCCGGAACCCTCGCGGCGGGCGGGAGTTCGACACCGGCGTCGGCCTGGGGGTCGTACGAGGCGTAGCGCACCGCCCAGCCCGTCGCCTCGGCCACCGCGATCACCGGACCGCGCCCCGCCACCGCGACGGCACCGGCGGCCCAGGGGTGAGGGCCTTCGGTGAGGGAGCGCAACTCGGCTTCGAGGAGCGCGAGTTCGGCGGCGTCGAGCCCGGCCCGCTCGGGGGTGCCGGCGCGCAGTCTCGGGGTGCTCAGCTCTCCGCTCCCTTCGGGTGCGCGGTCATGTCGGCGGCGGGGTGCGTGTGCGTGTCGGCGGCTGTGACCTCGGTGAGCCCTGCCTCGGTGAACCCTGCCTCCGTGAGCCCTGCCTCCGTGGGTATCGGCTCGGTGAGCTTCGGCTCGGCCGTCCGCCACGGCCGGACCAGCCCCACGAAGCAGGCGGCGGCGACCAGCGCCCCCGCCAGCTGCACGACCGCCATCGGCACCGCCGTCCGCTCCCCCGCGATCCCGACCAGCGGAGACGCCACCGCGCCGATGAGGAACGAGGACGTACCGAGCAGCGCCGAGCCGGAACCCGCCGCGTGCCGGGTGCGCAGCAGGGCGAGGGACTGGGCGTTGGGCAGGGTGAAGCCCATCGCGGACATCAGCGTGAAGAGCGCGGCGGCGACGGGTACGAGGCCCACCCGGCCGAAGACCCCGGTGGACATCAGCAGCAGCCCGGTCGCGGCGAGCACGATCACCGCGAGTCCGCAGGCGAACACCCGGTCCAGCCGGACCCTGCCGACCAGCAGCTTGCCGTTGATCTGCCCGGCGGCCACCAGGCCCACCGAGTTGAGCCCGAAGAGCAGGCTGAAGGTCTGGGGGGAGGCGCCGTAGACCTCCTGCACGACGAAGGGCGAGGCGGAGACGTAAGCGAACAGCGCGGCGAAGGCGAAGCCGCCCGCGAGCATGTACCCGGTGAAGGGCAGGTCGGCCAGGAGCCCGCGCATCGTCCGCAGGGACTCCCCCACCCCGCCCCGGTGCCGGTCGGCCGGCGCCAGTGTCTCGGGCAGCCGCCACCACACCAGCGCGGTGAGCACGGCACCGATCCCGGTCAGCACGACGAACACGCCCCGCCAGTCCGTGAACCGCAGGATCTGTCCCCCGATCAGCGGGGCGACGATCGGCGCGGTGCCCGATATCAGCATCAGGGTGGAGAAGAAGCGGGCCATGGCCACGCCGTCGTGGAGGTCCCGTACGACCGCCCGCGCGATGACGATCCCGGCCGCGCCCGCGAGTCCCTGCGCCAGCCGGAAGGCGACCAGCGTCCCCACGTCGGGCGCGAACGCGCACAGCGCGGTGGCGACGAGATACACCGCGAGCCCGGTCAGCAGCGGCCGGCGCCGCCCCCACCGGTCGCTCATGGGCCCGACGACCAGTTGCCCGAGCGCCATCCCGGCCAGGCACGCGGTCAGCGTGAGCTGCACACTCGCGGCGGGCGCGTGCAGCGCGCGGGTGACCTCAGGCAGCGACGGGAGATACATGTCCATCGCCAGCGGCGTCGTCGCGGTCAGCGCGCCCAGCAGGAACGTGACCAGCATCCGCCCCCCTCGCCCTGCGCCGGCCGGCGCGCCACCGCCGGAGGCATGCCGCGTCCCCGGCGCCGCCATGTGCTCGGTCATACGTCCCCTCCTCGGACTCCCGGACGACCCCGGAGGCCCTCCATGTTCTCAGGAACCGGGGGCTCGGGGTCGGTGGCTCAGGAGTCGGAGACCAGGGGCCCTGGGGCCAGGCCCTCGGCAGGGGCTCAGCGGCGGTGGCGGCCGCCGGCGTCCGTCTCCGGCGTTTCCGCGGTCTCCGGCGACTCCCTCGGCGCGGGCGCGGAGTCCGGCGCAGGGGCACCCGTCTCGTCCGCCGGCGGAGCCGTACGGCCGCGGCGGCGGCGCAGCGCGGCCCACGTGCCGCCGCCGACGAGGAGGGCCGTGAGCGCGGCGCCCTCGGTGACGCGTACGCCGGAGGGGCCCTTGGTGTTCGCGGCCGAGGCGTGGGCGGCCGCCGGGGCTTTGCCGCCCACGGGCGCGGGGCGGGAGGTCGCGGGGACGCCCGGCTCGACGAGCGTGCCGATCGCGCGGGCCGAACCGCCGTGCGTGAAGCCCCAGTCGAGGAGCGCGGCGGTCTGCTCGTAGACGGCGTTGCTGCCCTCGGCGGGGTGCATGACGGTGACCAGCAGGGTGCGGCCACGCCGGGTGGCGGCACCGGTGAAGGTGTTGCCCGCGTGGCTGGTGTAGCCGTTCTTGACGCCTATCAGTCCCTCGTACGGGGTCAGCCCCCACGCGCCGGTGAGCAGGCGGTCGGTGTTCTGGATCTGGAAGGTCTTCTTGCCGCCCGCCGGGAAGTCGGCGGTGCGCGTGCCGCAGTAGGCGCGGAAGTCGGCGTCCTTCAGACCCTGGCGGGCGAAGAGCGTGAGGTCGTACGCCGAGGAGATCTGCCCCTTGTGGTCGAAGCCGTCGGGGCTGACGACATGGGTGTCGAGGGCGTGCAGATACTCCGCGCGCTCCTGCATCTCGGCGACGGTCTTCGCGACGCCGCCGTTCATGTGGGAGAGCACGTGCACCGCATCGTTGCCGGAGCGCAGGAAGACGCCCTGCCAGAGCTGCTCGACGGTGTAGGTGATGCCTGGCTTGATCCCGACCAGGCTGGAACCGGCCGGGATGTCGGCGAGGTCGGCCTCGGTGACCCGGTAGCGCTGGGCGCGGTCGAACTTCTTCAGCACCGTGTCCGCGAACAGCATCTTCAGGGTGGACGCGGGGGCGAGGTGCCGGTGCGCGTCGTACGAGGCGATGATCTCCCCGCTGTCGGCGTCGGCGACGAGCCACGCGCGGGCGGTGAGCTTCTTGGGCACTCCGGTGGCGCCGCGCACCTGGACGCCCTTGCGGGCGAGCTGCTCGCCGCCGACCACACCGGTGGTCTCGGCGGCGTAGGCGGGGGCTGCGCCCCGGGAGACGCTCAGGGAAACGGGGAGGGCGGCCGCAGTGAGCCCGAGGACGGCACGTCGGCTGAGCCGGGAACATTCACGCACCCCGGGACCGTACACCGCCTCGAACAGCCGTTTCCCTCCGGGAGGCGGGTTCCGGCCCAGGAATTTGCTCTCTTATGAAGATCGGCCCGGCGCCCCGTCGTCACATCGGCACCACCGTCTCCACCCGCCGCCCCCGCATACCTCTCCACCCGAACGCCCGTCCCGACGCGCCCGGCGCCCGAGGGCCTGCGACGGTGGAAACGGTGGTAGCCACGCGGAACCCGGAGGAGAGTCTCATGGGCTGTTACGACCGACGCGACGTTGGCCTGTTGCTGCTCCGCCTCGGCACGGGCGGAGTGCTCGCGGCGCACGGCGCGCAGAAGCTGTTCGGCTGGTTCGGCGGGCACGGCCTGGAGGGCACGGGCCAGTTCATGGAGTCCGTCGGCTTCGCGCCGGGCCGGCGCAGCGCGACGATGGCGGGCCTCGCGGAGGCGGGCGGCGGTGTCCTGCTCGCGCTCGGCCTCGCGACCCCGGCGGCGGGCGCGGCGGCGGCAGGCGCGATGGCCGGCGCGGCGGCGGTCCACGTCCCCAACGGCTTCTTCGCCCAGGGCGGCGGCTACGAGTACGCGGCCAGCCTCGGTCTGTCCGCCACCGGCCTCGCCGTCACCGGTCCCGGCCGTCTCTCCCTCGACCACGCGCTCGGTCACGTCCTCGACCGCGGCTGGATGGTCCCGGCCGCCCTCGGCGTCACGGCCGCCGCCACGGCCGCGGTGATCGGCGCCCGCAACAAGCGGCTGCGCGAGAGCGTGACGGTGGAGCAGGAGATGCTCTTCGAGGAGTGACCGCCACCCGGTCGCCCCGGGTACGGTCCCCGGAGACCGTACGAAGGAGACGCACCCGTGGCCGAGCACCTCACCGTCCTGACCACCACCGACGCCCCCGACAAGGCCCACACCCTGGCCACCGGCGCGATCGAGCACCGCGTCGCCGCCTGCGCCCAGATCGACGGCCCGGTCACCAGCGTCTACCGCTGGGACGGCGCGGTCCGCTCCGAGCACGAATGGCGCATCCACTTCAAGACGACCGCCGACCGCTACGACGCCCTGGAGGCGTACATCCGGGCCCATCACGACTACGACACCCCGGAGATCATCGCGACCCCCGTCGTACGGGGCAGCGAGGCGTATCTGGCGTGGGTGAGCGGGGAGACGGCGGAGGGCTGAGCCGGGGCCCTCGCGGGCACGGGGGCGGCAGACGAGTCGGGCTGTACGCCGGATTTTGTCGCCGGGCGGCCTCGCGGCCGGCCGGGAGACGGCCATCCATCTAGGACCGGCGTTGCCGCCGGCCTCGTGCGGTCTACCCGCGGACTCGGGCGGGCAGCCCTCGATCGTCCGCGCAGAAGCACCGGAGTGCTTCCTTTTGACCTTGCTCCGGGTGGGGTTTACCTAGCTGCCCAGGTCACCCTGGGCACTGGTGGTCTCTTACACCACCGTTTCACCCTTACCGAGGACCGAGGTCCCCGGCGGTCTGTTTTCTGTGGCACTGTCCCGCGAGTCGCCTCGGGTGGCCGTTAGCCACCACCCTGCCCTGTGGAGTCCGGACGTTCCTCGGGAAGCCCGCAAGGGCTCCACGCGGCCGTCCGCCCGGCTCGTCTGCCGTACCGACCATGCTACCGGGCGCGGGAGGCCGGGCCGACCGGAGCGGACCCCCTCGCACGCCCCGTACGCTGGCGCGGAGGCGAGATGAAGGAGTACCCGTGCTTGTCCTGCTGCCGCCCTCGGAGGGTAAGGCGTCCTCGGGCCGTGGCGCCCCGCTGAACCTGGAGTCGCTGTCCCTGCCCGGGCTCACCGACGCGCGGCGGGCCGTGCTCGGGGAGCTGGTCGAGCTGTGCGCCGGGGACGCCGACAAGGCGCGCGAGGTGCTGGGGCTGAGCGAGGGGCTGCGCGGGGAGGTCGCGAAGAACGCGGAGCTGCTTACCGCCGGGGCGCGTCCCGCCGGGGAGATCTACACCGGGGTCCTCTACGACGCCCTGGACCTCGCCTCGCTCGACCCCGCCGCGAAAAGGCGTGCCGCCCGCTCGCTGCTGGTCTTCTCCGGCCTCTGGGGCGCCCTCGGCGTCACCGACCGCATCCCCTCCTACCGTTGCTCGATGGGCGTCAAGCTCCCCGGCCTCGGCGCCCTCGCCGCGCACTGGCGCGAGCCGATGGCCGAGGTCCTCCCCGAGGCGGCCGACCGCGGGCTGGTCCTCGACCTGCGCTCGGCCGCGTACGCCGCCGCGTGGAAGCCGAAGGGCGAGGTGGCGGGGCGCACCGCGACCGTACGGGTGCTGCACGCGCCCACCCGCAAGGTGGTCAGCCACTTCAACAAGGCGACGAAGGGGCGGATCGTGCGCGCCCTGCTGTCCGCCGGGGCCGCGCCCGCCGGTCCGGCCGAGCTGGTCGTCGCGCTGCGGGACCTCGGGTACGAGGTGGAGGCGGAGGCGCCGGGCCGCGGCGGCAAGCCGTGGGCGCTGGACGTGCTGGTGGACGAGGTGCACTGACCGGCTGTTGCACCATGCGCAACGCCCGTTGCGGAGGCTGGTCGGGCTCGGCACGATGTCGGTCATGACCTCGCCCTCCTCCGTGCTGGACCTCGCGCCCGTCCTGCCCGTCGTGGTTCTCGCCGACCCCGCCGACGCCGTACCGCTCGCGCGGGCCCTCGTCTCCGGGGGTCTGCCCGCGATCGAGGTGACGCTGCGGACCCCGGCCGCGCTCGACGCCATCCGCGCGATCGCCGCCGAGGTGCCGGAGGCGGTGGTGGGCGCGGGGACCGTCATCACGCCGGGTCAGGTCGCGGAGTGCGCGGCGGCGGGGGCGCGGTTCCTGGTCAGCCCCGGCTGGACGGACGGCCTGCTCGCCGCCATGAGCGCGTCCGGCCTGCCGTACCTTCCCGGGGTCTCCACCGCCTCGGAAGTGGTCGCCCTGCTGGAGCGCGGCGTACGGGAGATGAAGTTCTTCCCCGCGGAGGCAGCGGGCGGCGCGGCCTATCTCCGTTCCCTGGCGGGCCCGTTGCCCCAGGCCCGTTTCTGCCCGACGGGCGGGATCGGGACGGGGAACGCGGACGAGTATCTGGCCTTGTCCAACGTGGGATGCGTGGGCGGCAGTTGGATGGTTCCGGGGGATGCGGTGGCCGCGCGGGACTGGGGGCGGGTGGAGGAACTGGCACGGGGGGCGGCGAGGCTCAGGGGCGCGGAGTGCCGTTGAGGAGCCGCGCGCCGAGGACCCGGACGCGTCGCGTCACCGCGGCGGCGCACGCCCTGGGCGCCGCCGAGCTCAGGGACGCAGGTGCGAGGTGTCGTTGAACAGACGCACGCTCGCGTTCCCGTCGCGGTAGTACGCCACCGCCGACAGTGAGGCGGCCGACAGTTCCATGCGGAACAGCGACTCGGGCGGGGCGCCGAGGGCGAGTCGGAGCAGGGTCTTGATGGGGGTGACGTGGGTGACCAGCAGGACGGTGCGGCCCGCGTGGGCGGCGACCAGGCGGGCGCGGGCCGCTTCGATGCGGTCGGCGGTCTCGGTGAAGCTCTCGCCGTCGCCTGTGGGGCGTACGGCCGGGTCGGCCAGCCAGGCGTTCAGGTCGTCCGGGTAGCGCTCGCGCACCTCTCCGAAGGTCAGCCCCTCCCAGGCACCGAAGTCGGTCTCGCGCAGCCCGTCCTCGACCGTCACCTCCAGCCCCAGCCGGTCCGCGACGATCCCCGCGGTCTCCCGGGTGCGGGCCAGCGGCGAGGCGACGACCGCCTGAACCGTCCCCCGGCGAGCGAGCGCCGCGGCGACCCGCTCGGCCTGCTCGCGCCCCACCTGCGACAGCGAGGGGTCGGTGCCTCCGCTCCCGGAGAAGCGCTTCTGCGGGGTGAGCGGTGTCTCGCCGTGGCGCAGCAGTACGAAGGTGGCGGGGGCGCCGAGGTCGGGAGCCGCGCTCCAGCCGGGGGCGGTAGTGGCGGCCCGGTCACCGGTGCCGGGGCCGGCGGCTGCGGGGGACGCGGCTCCGACGGTGCCGGAGGCCGACGCCGTGACGGCCCGCGCCGCGCGTCCGTCGGCAGCCGACGAAGATCCGGGTGGGGGCGCCTCCGGCGCGGCAGGCACGCCAGGTCGCTGCTCGGCCGCCGCGGCCGCCTCGACCCCCGCAGCCGGCTCGGCCCCGCGCACACCGGCCCGCAACGCCTCCCGGGCCCGAGCCGCCCCCGCGACCGCGTCCCCGGGCGGGCCCGAGGGCTCGAGCACGTCGGAACGCGTGGCCCGCGCCACCGACGGAGTCCACCGCTCGCCCCGCGCCCCCGCGTCCATCGCCTCGTTGGCCAGCCGGTCCGCGTGCTTGTTCTCGGCGCGGGGCATCCACGTGTACGTCACCCGGCCGGGCGGGAAGATCCGCGCCGCCTCCATCGCCAGCGGCTTCATGTCGGGGTGTCTGATCTTCCAGCGGCCCGACATCTGCTCGACGACGAGCTTGGAGTCCATGCGGACGCTGACACTGGCGTCGGGGTCCAGGGCGTGGGCGGCGTGGAGCCCGGCGACGAGGCCGCGGTACTCGGCGACGTTGTTGGTGGCGGTGCCGAGGTACTCGGCGGCCTCCGCCAGGGTCTCCCCCGTCGACGCGTCGCGGACGACGGCGCCGTACCCGGCGGGCCCGGGGTTGCCCCGCGACCCACCGTCGGCCTCCACGACGAACTCACGCACCGCGCACTCCCGTCACCGCGCCCGCTCCGCTGTCCGGAAGGAAGGGCCTACAGGCCCGACTCGGCCGTGCGCACGAGAATGCGCGCGCAGTTCTCGCAGCGGACCACCTTGTCCGGCGCCGCCGCGCGGATCTCGCTCAGTTCGGTGATGGCCAGCTCCTGGCGGCAGCCCTGGCAGGTGCGGGCGTACAGCTTGGCCGCGCCGATGCCGCCGCCCTGGGTGCGCAGGCGGTCGTAGAGCTTGAGCAGGTCGGCGGGGACGGACCCGGCGACGACCTCGCGCTCCTTGGTGACCGAGGCGGCCTCGGCGTCGATCTCCTGGAAGGCGGCGTCGCGGCGCGCGGTGGCGTCGTCGGTCTTGGCCTGCACGGAGGCGACCCGGTCGGTCAGCTCGGCGACCCGGGCCTGCGCGGACTCGCGGCGCTCCATGACCTCCAGGACGACCTCCTCCAGGTCGCCCTGGCGCTTGGCGAGCGAGGCGATCTCGTGCTGGAGGCTGGAGAGGTCCTTCGGCGAGGTGACGGCGCCGGAGTCCAGGCGCTGCTGGTCGCGGGAGGCGCGCTGGCGCACCTGGTCCACGTCCTGCTCGGCCTTGGTCTGCTCGCGGGCGCAGTCGCTCTCCTCGGTCTGCGCGGCCACCAGCAGGTCGCGAAGCTGGGTGAGGTCCTTGCCCAGCGTCTCGATCTCGGCGTGCTCGGGGAGCGACTTCCGCTTGTGGGCGAGCTGCTGGAGGCGGACGTCGAGGGCCTGGACGTCGAGAAGGCGGATCTGGTCGGCGGGCGCGGCGTTCAGTTGGGGGCTCCCAGGGGACTCGTGGTGGTGATGGACGCCGCGTGGGCGGTCCAGGGGTCGGTGACCGTCTTGGAGACGTGGACCCGAAGGCCCCAGTCGTGACGGTCGGAGATCTGGTCGAGCTGGGCTGCGGCCAGCTCGCACCAGGGCCACTCGGTGGCCCAGTGCGCCGCGTCGAGCAGCGCGAGCGGTCGGTGGGCGACGGACGCCTCGAACTCGGAGACCGGGTGGTGGCGCAGGTCGGCGGTGAGGAACGCGTCCACTCCGGCCGCGCGCACATGGTCGAAGAGGCTGTCGCCCGACCCGCCGCTGACGGCGACCCGGTGGACGAGGGCCTCGGGATCGCCGGCCACCCGGATGCCCTGCTGCGTGGCGGGCAGCCGCGCGGCGGCGCGGGCGGCCAGCTCGCGCACGGTCAGCGGATGGTCCAGCTCGCAGATCCGGCCCAGGCCCCGGCGGCCCTCCGGATCGGTCGGGTCGGGTACGAGAGGGGCTACGACACGGAGGTCGAGGGCACCGGCGAGCGCGTCGGAGACGCCGGGGTCGGCGGTGTCGGCGTTGGTGTGGGCGACGTGCAGGGCGACGTCGTTCTTGATGAGGGTGTGCACGACGCGGCCCTTGAAGGTGTCCGCCGCGACCGTCGTGGTCCCGCGCAGATAGAGCGGGTGGTGGGTGACCAGCAGTCCGGCACCCAGCTTCACGGCCTCCTCGACGACCTCCTGGACGGGGTCGACGGCGAACAGGACCCGGTCGACCTCCTGCTCGGGGTCGCCCGCGACCGTGCCGACCGCGTCCCAGGACTCGGCCCGCTCCGGGGGCCACAGGGTCTCCAGCGCGGCGATGACTTCAGACAGACGGGGCACGTGCCAAGGCTACCTGGCCGTTCCGGGAGGCCGTACCGGTCGGGCGCCGTACTCCCCCGCTGCCCGGCCGGGCAGCACATGAGTCGCTCTCCCTCAGAGGAATCGCTTCTGCGCCACCCGTATGTGTGAAGCCTGGCTCCGTCGGCCCCCCGCCTGTGCGTACGAAAACTAGCTTCGTCGCCGGAGGTGACCGAACGATGACGGCCTGTGCGATCGAAACCACGTCGGCCGGCGCGGACGACGGTGATCCGGAGAATCCGGAGAGCCGCGGTACGCGTCCGGCAGTACCAGCGGTGCCCGGGGCACCCGTGCCGCCGTACGCCATCACGGCGGACGGCGCGTACGCGGCACGCCTCGCGTCCGCCGGGGAGTCCTGGTTCCCCGAGCGCTGGACGCTGGACGGCCCGGAACCGTACGCGGTGCCGTTGCCCGGGAACCAGCCGGAGGAGCCCGGCACCCAGGTGCAGCCGATGGGCGACGGGCGGGTGCTGATCCACCGCCTGGTGGAGCGCCACCACGCCTTCTCCCTGCTGTACCCGACCGGCCCCGGCACGGGTGAGCTGGCGCTCGGCACGGTCGAGTGCCCCGAGCCGGAGACCCGGCTCACCCTGCTGCCCCCGGCGCCCTGCGGCACCCGCGCCTACGCCCTCGCGGTGGGCGCCCGCTCCACGGCGGTGTGGCTGGTGGCGGGCGGCGCGGCCGGGCCCGAGCGTCTGGCGGAGCTGCCGGGCCGCTGCTCGGGCGGGGTCTGGCTGGACGCCGCCGGGCGGATGCTCGCGGTGGACCGGGAGCTGGGCGGCCGTACGAAGACGGTGGTGGTGGACCTCGGGCGCGGGGGCGCGGTCACGCCGCTGCTCCAGATCGCCCCGGACAGCGACGACCGGCTGCTGCTGGCCGATCCCGACAGCGGTCTGCTGGTGATCGCCTCGGACGCGCCCTCGCCGGGGCAGGAACGATTGGGCTGGGGCGTCCTCGGCAGCACGCTGCCGGTGCGTTTCCCCAGCTCGCTGCGGTTGCCGGACTGCGCGGTGACGCCGTTCGCGATCCAGCCGGGGCAGGTGCTGATGCCGGAGAGCTGCGCGGTCGCGCTGCGTGTCGACGGCCCGCTGGGCACCTGGGTCGGTACCTGGCGCCCGGCGGAGCGCCGGGTGCGGCACCTCCCGGCCCCGGAGGGCTGGCTCGCGGGGGCGGGACTGTGGACGCCGGAGGGCGTGCTGCGGCTGCCGTACGCGACGGCGGAGACGCCCTGCGGGGTGGCGGAGCTGGCGGTGGAGGGTCCGGTCCCGACGGCGGAGGGGGCCGACGGGACGCCGGAGCGGGCGTCCGAGGAAACGGAGGCGGCCCGACCGGTTCCCCTGCAAAAGGCTCCCCTCGCCTCCTCATCGGTGGCCAACTCGTAACCGAATGGCACCGATCGGCGTGGCCGCCTGGTTTCGCCCCCTGTCCTGACGGTTAGACTCGCCCGGCCGTAAAAAGATCATGTTGACGGGGTGAAGACTTCCGATGACCGACACCAGTACGACGCAGGCGCCGTCGCCGGCCACGGACTCCGCTTGGCCGCAGCCCTACCTGGACGCGGCCGAGCCGGACGGCCACGGCAGGCACCGGGGCCAGGTGGCCTCCCAGGACGGTGAGGCGGCTCCGCGCGGCCGCCACCGCAGGCCGGGCACGGGGGCCGAGGGCCAGACGCAGGTCTGACCGGGTCGCGAGGGCGGGGGTACGGATGCGTACCCCCGCCCTTCGTCGTATCCGGGTCCCGCGCGGCGGTGACATTCGTCCCGCCCTCCCCCGGTACCCGCGTACCGCCACAGTCCGTACGTCCGCCTCTGCCGCCCGAGGGGCCCCCGCTCCTAACGTCGTAGGCATGACGGAAACGCGGGGCAGCGAAGCGACCGGATGCGGACAGAGGCGCTCATTTCCTACGCTGTACCGTCGCCCCGTCGAACGGACGGGCGAGGCGGCGGCGGGAAACACGGGGAACACGTACATGTCATGGTGGGCTGAGGCGCGGTGCGGGATGCGCGCGGCGGGTGCGGCGCGGCGGCGGTGGAAGGCCGACATGGCACACGCCAAGGCCGCGGGGAAGGCGGCGCGCTCGCGGGGCGAGAGCCCGGCGGAGGAACGCCTGGGCCCCCCGCCCACCGGGTTCGCGCTGCTGCCGTGGCTGCTGCTCGGCCTCGGCTCCTTCTCCAACCTGCTCCAGGGCGACGCCTCGAACCCGCTGATCGGCGGGCTGGGCCTGCTCACCTTCAACTCGCTCTACATCTACGTCACCTTCCGCGCCTTCGACCGCACCAAGCGCGAGGCGGTCTCCACCCGGATCGCGCTGGCGCTGATGGGCCTGCTGACCACCGCTCTGGCGCTCGGCTACGGCGGAAGCTGGCTGATGTTCTTCCCGCTGCTCGGCCTCGCCACCGGCGCCACCCTGCGCGGCCGGCTGCTCGGCCGGGTGGGGGTGCCGCTGGCGGCGTACGCGGCGGTGCTCACCGGGGTCGGCGACTCGTGGTCGAACGCGCCGAGCATCGGGTACGGCACCTTCCTGTCCTGCATGGTGACGGCCGCGATCCTGAGCCTGTCCGAGGCCGTGCGGCAGCTGCGCGCCGCGCGCGAGGAGCTGGCCCGGCAGGCCGTGGAGCAGGAGCGACTGCGCTTCTCCCGCGACCTGCACGATCTGCTCGGGCACACCCTCTCCGTGATCGTGGTGAAGTCGGAGGCGGCCCGGCGCCTGGCCGGGCGGGACCTGGACGCGGCGCTCGCGCAGATCGGGGACATCGAGTCGGTCGGCCGGCAGGCGCTGACCGAGATCCGCGAGGCGGTGACCGGCTACCGGGAGGGCAGTCTGGCCACCGAGCTGACCCGGGCCCGTTCGGCGCTGGCGGCGGCGAGCGTGGAGCCGGTCGTACGGCAGTCGGGCGCGCCGCTCGCCCCGCCGACCGAGGCGCTGCTCGGCTGGGTGGTGCGCGAGGCGGTGACCAACGTGGTCCGGCACAGCGACGCGGGCCGCTGCGAGATCACGGTCGAGGGCGCCGCCGAGCGGGTCCGGCTCACCGTGACGGACGACGGCACGGGCACTCCGGTCCCCCGCCAGGCCGGGGGCGTCGGCGGCACGGGGCTCACGGGTCTGACCGAGCGCCTCGCGGCGGCGGGCGGCACCCTCACGGCGGGCCCGGCGCCGCAGGGCGGTTTCACGGTGACGGCGGAGCTGCCGGTGGACCCGGCGGACCCGTGCCTGGCGGCTTCGCCGGCGGAGCGCTGAACCCCGGCGCCACTACGCTGACCCGGTGACGAACATCCGCGTACTGCTCGCCGAGGACCAGGGCATGATGCGCGGCGCCCTCGCGCTCCTGCTCGGCCTGGAGGAGGACATCGAGGTGGTCGCACAGGTCGCCGCCGGGGACGCGATCGTGCCGGCCGCGCTGGAGCACCGCCCCGACGTGGCCCTGCTCGACATCGAGCTGCCCGGGATGAGCGGCCTGGACGCGGCGGCGGAGCTGAGGAAGCGGGTCCCCGGCTGCCGGGTGCTGATCCTGACCACCTTCGGCAGGCCCGGCTATCTGCGCCGGGCCATGGAGGCGGGCGCGGCGGGCTTCCTGGTGAAGGACGGCCCCGTCGAGGAACTGGCGCAGGCGGTACGGCGGGTGCTGGCCGGGGAGACCGTGGTGGACGCGGCGCTGGCTACGGCCGCGCTGAGCGCGGGACCCAATCCGCTGACACCGCGCGAACGCGAGGCGCTGCGGGCGGCGGTGGACGGGGCGACCGTGGCCGACATCGCCGTACGGCTGCGTCTGTCGGAGTCGACCGTGCGCAACTATCTCTCCGCCGCCATCGGCAAGACCGGCACCCGCAACCGCGCGGAGGCGGTGCGGGAGGCGCGGCAGCAGGGCTGGCTGTAGCCATGCCCGCCGCACGATCGGACTTCTGACTCCGGATCAGTAACCCATGGATCGGTCAAGGATTCATTAGAGGCCCGAAGCAACGGAATAGTTGCCCGTGCATACGACGTTTCTCCCGGTGATTCATTCACGCGGGAGGAACCTCACTCAATGCCCCAGACGACCGATCGCCCCACCCGGAGGGCCGGCGGAGCCCTGGTCCCGGTGCTCGCCTTCGCGGGCATCGTGGTCGCGGTGATGCAGACCCTGCTCGTGCCGGTCATCAAGGACCTGCCGCAGCTGCTCGGCACCGAGCCGAGCAACGCCACCTGGGTGCTGACCTCGACCCTGCTCTCCGGCGCCGTGGCCACCCCGATCATGGGCCGCCTCGGCGACCTCTACGGCAAGCGCCGGATGCTGATCCTGAGCCTCGCCGTGATGGTGGCGGGCGCCCTGGTCAGCGCGCTGACCAGCCAGCTCATCGTGATGATCGTCGGCCGTACGCTCCAGGGCTTCGCCATGGGCGCGATACCGCTGGGCATCGGCCTGATGCGCGACATGCTGCCGCGCGAGAAGCTCGGCTCGGCCATGGCCCTGATGAGCTCCTCGATCGGCGTCGGCGGCGGTCTCGCGCTGCCCGCCGCCGCCCTGGTGGCCCAGCACACCGACTGGCACGCCCTGTTCTACGGCGCGGCCGGGCTCGGCGTGCTCTCCATCGTCCTGACCCTGCTCGTCGTCCCCGAGTCCCCGGCGCGCGCCGAGGGCTCCTTCGACCTGCTCGGCGCGCTCGGCCTGTCCGCGGGTCTGGTGCTGCTCCTGCTGCCGATCACCAAGGGCAGCGACTGGGGCTGGTCGTCGGGCACCACGCTCGGCCTGTTCGGCGCGGCCGTCGCCGTCCTGCTGCTGTGGGGCGTGTACGAGCTGCGCGTCGCGGCGCCACTGGTCGACCTGCGCACCACCGCCCGCCGCGAGGTGCTGCTGACCAACCTCGCCTCGATCATGGTCGGCGTCAGCTTCTACGTCGTCTCCCTCGTCCTGCCCCAGTTGCTCCAGCTCCCCACCGCCACCGGGTACGGCCTCGGCCAGTCCATGGTGGTCGCGGGACTGTGCGTGGCGCCGCTGGGTCTGACGATGATGTTCACCGCGCCGGTCTACGCCCGGCTGTCCGCGCGGTACGGCCCGCGCACGACCCTGATCATCGGGCTGCTGGTCATCGCCGCCGGCTACGCGGGCGGCCTCGGTCTGATGCACGCCGCCTGGCAGACGATCATCACCTCGGTGGCGCTCGGCGCGGGCATCGGCCTCGCCTACTCCTCGCTGCCCGCGCTGATCGTCGGCGCGGTCCCGGCCTCGGAGACCGGCGCTGCCAACGGCCTCAACACCCTGATGCGGTCCATCGGCACCTCCGTCTCCAGCGCGGTCATCGGCATGGTGCTCGCCAACACCGCGCAGCCGGTCGGCGGCGGGCTCGCGATTCCGACCATGCACGGCTTCCGGGTCTCGTTCCTGATCGCCACGGCCGCCGTGCTGGTGGGCCTGGTCCTCGCGTTCTTCCTGCCGCGCACCCCGCGTCCGGCCCAGCAGCACACGCAACTGCGGGCCAGCAGCGAGGAGGACGCCAACCTGGAGCACGCCCGCGCGGTGCTGCGCGGCTTCACCGGGCGGGTGCTCGACGCCGGGGGCGCTCCGGTCGCCCGGGCCAAGGTCACCCTGATCGACCGCCGGGGCCGCCAGGCCGGGGCCACGCTCTCCGGCCCCGACGGCGGCTACGCCCTCACGGTCCCGGCCGAAGGCGCCTACGTCCTGGCCGCCAAGGCCGCCGGGCACGGCCCGCTGGCCTCCTCGGCGACGCACACCGGGGACGAGCGGGCGGTGGAGCTGGACCTGGCGCTGCCGGGAGAGACCGTCAGCGCCTGACCTCCCCCTGTCACACCCCTCGCACCGCACCCCCCGCCGGACTCCGGCGGGGGGTGCGGCAGCATGGGGCGCCTGAGCAGCCGTGACGACCGAGAGGAACCCCCATGACGGCACCGAAGCCCGAGATCCTGGCCGCGTTCGAGGCGGCGAAGGGCTTCATGCCCGTGGACGAGGGGCTGGCGCTGTACGCGGCCGCGCGGGAGGCGGGGCGGCTCGGACTGCCGCTCCTGGAGGTGGGCACGTACTGCGGGCGCTCGACGGTGCTGCTCGCGGACGCGGCACGAGAGAGCGGCACCCTCGCGCTGACCGTCGACCACCACCGGGGCAGCGAGGAGCAGCAGCCGGGCTGGGACTACCACGACCCGGAGACGGTCGACCCCGAGGTCGGCCTCATGGACACCCTGCCCACCTTCCGCCGGACCCTGCACCGGGCGGGCCTGGAGGACCACGTGATCGCCCTGGTCGGCCGGTCCCCGCAGGTCGCCGCCCTGTGGGGGACGCCGCTCGGCCTGGTCTTCGTGGACGGCGGCCACACCGACGAGCACGCGAGCGCCGACTACGAGGGCTGGGCGCCGCATGTCGCCGAGGGCGGTCTGCTGGTCGTGCACGACGTGTTCCCGGAGCCGGAGGACGAGTTCACCGGTCAGGCGCCGTACCGGGTCTATCTGCGGGCGCTGGAGTCCAGGGCGTTCACGGAGGTGTCGGTGACGGGGTCGCTGCGGGTGCTGAAGCGCACGGGGCCCGGAATCTGACGCTCTGTCAGACGGGCGGGGTCGGGAGCGCTCCGGCGTTTCGTTAGGGTGGCAGGCGTGTCGTACGCAGGCCCGGAATTCGAACCCCCCACGCCCCGCCGCTCCCGGCGCCGTCCGCTGACCGTGACCCTGGCCGCGCTGGTGCCGGTCGCGCTGCTCGGCTGGGCGGCCTACGCGCACCTCGGCCGCCCGGACGGGGACGGCCGCGCCGCGGGAACGCCCTCGCCGTCGGTCCCCGCGTCCGGCTTCGGCGACGGCAAGGGTGCCTCGCCGTCCGCCTCCGCCCTGCCGCTCAAGGGCAAGGTGGTGGTCATCGACCCCGGGCACAACCCGGGCAACTTCCGGCACACCGCCGAGATCGCGCGCCAGGTGAACGTCGGCAACGGCCACAAGGAGTGCGACACCACGGGGACGGAGACCAACGCCGGTTACCCGGAGGCCACGTTCACCCTCGACGTGTCCCACCGGGTGCGCGCGCTGCTGGAGAAGCGGGGCGCGACCGTGAAGTTCACGCACGACGGCGACGGTCCGGCCTGGGGACCGTGCGTGGACGAGCGGGCGGAGATCGGCAACAGGGCGCACGCGGACGCGGCGCTGTCCATCCACGCGGACGGCTCGGCGCCGGGCAACCGGGGCTTCCACGTCATCCTGCCCGGCACCGTGCACGCGGGCGGCGCGGACACCCGCCCCATCACCGGCCCCTCCCGGGACCTCGGCAAGCGAGTGGCCTCGGGCTACCGGCACGCGACCGGCGAGCCGTTCTCCAACTACCTGGGCGACGGCACCGGCTTGGTGACCCGGACGGATCTGGGCGGGCTCAACCTGTCCAGGGTTCCCAAGGTCTTCATCGAGTGCGGCAACATGCGCGACGCCTCCGACGCCGCCGAACTGACCAGCGCCGCCTGGCGGCAGAAAGCCGCGCAAGGGATCTCCGAGGGAATCGTGAGTTTCCTGCGCGAGTCGTGACCGGCACGTGGAAGAGGCCGGACAGCCGGACAACGCGGACGGTACTGTCTACCGACGACGAGACGACCTACGAAGGACCTGAAGTGAATATCCGCTCCCTCACTAGAGGCGACGGCGTGGTGATCGGAGCAGCGGTGTTGCTGTTCATCGCGTCGTTCTTCGACAACTACTCGTACGACGGGCCGGACGGCATCGATCTGCCGAGCCTCTGGGAGAACGGACCGGTTCTGCTGAGCGTCGTGCTGGCGGGCATCATCGCCGCCGGGCTCGTCGTCGCGGCCCGGACGCTGCCGCAGCCGCTCAAGGTCGCCGGACTCGAACTCGGCTCCTTCGGCGTGGCGTTCGCGGTGTTCGCGGCGTGGAGCGCGCTGGGCAACGTCATCGACCCGGTCGGCGGTCTGAACTCGGGCTCCTCCGACCAGGCGCTGAGCGCGGGCACGGGCCTGATCCTCGCCTTCGTCGCGACGCTCGTCATGGCGGCGGCGGCCGTCGCCACCCCGCTGGTCCCGGCCCTCCAGGGCTCGCTGATCCCGGCCCCCAAGCCGGTCACCCCGCAGCCCTACGGCGCACAGCCGCCCGCCGGCTACGGCTACCCGGGCGCCCAGCCCCAGCAGCCGTACGGGGCGCAGCAGCCGCAGCAGCAGTACGCGCAGCAGCCGCAGCCGACGGCCGAGTTCTCGCCGTTCTGGTTCGCGGTGCCGGTGACCCGGCCGCTGTTCCCGGAGGACGGCTCGCCCGCGGCGGTGGCCGAACTGGCGCCCGGCACCTGGTACTTGGCGGTCGAGCAGCGCGGTACGGCGCTGGTGGCGCAGACGCAGGACGGACGCCGGGGCGTGCTCCAGGACACGACGGGCATCCAGCGCGGCAGCTAGCGCTCCCTTCGCACGCGAGGCCCTCCGCCCCTCATGGGCGGGGGGCCTTCGTCATCTCCCGTCGCACCGGCCGGTGTTGAGCGGCCGGCGCGACACTCCCTAGCCCTTGTTCAGTTCGGAGGCGGAGGGGACCTGGTCCTTGACCGGGGCGCCCGCGCTCTGGCCCGCGTCCTTGACCTGGTTGATGATCTGGTCGAAGGAACTCGCCGCGTTCGTATCGCCGTTGCGCAGCTTGGACGGCAGGTTCTTGAGCGCGTCGATGCCCGCGGTGAGCGGGGCGAGCGCCTTGGCGAGGGTGGGGTCGCCCTGGGCGTTCTTCTGGGCGGCCTTGAGCCGGTTGTAGGCGAAGGCTCCGGCGAGTCCGGCCTTGACGAGGGCGACCTTGCGGCCGTCGGCGCCCTTCTTGAACTTGCCCGCTCTCCAGGGCTTCACGATCCACTGGTAGGTGGCCCCGGCGGCAAGCCCCGCGTTCGCCACGAACCGCGTCTTGGCGAACTTCTGCTTCTCGGCGGAGGTGCTGGGGCTGGGCGAGGACGCGCTGCTGGACTGCTGCTTGCCGGAGTCGTCCCCACCGCAGCCGGCGGTACCGGCCATCAGCACGCAGGACACCATGAGCGCCACGAACAGGCGCCGTATCGGAACGGGCACGCGGTCCTCCGGACGTATCTCCCCGAGCGGCTGCTTCCACTGGGCAGCCTCACCCGCCCCCGGGCGTCGCGCCAGTGGGGCGACGCCGTCCGGGGGCGGGGCCGCGTTGCCGGGCGGCCGGTTCGCGCCAGGCCCGGTTTCACGGGGCGCGCAGCGGCAATCCGGATTCCATGTCGAGATATCGCAGAGGCGGGAACGAGGCGGGAACGGTGATCGCCGTGATCGCCGACGTCATGGCCGGGATCATCGGCCTGTGGATTCTGATGTACCTGCTGGACGCCAACCGGGCCAACGGCCTGGTGGAGTTCGTCCACGACACGGCCGCCTGGCTCGCCGGGTGGTCCCACGACCTGTTCACCTTCGACGAGACCTGGGCGCGCGTGGTCTGCGGCTACGGCCTGGCCGCCGTGGTCTACCTCTTCGTGGGCCACGCCATAGCGGGTCGCCTGCACCGGCATTGAGCCCCGGAGGGGGCGGACACCGGTGCCGGTGAGGAGGTCGTAGCTCTTCGGCCGAGGGGCCGGCGGACGCCTACTCGCAGCAGTCCGGGGGAAGTCCCGCCGGAAGGCGTTCGCCGCCGAAGACCGCGCAGGTGGCGTCGTGGCCGCCGAGGGCGGCGACGGCGAGGAGGAGGGAGCCGGCGGTCCAGGCGGTGAGTTCGCGGGGCCAGATCGCGTCGTCGTCGAAGACGTAGCCGGTCCAGTAGAGGCCGCTGTCGGCGTCGCGCAGGTGCTGGACGGACTGGAGGATCTCCAGCGCGCGGTCGGACTCGCCCATCGCCCAGAGCGCGAGGGCGAGTTCGCAGGACTCGCCGCCGGTCACCCAGGGGTTGGGGACCACGCAGCGCACCCCGAGTCCGGGGACGACGAAGCGGTCCCAGTCGCCCTCGACACGCTCCTGGGCCTCGGCACCGGTGAGAGCGCCGCCGAGGACCGGGTAGTACCAGTCCATCGAGTAGCGACCCTTGTCGAGGAACCGCTCGGGGTGACGGCGGATCGCGTGCCGCAGCGCGCCGACCGCCAACTCCCAGTCGGGCTGCGGCTCTTCACGCTGCTCGGCGATCGCGAGCGCGCAGCGCAGGGCGTGGTGGACCGAGGAGCTGCCGGTGAGCAGCGCGTCGTCCGTCGCCGCGCCGTCCGCGTCCACGCGCCAGCCGATCTGGCCGCCGGGCTGCTGGAGCCGGAGCACCCATTCGACCGCGGCGTAGACGACGGGCCACATGCGGTCCAGGAAGGTGTCGTCGCCGGTGGAGAGGTAGTGGTGCCAGACGCCGACGGCTATGTAGGCGACGAAGTTGGACTCCAGCGAGGAATCGGTGATGTCGTCGTGGGCGCCGTCGGCGTAGGCGGCGTACCAGGAGCCGTCCTGGTTCTGGTGCCGCGCGAGCCACTCGTAGGCGCGCTCGGCGGCCGCGTGCTCGCCCGCCGCGTCCAGCGCCATGGCGGCCTCGGTGTGGTCCCACGGGTCGAGGTGGTGGCCGCGGAACCAGGGAATCGCGCCGTCCTCGCGCTGCACGGCGAGGACGCCCCGGACGGTCGCGGCGGCCTGCTCTGCGGTGAGCACCCCCGGCAGCACGAGGTGGTCGGTCCGGGGAGTGGTCACTCGGCGGCCGCCTCGGCGCGCGGCAGGTGCGGCTTGGTCGCGTACGCCACGAAGCTCTTGCCGATGAGCGGGTTCAGCGCCTGCTCGGCGACCCGGGTGGCCAGCGGCTTCTTCATGATGTCCCAGACCAGGAGCTTGTGGTACGCCTTGACCGGCAGCGCCTTGTCGTTGTCCACGCCGAAGGCGCACTTGAGCCACCAGTACGGCGAGTGCAGCGCGTGCGCGTGGTGCGTGCCGTAGGGGCGCAGGCCCGCCTCGCGCATCTTGGCGAGGAGTTCGTCGGCCTTGTAGATGCGGATGTGGCCGCCCTCGACCTCGTGGTAGGCGTCGGAGAGGGCCCAGCAGACCTTCTCGGGGCCGTAGCGCGGGACGGTGACGGCGATGCGGCCGCCGGGCTTGAGCACGCGGACCATCTCGGCGAGCACACCCTTGTCGTCGGGGATGTGCTCCATCACCTCGGAGATGATGACGACGTCGAAGGACTCGTCGGGGAAGGGCAGTGCCAGCGCGTCACCCTCCATCGCGGTGGCGGTGGCACCGGCGGGCGCCTCCCCGGCCTCCTTCATCGCGGCGAACCACTTGGCGACCTCGCGGATCTCCTCGCCGTTCTGGTCGAGGGCCACGACCTGCGCGCCGCGCCGGTAGCACTCGAAGGCGTGCCGGCCGGCCCCGCAGCCGAGGTCCAGGACACGGTCGCCCGGGGCGAGCGGGAACCGGGAGAAGTCGACGGTCAGCACGTGGCCCTGCTTTCGGAGGATGCGGAGGATATGCCCGCGACGGGGGCGGCGACCGGGATCGCGGGTTCGGCGGCGGTCCGCGGGTCCGTGCGGTCCGCCGTACGCGGGCCGGTGCGGGCGCTGTCGATCGCCTCGCGGTAGCGGGCCACCGTGCCCTCGGCGGCGCGGGCCCAGGTGAAGCGCGCGAGCACCCGCTCGCGTCCGGCGGCGCCGAGCCGGGCGCGCAGGTCGGCGTCGCCGAGCAGCCGGGTGAGGGCGGCGGCGAGGGCGCCCGCGTCGCCGGGGGGTACGGCCAGGCAGGTCTCGCCGTCGCGGCCCGCGACCTCGGGGATCGCGCCGCCGGTGGTGGCGACCAGCGGAGTGCCGGTGGCCATGGCCTCGGCGGCGGGCAGCGAGAAGCCCTCGTACAGCGAGGGCACGCAGGCGACCTCGGCGGAGCGGATCAGGTCGACCAGCTCGGCGTCGGAGATGCCCTTGACGAACTCGACGGCGCCTTCTAGCCCGTAGCGCTCGACGGCCTGGGCGACCGGGCCCTCCTCGGGGCGCTTGCCGACGACGATCAGATGGGCGTCGGGGTGTTCGGTGCGGACCTTGGCGAGGGCCTCGACGAGGAACATCAGGCCCTTGAGCGGGACGTCGGCGCTGGAGGTGGTGACGATCCGGCCCGGCACCTCGGGCACCGCCGGGTCGGGGGCGAACAGGCCGGTGTCGGCGCCGATGTGGACGACGTGCACGCGGTCGTCACGGACGCCGAGGTGGTCCACGATCTCCTGGCGGGAGCTGCCGGAGACGGTGAGCACGGAGGGCAGGCGGCGGGCGACGCGCTTCTGCATCCGTGTGAAGGCGTACCAGCGGCGCACGGACAGGCGACGCTGACGGCTCTCGGCGGCGTCCAGCTCCAACTGCCGGTCGACGGTGATGGGGTGGTGGATCGTGGTGACCAGCGGCGCGCCGATGTCGCCCAACAACCCGTAGCCCAGGGTCTGGTTGTCGTGCACGATGTCGAACTCGCCGCGCCTGGCCCGCAGATGACGGCGGGCGCGCAGTGAGAAGGTCAGCGGCTCGGGGAAGCCGCCGGTCCACATGGTGGCGACCTCCAGGGCGTCCACCCAGTCCCGGTACTCGTCACGCTTCGGGGTGCGGAAGGGGTCGGGCTGGCGGTAGAGGTCGAGGCTGGGCAGCTCGGTGAGGCTCAACCGGCCGTCGTAGTCCTCGTGTTCGTCGAGCACGGGGTACGGCTGGGAGCCGATGACCTCCACGCGGTGCCCGAGCCGGGCCAGCTCGCGGGAGAGATGGCGCACGTAGACGCCCTGTCCGCCGCAGAAGGGATTGCCCTTGTAGGTCAGGAGCGCGATGTCGAGCGGTGCCCCGCCGTCGGCAGCCGGCCCCCGTCGGGAACCCGCCTGACTGGCCTCAGCGGTCACTCCGGGCCCCCTATCTGCCTGCGCGGTCCCGCGAGACTACGACGGGACGTCAATGTGGAACAAGTTTCAGCGATCATCCAGGAGGCTCCGAATCTACCGGCTGGTAGGACGGCTGTGACCGGTCGACCAGGTGATTCGCGCCACGACCGGGCGGTGCCGGTCACCTGCGTTCGGAACGCTCCTCACCTGGGGGGCGGTGTGGCGGCGGCCACTGCCGGGGTTTTGCCGGGTGCCGGTAAAGTGGCCAGGTCGTCATACACCCGTACGGGGGGAAGCCGGTGCGATTCCGGCGCTGAACCCGCAACCGTGAGCCGTCCGCAGGGGCGGTGAGCCGGAGCGCCCCTGCGGGATGTGACCGGCTCGCGTGTGCGGCGTCCCTGCCGCGCACGGCACCGTCGAGGTCTACGGAGCCGAGCCGCCCGGGGGTTCCCCGTGCGCTGCCCGGCTTCCCTGCAGGAGAGGCAGTCGCCGACCATGAACGTCCGCCGCAGTGCAGCGGCTCTCGCCGCGATAGGCGTGCTGGCCGCAGCCGCGCCCGCCACGGCCGCCGATGCGTCCCCGTCCCCGAAGGCGACGGTCCCGGCCGGGCTGTTCGGCAAGGGCGACCCCACCTACGACGGCGTCTGGCGCCAGTCGCTGGCCCTACTCGCCCAGCACACCGTCGGTGAGCGCCCCGCCGCCTCCGCCGTGAAGTGGCTCACCGGCCAGCAGTGCGCCGACGGCGGTTTCGCCGCCTTCCGCGCCGACACCGCCAAGCCCTGCGGCGGCAAGGGCGCCCAGCCCGACACCAACAGCACCGCCGCCGCCGTCCAGGCGCTCGCCGCGCTCGGCGGTCACCGCGCCGAGACCGGTAAGGCCGTGCGCTGGCTGAAGGCGCAGCAGAACAAGGACGGCGGCTGGGGCTACTCCCCCGGCTCCCCGAGCGACACCAACTCCACCTCCGTGGTCGTCGGCGCGCTGACCGCCGTCGGGCTGGACCCGGCGAAGCAGCACGCCAAGGGCAAGGCGCCGGCCGAGGCGCTGGCCGCCATGGCGATCCCGTGCGAGAAGGACGGCGGCGGCGCCTTCGCCTACCAGCCGGACAAGAAGGGCAAGCTCGCCGCCAACGCCGACGCCACCGCGGCCGCCGTGCTCGGCGCGCTCGGCAGGAACTTCGTGGTCGAGCCCGCCAAGCCCCGAGCCAAGGCCCCCGCCTGCACGGACTCCGGCAAGGCCACCCCCCGGCGCCTGGCCGACAACGCCGCCGCCTACCTGGCCGGTGCCGTCGCCAAGAGCGGCCATCTGATGTCGGCGATGCCCGGCGCCAAGAACCAGCCGGACTTCGGCAACACCGCCGACACGGTCGTCGCGCTCGCCGCCGACGGCTGGAGCGCGCAGGCGAAGAAGCCGTACGCCTGGCTGGAGAAGAACGCCGGTCCGTGGGCGCAGCAGAGCGGCCCCGCCGCCTACGCCCAGCTCGTCCTGGCCACCCACGCGCTCGGTGAGAACCCGAAGGAATTCGGCGGCACCAACCTGGTCCAGGCGCTGGACAAGCAGGGTCCCGCGCCCGAGCAGGCGAAGAAGGCCGCCGCCCACAAGGCCGCGGAGAAGAAGTCGAACCACCAGGTGTGGTGGTTCGTCGGAGCCTGCCTCTTCGCGGGCATCGGCGCCGGCTTCCTGATCAGCGGCCGGAAGAAGAACCGGGCGTGAGTGTCGTCCGCCGTGCCGCGACGCTCCTCGTCGCGGCCCTGCTCCCGCTCGTCGGGGCCACCGAGGCCCACGCCACCGGCTACCGGTACTGGTCCTTCTGGGACCGCTCCGGCGACCGGTGGACGTACGCGACCCAGGGTCCCTCGACGACCCGTCCCGAGGACGGCGACGTGCAGGGCTTCCGGTTCGCGGTCAGCGAGGACTCCGCGGACGCGACCCGTCCGCGCGGCACGGCGGACTTCGCCACCATCTGCGCCCGCACGCCCGCCAGGCACGGCACCAAGCGGATCGCGCTCGTCATCGACTTCGGCACCGCGGCCGACGCGCCCTCCGGCGAGAAACCGCCGCCGGTCCGTACGGTCTGCGCGCGCGTCGCCCCCGACGCGACCAGCGCCGAGGCCCTGGCCGCGACCGCCAAGCCGCTGCGCTACGACACCAACGCGCTGCTGTGCGCCATCTCCGGTTATCCGCACCGGGGTTGCGGGGAGCAGGTCGCGGCAGGCGGCAAGGCGCCCGCCAAGCACGACAAGCCCGCCGCCAAGGACTCCGGCGGTCCCTCCCTCGGGCTGCCCGTCGGCGCGGGTGTGATCGCCGTCCTGGCCGGGGCGGCGGTGTGGCAGGCCCGGCGGCGCCGGAATGCCTGAGCGGTCCCCTCAACTGCACCCCGGCGCCTGGTGGCTGTGGGCGCTCGGGCTCGGCACCGCCGCCACCCGCACCACCAACCCGCTCCTGCTCGCCCTGCTCGTCGCCGCGTCCGGCTACGTGGTGGCCACCCACCGCTCGTCCGCGCCCTGGGCCCGCTCCTACCTGGCCTTCGCCAAGCTGGCCGTCGCGGTGCTGTGCGTACGCCTCGCCTTCACGGTCCTCCTCGGCTCGCCCGTGCCCGGTACGCACGTTCTGTTCACACTGCCCGAAGTCCCCCTGCCCGACTGGGCGCAGGGGATCAGGCTCGGTGGCCCGGTCACGGCCGAGGCGCTGCTCTTCTCCGGCTACAACGGCCTGAAGCTGGCCGCCCTGCTGATCTGCGTCGGTGCGGCCAACGCCCTCTCCAGCCCCGCCCGGCTGCTGAAGTCGCTGCCGGGCGCGCTGTACGAGGCGGGCGTCGCCGTGGTCGTCGCGCTCACCTTCGCGCCCCATCTCATCGCGGACGTACGGCGGTTGCGCGCGGCCCGGCGGCTGCGCGGGCGTCCGGACCGGGGAGTGCGCGGGCTGCTCCAGGTCGGACTGCCGGTCCTGGAGGGCGCGTTGGAGCGCTCGGTCGCACTGGCCGCCGCGATGGACGCGCGCGGCTTCGGCCGCACGGCCGAGGTGCCCGCGCGGGTACGGCGGACGACGGCAGCGCTCACCCTCGGCGGACTGCTGGGCGTGTGCGCGGGGACGTACGGTCTGCTCACCGCCGAGGGCGGCGCCTACGGGCTGCCCGTCCTGCTCGCCGGCGCCGCCGCCGCGCTGGCCGGGCTGCGCCTCGGTGGCCGCCGCTCGGCGCGCACCCGGTACCGTCCGGCGCCGTGGGGCCTGCGGGCGTGGCTGGTCGCGGGCTCCGGCGCCGCGGTCGCCGCGCTGCTCACCCTGGCCGCCGCACGCGAACCGGACGCGCTGAACCCGGGTGTCGTCCCGCTCGCCGCGCCCGCGCTGCCGATGTGGCCCGCCGCGTCGGTCCTGCTCGCCCTGCTGCCCGCCTTCGTCGTCCCCCAGGAACCCAGGGAGCGCGCGTGATCCGCTTCGAGAAGGTCGCCGTCACCTACGAGGGCGCGGCCGAACCGACCGTACGGGACGTGGACTTCGAGGTGCCCGAGGGCGAACTCGTGCTGCTCGTCGGCCCGTCGGGCGTGGGCAAGTCGACCGTGCTGAACGCGGTGTGCGGTCTGGTGCCGCACTTCACCGGGGGCACGCTGAGCGGCCGGGTCACCGTCGCGGGCCGGGACACCCGCACCCATCGGCCGCGCGAACTGGCCGACGTGGTGGGCACGGTGGGCCAGGACCCGCTCGCGCACTTCGTGACGGACACGGTCGAGGACGAACTCGCCTACGGCATGGAGTCGTTGGGTCTTGCCCCCGAGGTCATGCGGCGCCGGGTGGAGGAGACGCTGGACCTGCTCGGTCTGGCCGGCCTGCGCGACCGCCCCATCGCCACGCTCTCCGGCGGCCAGCGCCAGCGCGTCGCCATCGGCTCGGTGCTGACCCCGCACCCCCGCGTCCTGGTCCTGGACGAGCCGACCTCGGCGCTCGACCCGGCCGCCGCCGAGGAGGTCCTGGCCGTCCTCCAGCGCCTGGTCCACGACCTCGGCACGACGGTCCTGCTCGCGGAACACCGCCTGGAGCGCGTGATCCAGTACGCCGACCGCGTCGTCCTCCTCCCCGCGCCCGGCGAGCCCCCGCTGACGGGCACCCCGGCCGAGATCATGGCCGTCTCCCCGGTCCACCCGCCGGTGGTGGAGCTGGGGCGCCTGGCGGGCTGGTCCCCGCTCCCCCTGACCGTGCGGGACGCCCGCCGCAGGGCTCCGGAGCTGCGGGAGCGGCTCGCGGGGCGGGAGCCGTGCGCCCCTACCGCCGAGGTGGCCGCGTCCCCGGCCGTCCCCCCTGCTCCCGCGCTCCCCTTCTACCGCCGCCCCTTCCGGCGTACCGACGACTCCCCCGCCGCCCCGCAGGTCGCCGAGGTCCACGACCTCGTCGTCCGGCGCGGGCGGGTCCGCGCCCTGTCCGGCGTGGACCTCGCCGTCCGCCCCGGCGAGACGGTCGCGCTCATGGGGCGCAACGGCGCCGGGAAGTCGACGCTCCTCGGCTCCCTGGTCGGACTGGTGGAGCCCACGGCGGGCTCGGTGCGGGTCGGCGGGGCCGTACCGCACCGGATCACGCCACGGGAACTCGTACAGAAGGTCGGCCTCGTCCCGCAGGAGCCCCGCGATCTGCTGTACGCCGACACGGTGGCCGCCGAGTGCGCCGCCGCCGACCGGGACGCGAGGGCGGAGCCGGGGACCTGCCGGGCGCTGGTGTCCGGGCTGCTGCCGGGCATCACGGACGACACCCACCCGCGCGATCTCTCCGAGGGCCAGCGGCTCGCGCTCGCGCTGGCCGTCGTCCTGACCGCGCGCCCGCCGCTGCTCCTGCTGGACGAGCCGACGCGCGGCCTCGACTACGCGGCGAAGGCCCGCCTGGTCGCCGTGCTGCGGGGTCTCGCGGCCGAGGGGCACGCCATCGTGCTGGCCACGCACGACGTGGAGCTGGCCGCCGAGATCGCGCACCGCGTGGTGCTGCTGGCCGACGGCGAGGTCATCGCGGACGGCCCCACGGCGGACATCGTGGTCTCCTCCCCCTCCTTCGCCCCCCAGGTCACCAAGATCCTGGCCCCCCAGCCCTGGCTGACGGTCACCGAGGTCCGGAGGGCCCTGTCATGACGCCGACCCCCGCACCACCGCTCACCGCGGCGGACCGTCCCCCGGCACCCGTGTCTCCCCGCCCCACCCACGCCGTCCGCCTCCACCCCCGCTCCCTCGCCGCCCTCGTCCTCGTGAGCGCCGTGGGCGTCGTCGCCTTCGGGTGGCCCTTCCTCGCGCCACCCGCCTCGCAGCTGAGCGCGCACGCCGAGGACGCGCCCTGGCTGTTCGCGGGGCTGCTGGTGCTGCTGGTCGCGGTGGCGGCGGCGACGATCTCCGAGTCGGGCCTCGGACCCAAGGCGGTCGCGATGCTGGGCGTGCTCGCGGCGACGGGCGCGGCGCTGCGCCCCATCGGCGCGGGGACGGCGGGCATCGAGCCGATGTTCTTCCTGCTGGTGCTCAGCGGCCGGGTGCTCGGTCCCGGCTTCGGCTTCGTGCTGGGCTCGGTGACGATGTTCGCGTCCGCGCTGCTGACCGGTGGGGTCGGGCCGTGGATGCCGTTCCAGATGCTGGCGATGGGCTGGTTCGCCATGGGCGCCGGCCTGCTGCCGGGCCGCTCACGGCTGCGCGGCCGGGGCGAGCTGCTGCTCCTGGGCGGCTACGGCTTCGTCGCCGCGTTCGCCTACGGCACGGTGATGAACCTGGCCGGCTGGCCGTTCATGGGCACCATGGCCTCCGGCATCGCCTTCGACCCGCACGCCTCCGTCCCCGCCAACCTGGCCCGCTTCCTGGCCTACTGCCTGGCCACGTCCATGGGCTGGGACCTGGGCCGGGCGGTCTGCACGGTCGTCCTCACCGTCGCCCTCGGCCCCGCCGTGCTGCGCGCGCTGCGCCGGGCCACCCGGCGGGCCGCCTTCGAGACGGCGGTCACATTCGACGCACCCGGAGCGTGAGGGGGCGCCTCCGGAGAGTCGGCGCCGAGTTGGTTGCCCGGTGAAGCACCCCACATGACGCACGTCACCTACGACGCCGCTTCGTAGACTTAAATGTCCGATACATGTGCATTTGCACCCCCTGTGACCTGCGGCTTGAGACGCCGGTCACACGGACGGCCGGCACCGGCGATCCGGCCACCACTAGTAAAAGGGGTCATTGCGGACATCCCGGAATCCTGTTTCTCTGGATGACGTCGCCAGGCGCCACGAGCCCCCACGGGCCGCGGCGCCGACGTATGCGGCCGGCGAGCGAAGCGCACGAAACGCGCCGCTCGGCCCGGACCTACGAGGCGCCGCCCTGTACCCAAGCAAAAGGATTTTCATGTCTTTCTCGTTCATCCGTCGCGTCGCCACCCCGAAGAAGGCCGTCACCGTCGCCGCCCTGGCCGCCGCCACCGCCGGCATCGCGCTGGGCACCGCGCCCGCGCAGGCCGCGCCGACCTCGTCCTCCTCGGCTCAGGCGATCGCGCACAAGATGATCCCGAACTCGGCGCAGTACGCCGCCTTCAACAAGATCGTGTCGCACGAGAGCGGCTGGAACCCCTCGGCCACCAACAGCTCCTCCGGTGCCTACGGTCTGGTCCAGGCCCTGCCCGCCTCGAAGATGTCTTCCGCCGGTTCCGACTGGAAGACCAACCCGGCCACCCAGATCAAGTGGGGCCTCAACTACATGAACTCGCGCTACGGCAGCCCCGTTCAGGCCTGGAACTTCTGGCAGTCCCACGGCTGGTACTGAGCCGCAACCGACTGTCCTCGCCCCTGGGCCCAGGGGCCGACGACGCCCGGCCGGACCGGCCGGGACGCACCACCCGATATCCGCACCCTTGCCCACGAGGCGAGGGTGCTCACGCATGTCCGGGGTCGACCGAGCCCGTTGAGCCTGTACTTGGGCGGTACCGGCGCTCCCCCTGATCCCCGCCTCGCGCCGCACCCCTCGTCTGCCCCACCCCCGTGATCCACTGGTCCCGCCCCGCCCGCGCGGACGACCGGAGGTAACGATGGCGACACCCACGACCGGTTCGGCCCCTCTGCCGCGCCCGCGCGGGATGCGGCTCACGGTCGTGCTTCTGCTGCTGACCGTGGTGAGCGGGCTGATCGACGCGGTCGGCTATCTGGGCCTCGGCCGGGTCTTCACCGCCAACATGACCGGCAACGTGGTCGTCCTCGGCTTCGCCGCCGTCGGCGCGCCCGGTTTCTCGGTACCCCACATCACCACGTCGCTGGGCTGCTTCCTGATCGGCGCGACGGCGGGAGGCCGGCTGACGAACCGGCTCGGCGAGGAGGCCCGGCGCGACCGGACCCGGCTGACCCTGGTGGTGGAGGCGCTGCTGGTGGGCGCCTCGGCGGCGGTGGCCTACGTCTGGCCGCACGCCCCCGGCACCCGGTACGCGCTGATCGCCCTCACCGCCCTCGCGATGGGCCTGCGCAACGCCACCGTCCGCAAACTCGGCATCCCCGACCTCACCACCACGGTCCTCACCATGACCCTGACCGGGCTCGCCTCCGACTCCCGCCTCGGCGACGCCACCGCCCCCGCCCGCCACTCCCCCCGCCGCGCGGCCGCCGTGATCGCCATGTTCGCGGGCGCCTGCCTCGGTGCCTGGCTGATCCTCGACCACGGCCTGGCCCTCCCCCTCCTCCTCGCCGCGGTGGCCTCCGCCGCTTTGGCGGTGGCGGCTTCGGACCGGGACTGAGAGGACGGAACGCAGGGTGCGGCCCTCTTCGGCGGCCTGCCCTCCCCGGCGGGATGGACGACACGGAACCGCACCCGTGCCCGCAAGGGGCTCGGGCCACTCCCTACGGCGCCTCGCGGCGGACCCGCCCCGGCGCACGGCCTCGTCCGGGGCGCACCCCACGCCCGCGTCCTCGGGAGCCCCGAGACCGCCTGTACGGGCCGCCCCCACCCGGACACAGCGCCGCGCCCCCTCAGCTCGTCGTCAGTGACCGTTCCTCGTCGGGTGCCGTCCTCGGTCCCGGCGGCCGCCCCACGCCCCCGGCGCCGGAGGGCGCCGGGGACAACACCCCGCGCGGGCCGATCAGCAGGTAGCCGAGGGCGAAGCCGCCGCTCACCACCACCGCGCCGCCGACCGCGTCGAGGACCCAGTGGTTGGCGGTGGCGACGATCGCGGTGACCGTGAAGAGCGGGTGGAGCAGGCCGAGCGCCTTCATCCACCAGCGGGGAGCCATGATCGCGATGACCAGGCCGCACCAGAGGGACCAGCCGAAGTGGAGGGAGGGCATCGCCGCGTACTGGTTGGTGATCGCGGTCATCGCGCCGTAGTCCGGGTGGGCGAGGTCCTGGACGCCGTGGACGGTGTCGACGAAACCGAGGCCCGGCATCAGGCGGGGCGGGGCGAGCGGGAAGAGCCAGAAGCCGATGAGGGCGAGGAGGGTGGCGAACCCGAGGGAGGTGCGGGCCCAGCGGTAGTCGACCGGGCGGCGCCAGTAGAGGACGGCGAGGACGGTCAGGGGCACGACGAAGTGGAAGGACTCGTAGTAGAAGTCGAGGAACTCGCGCAGCCAGCCGACGTGGACCACCGCGTGGTTGACGGCGTGCTCGATGTCGATGTGCAGGAAGCGCTCGGTGTCGTGGACCATGCGCCCGTGGTGCTCGGCGTTCGCGCGCGCGAGTTCGTTGCTGCCGCCCGTCGCCGCGAGCCGTACCTGCTGGTAGGCGGCGTAGGTGACGCGGATGAGCAGCAGTTCCAGGAGCAGGTTGGGGCGGGTGAGCGAGCGGCGCAGGAAGGGCAGCAGCGGTACGTGCCGTGAGCGGGCCGGGACCTGGCGGGCGTACTCGGTGGGCACGGGAGCCGCGTAATAAGGGGAGGAGCGCGGCAGGAAGGGCACCGCCACCGCGGCGGCCAGGGCCGCGAGCAGGACGAGGTTGTCGCGCAGCGGGAAGAGCACCGGCGTGTTCGGCAGCATCATCTTCGCCGGGAGCGTGGTGACCAGGACCACCGCGACCGGCCAGACGGTACGGTCCGCGGCCCGCGTGCCCACCCGGCCGACCACCGCGAGCAGCAGCCACAGGAGCTGGTGCTGCCAGCTCGTCGGCGAGACCGCGACCGCCGCGCAGCCGGTGACGGCGACGGCGAGCAGGAGCTGCTCGTCGCGGACATAGCCGATGGCGCGGCGCAGCGCGAGGACGGCGACGGCGGCGCCGAGCAGCAGGAAGAGCGCGATCTCCGGTGGCCCGGTGAGCCCGAGGCGGAGCAGGGCGCCGTGCAGGGACTGGTTGGCGAGCCCGTCCGCCTCCCCGCCGAGCCCGGCCCCGGCCATGTGGTGAACCCAGTAGGTGTACGAGTCGTGCGGCATCGCGGCCCACGCGAGCGCGGTGCCCCCGGCGAAGGTGATCCCGGTGCTCACCGCGGCCCGGCGGCGCCCGGTGAACCACAGCAGCGGCACGAAGAGCAGCACGGTCGGCTGGAGGGCCGCGGCAAGACCGACGAGGACCCCGCTCGCGCGTTCGTCGCGCACGGCGAGGCAGCCGAGCAGGACGAGCAGCACCGGGATGACGCTGGTCTGGCCGAGCCAGAGCGTGTTGCGCACCGGCAGGGAGAGCATCAGCAGGCTGATGGCGACCGGGGCCGCGAGCAGCGCCGTACGGCGGCTCACCGGCTGGGGCAGCGCGCGGGCGGCGACCAGGCCGAGCGCGACGACGAGGAGCAGGGTGCCGAAGGTCCAGCCCCAGCCGAGCGCGGACTCCGCCGCACGGGTGAGGGGCTTGAGGACGAGACCGGCGAAGGGGGTGCCGGTGAAGCGGGTCGAGTCGTAGAGCGACCCGTTGACGTGGAGGACGCCCTGCGGGCCGACCCAGGTCTCCAGGTCGGTGAGGCGTTTGCCGCTCGGACTGCCGAGGACGGCCGCCATCTGCCGTACCGCGAGGATCGCCGCCACCGCCCACAGCGCGAGCCGGGCCGCGCGCAGCCGGGCTCCGGGCCCGTCCGCCGGGCCGAGGGCGTCCACCGGTCGTCCGCTGTGCTCCACGTTCACCACGCCCCGTCGGCCTCCCGCCCCGTCACCCCGGGCGCCTGTGCCCGAGAGTTCCCCCGCGAACACTATGCGCTCACGGCCCCTCGGGGCAGGACGCGGGCAACCCCCGCTTCACCTGACGTCCGGACCCCGTTTCATCCGCAGGACGATAGCCCGGGAAGGGCGTGGTTGCACCCGGATCGAGCGATAAGGATCACAGTCACGGCTGGGATCACCTGCGACTTTGCGGGCAGACGTCCCTGCGTACACAAGGTTTACGTGCTCTATGCAACGACTTGTGCACAGGACGTAAGGGGCGAACTCCTCCTATCGTCGCTTTTCTGCCCGGTGCACAGCATCGCCGCCGTTCGGCCGGGCCTGCCCTGTTCCCGTCGAAAGGTAGGCGAGCTTCGTTTTGGCGACCGCCACTGCCGTCAGTCCCCGTCCCCAGACCCGCCGGGCCGCCCAGGCCAGGAACGTCACGGTCACCGATCCCGCGCTCGTCAAGCGCGCCGTGAAGGCGGCGGCGCTCGGCAACGCGATGGAATGGTTCGACTTCGGTGTCTACAGCTACATCGCGGTCACCCTGGGCAAGGTCTTCTTCCCCTCGGGCAACCCGACCGCGCAGTTGCTCTCCACCTTCGGCGCCTTCGCCGCGGCCTTCCTGGTCCGTCCGCTCGGCGGCATGGTCTTCGGCCCGCTCGGCGACCGGGTGGGGCGCCAGAAGGTCCTCGCCGTCACGATGATCATGATGGCGGCGGGCACGTTCGCCATCGGCCTCATCCCGTCCTACGCCACGATCGGCGTCGGCGCGCCGCTGCTCCTGCTGGCGGCCCGCCTGGTCCAGGGCTTCTCCACCGGCGGTGAGTACGCGGGCGCCTCGACCTTCATCGCCGAGTACGCGCCCGACAAGAAGCGCGGCTTCTTCGGGAGCTGGCTGGAGTTCGGCACGCTGGCCGGTTACATCGGCGGCGCGGGCCTGGTCACCCTGATGACGGCCCTGCTGTCCTCGGCCGACCTGGTCTCCTGGGGCTGGCGCATCCCGTTCCTGATCGCCGGTCCGATGGGCATCATCGGCCTCTACCTGCGGATGCGCCTGGAGGAGACTCCCGCCTTCGCCGCCGAGGTCGAGAAGGCCGAGGCCGCCCGTCCGAAGGTCCCGCTGCGCGAGATGGTCGCGGGCCAGTGGAAGTCGCTGCTGCTGTGCATGGGCCTGGTGCTCGTCTTCAACGTCACCGACTACATGCTGCTGTCGTACATGCCGAGCTTCCTCACCAGCGAGCTGAAGTACGACGAGACGCACGGTCTGCTGGTCGTGCTCGGTGTCATGGCGCTGATGATGATCGTCCAGCCGTTCGCCGGCGCGCTGACCGACCGGGTCGGCCGTCGTCCGGTCATCGCCGCGGGCTGCGCGGGCTTCCTGTTCCTGTCGATCCCGGCGATCCTGCTGATCCGCCAGGGCAGCCTGCTCGCCGTCGGCCTCGGCATGGGCGCGCTCGGTCTGCTCCTCGTCTGCTTCACCGCGGCCATGCCCGCCGCGCTCCCGGCGCTCTTCCCGACCCGGGTGCGCTACGGCTCGCTGTCCATCGGCTTCAACGTCTCCGTGTCGCTCTTCGGCGGTACGACCCCGCTGGTGGTCACCGCCCTGATCGGCGCTACCGGCGACCTGATGATGCCCGCGTACTACATGATGGCGGCCGCCGTCATCGGTGGGTTCGCGGTGTGGCGGATGAGCGAGTCCGCGGGGCGGCCGCTGCCGGGCTCCGCGCCGTCGGTGGAGCAGTCCTGACCCATCGGCGCATCACCGGCGGCCCGGTGTGAGCCGTGGGCGCCCGGGGTGGGTGCGGGGAACCGGTCACAAGGTTCCCCGCGCCCACTTCGTCGTTTTCGCGCTCGTCCCGGGGAGACTTGGCCTGAAGGGGCTTGAGCGGACACTCGGGAAGGACGGCAGGCGCATGGGCGACTCGCAGGTGTGGGACGACGTGGAGCACTACTTCACCAGTCGGCTGGCGGCGGACGACGACGTCCTGCGCGCGGCCCTGCGCGACAGCGACGCGGCCGGGCTGCCGCCCATCGCCGTCACCCCCACCCAGGGCAAGCTGCTGCAGCTCCTCGCCCAGATCCAGGGCGCCCGCACGGTCCTGGAGATCGGCACCCTCGGCGGCTACAGCACCATCTGGCTGGCGCGCGCCCTGCCCTCCGACGGGCGCCTGATCACCCTGGAGTACAACCCCAAGCACGCCGAGATCGCCGCCCGCAACATCGCCCGCGCCGACCTGGAAGGCATCGTCGAGGTCCGCACCGGCCCGGCCCTGGACTCCCTCCCCCAGCTCGCCGACGAGAACCCGCCCCCCTTCGACCTGGTCTTCATCGACGCGGACAAGGTCAACACCCCCCACTACGTCGAATGGGCCCTCCGTCTCTCCCGGGCAGGCAGCCTCATCGTCATCGACAACGTGGTCCGCCAGGGCGACGTCTCGGACCCCACCACCACCGACCCCGCCACCCTCGGCACCCGGGCCACCATCGACCTCATCGCCACCCACCCCCGTCTGACGGGCACGGCCCTGCAGACGGTGGGGCCGAAGGGGTACGACGGGTTCGCGCTGGCACGAGTCCTGGGGTGACCGGCGCGGCTCCGCCCGTCGGGAACCGGTTCCACCGACACCGGACGCCTGCGGCGCACCCTCCGGAGGACACGGGCGGGGCCCACCTCGCCGGTCCGGCACCCGAGTCAGCGCCACACCAGGCTCGTCAGGATGCCGACGCCGGACCGCCGGACGCGAATCCGGACCCGAGGGCGTGCCGAGACGCGGGCGCCGGGTCCGCTCCGTGAGGCGCGCGACGCCCGCCCGGCAGGGCAACGCGCCACATCCCCGACCCGCAAGTCCACGCACCCCCGCCCGGCCGGGGCACCGCGCCCGCCCGCGGGGCGACACCCGAGGCGCCGCTCCGGCGAAGGTCCGCGGCAGGACTCAGTCGAACCGGCGGAGCGTCACTCGTGGTAGAAGCCCACGTTCACGCTCCGCGGCGCCGTCCTGTCCTGGACGACCAGTTCGCCGCCCGTGCCGTGGGGGAGGCGGACGGTGCCGCCGTAGGGGAGGGTCTGGGCGTAGTCGCCGACGGTGAGGCGGACCTCGGAGGAGGGGTCGGGCTGGGAGCCGCGGAGCCAGGTGACCTGCCAGACGCCGTCGGGGCCGCAGAGGAACTCGAGGTGGACGCGGGAGACGAACAGCCACTCCTCCGGGGTGACCAGCCGGCACACCGACGCGTCCCGCCCCACCCGCAGCACCGCACCCGGCTCGCTCGGCGCCTCCGCCATGACCATGCCGGCCGTGGCGCCCGCTTCCTCCCTGGAGACGGCAGCCATGGTGAGTTCGAGCACGCGTTTCCCCCTACACGTCCGGTGCGTACGCCGGTCGCCGCACACCGCCGCCGCATGATAGAACGCCCGGCCCGGCCGCGTCCGGCACAATGGCCTCATGACCGAGCGAAAGCCACCGCGCGTGCCGTTCGAGTCCTGGGTGGACCACCAGATCGCCGCCGCGCAGCGACGCGGCGAGTTCGACCGCCTCCCGGGCGCCGGCGAACCCCTCCCCGCCGGCCTCGACTCCGGCTACGACGACCTGTGGTGGATCAAGCGCAAGATGGCCCGCGAGGGCCTGACCGCCCTGCCCCCGTCCCTCGCCCTGCGCAAGGAGGCCGAGGACGCGCTGGAGGCCGCGTACGCCGCCCCCTCCGAGGCCACCGCCCGCCGGATCATCACCGACGTCAACGTCAAGATCAGCGCCATGATGTTCCGCCCGCCGCCGGGACCGCCGCTCGGCAAGAAGCCGTACGACGTGGAAGAGGTCGTACGCGAGTGGCACCGCCGCCGCGAGCCCCGATAACCGCTTGCGGGACCGGCAGCCCTCCGCTGGCATTGGCCGCCATGACGACCTGGACCATCGAACCGGAGCCGTACGACTCCCCCGCCGCCACCGCCCTCTGGCGCGCGTACTACACCGAGGTCAGTGACCGCTGGTACCTCCTGCACCGTGGCCACCGCACCGACCCGGCCGAGCTGGAACGCGAGATCGCCGCCCGCCCCGGCGCCGAACTCACCCCGCCGAACGGCCGGCTGCTGATCGCCCGCTGCGACGGCGAACCCGCGGGTTCGGCGGGCGTACGACTCCTCGGCCCCCGAACCGCCGAACTCACCCGGGTGTTCGTACACCCGCACCTGCGCGGCCGGGGCGGAGCCCAACTCCTCGTCACCGCAGCCGAGTCGGCCGCCCGCGAACTCGGCGCGAGCCGGCTGGTCCTCGACACGCGAAGCGACTTGACCGAGGCGCGCGCCCTGTACGCCCGCCTCGGCTACACCGAGACCGCGGCGCACAACACCGATGTGTACGCAGAACACTGGTTCAGAAAAGACCTGTTGGCGGCTGGCGAGGTCAACTCAACTTCTTGACCGACCCGTTGTGCGGTCGTTCACTCGCCGCCCCGCACATCTCGGACGTCAGCTCCTTGACCAGCTGCGTGAGGTCGGTGGACCGTCCCGGCGCCCACCAGTCCCCGAGGAGCTCGGAGAGCGAATCCTCCCGCGCGGCGGCGAGCCGTTCCGCCGCCACCCGTCCGGCGTCGGTGAGCGTGAGGTCGAGACCCTGCCGCTCGACCAGCCGCCGCTCCTCCACCTGGCGCTCGGCGGCGAGGACCGTCCGAATCGGCACCGGACTGCGCTCGGCGAGCACATACGGCTCCACCGAGCCGTAGCGCCGGATGCGCAGCAGCAGCCAGCTCGCGGCGGGCAGCAGGTCGTACCCGGCCCGCGCGGTGATGTCCTGGTACACCTCCCGCCGCCCCTCCCGTGTGCCGAGCACGGACAGCGCCCGGCACACCTCGTCGTAGGACGAGCGCTGGACCGGGTTCGGCGGGATGGTCTCGGAGGCGTCCGGCGCGGTGACCGAGCCGCGCAGCGGATCCTCCTTGAGGAACCACGCCAGGATGAAGCCGACCAGCGCGACCGGCGCGGCGTAGAGGAACACGTCGGTGATCGCGGAGGAGAACGCGTGCAGCGCGGGCGGCCGCAGCCCGGCGGGCAGCGCGCCGATGCCGCGCGGGTCCGCCTCCAGCCCGCCGAGCGAGACCCCGGGCGGGAGGCGTACGCCCCGGAAGGCGTCGGCCAGTGTGTCGCCGAGGCGGCTGGAGAAGACGGTGCCGAAGATCGCGACGCCGAAGGACGCGCCGATGGAGCGGAAAAAGGTGGCGCCGGAGGTGGCGACGCCGAGGTCCTCGTAGGAGACCGAGTTCTGCACGATGAGGATGAGGACCTGGAGGACGAGTCCGAGGCCGAGCCCGAAGACGAAGAAGTACAGGCTCATCTCGGCGGTCGAGCTGTGTTCGTCCAGCCGGTGCAGCAGGAGCAGCCCGATCGCGGTGACGGCGGTGCCCGCCACGGGGAACATCTTCCAGCGGCCGGTCCGGCTGACGATCTGCCCGGACACGGTCGAGGTCAGCAGCAGCCCGATCACCATCGGCAGCATGTGCACGCCCGACATGGTGGGCGAGATCCCGTGCACGACCTGGAGGAACGTCGGCAGATAGGTCATCGCGCCGAACATCGCGAACCCGATGATGAAGCTGATCACCGCCGACAGGCTGAAGGTCCGGATCCGGAACAGCTTCAGCGGCAGCACCGGCTCGGCGGCCCGCCGCTCCACTCCGACGAACGCGACGGCGAGGACGACGCCGAGCACCGCGAGCCCGACGATCTGCCCGGAGGCCCACGGCCAGGTCGTACCGCCCAGCGAGGCGACCAGCACCAGACAGGTGGCGACGGCGGCGACGAGGAACGTACCGAGGTAGTCGATCCGGTGCCGGGACGTACGGCGCGGGATGTGCAGCGCGGCGGCGATCACGACGAGGGCGATGATCCCGAGCGGCAGATTGACGTAGAACACCCACCGCCAGGTGAGCTGCTCGGTGAACAGCCCTCCGAGCAGCGGCCCCAGCACACTGGTCGCCCCGAACACGGCCCCGAAGAGCCCCTGGTACTTCCCCCGCTCCCGCGGCGGCACGATGTCCCCGACGATCGCCATCGACAGCACCATGAGCCCGCCGCCCCCGAGCCCCTGCAACGCCCGGAACCCGATCAGCTCCCCCATGTTCTGCGCCATGCCGCACAGCGCGGACCCGACGAGAAAGATGACGATGGCGAGCTGGTACAGCCGCTTCCGGCCGTACTGGTCCCCGAGCTTCCCCCACAAGGGTGTGGCCGCGGTGGACGCCAGGAGATACGCGGTCACCACCCAGGACAGATGCTCCAGCCCGCCCAGATCGCTGACGATCGTCGGCAACGCCGTCGCCACGATCGTCTGGTCCAACGCCGCCAGCAACAGCCCCAGCAGGAGCGCACCGATCGAGACGAGCACGTTGGCCCCCACGTGCTCCCCGCCCCGCACGTCCCGCACCGCACCGTGCGTGTCCAGTGCCATGCGTCCTCCCGGACTCCCGACTCCAGTACCCACCTTCCATGGTCGAGGGTGGGGGCGATTACGGCCTGTCGAGAGGTGGGACGGGGTGAGCGAACGCGTGGCACCGGGCGGCGCACGGCGCCGCCCTGGCCGGTACGAGCGTTCAGCCCGACATCACCCGGCGGGATCCGCGCAACCGGTCCCGGGAGATCACGGACGCCATACAGGGGGCCAGTCCTTCACCGTCACCCGCGACGGTCATTCGACGCCGCCGCCGGTGTCCACGGCCGCATCTGCGCCGCGGTCGTCAGGGCGGGCCGCACACCGCGCCGCCGGGCCGCGGAAGGCTGACCGTTCGGTGAACCGCGGCGTCGACGAGAGAGGTTGCGCCGCTCGCGCCTCGGTCCTTCGGCATCGGCATCGGCATCGGCATCGGCATCGGGCGAGGGGTGCCGCGCCATCAGCCCACCGTCAGCCGGATCCCCCCGTCCGCCGACGCCTCCACCGTTACCCGCGTGAGGTCGGGGACCGCCACGTCCGGCCCGTACTGCCCGGCCCGTTCGCCGATGCCGACCACGTGCATTCCGGCGGAGCGCCCCGCCGCGATTCCCGCGCCGGAGTCCTCGAAGACCACGCAGTCGGACGGGTCGACGCCCAGGGCGGCGGCCGCCTTGAGGAAGCCCTCCGGGTCCGGCTTGCTGGCGCCGACGGATTCCGCGGTGACACGGAGGCCGGGGAGGGGGAGACGGGCGGCGGCCATGCGGGCGGTGGAGAGGGGGACGTCGGCGGAGGTCACCAGGGCGTGGGGGAGGTCGCGCAGGGCGGCGAGGAAGGCGGCGGCGCCAGGGACCTCGACGACGCCGTCCATGTCGGCGGTCTCCTCGGCGAGCATCCGGGCGTTGTCCGCGAGGTTCTCCTCGTGGGGGCGGTCGGGCAGGAGGAGTGCCATGGAGGCGTGGCCCTGCCGGCCGTGGACGACCTTCATCGTCGCGTCGCCGTCCAGCCCGTGCTCCGCGGCCCAGCGGCGCCAGATGCGCTCGACGACGGCGTCGGAGTTGACGAGGGTGCCGTCCATGTCGAGCAGGAGGGCGCGGGCGTCGAGGACGACGGGCGTGGTGGTGACCGGCATCGGCAGCTCCAGAAGACGCGAGGCCCCCGGTCGCAAGGGGGCCTGAGAGGGACAAGGCGGCCCCGCCCACCGGTCAGGGGAAGCGGGCGGGAGCCACTTTGTTCCTCCACGGTACAAAACTGCCCCCGCATCCCGCCAGCGCCCCACGAAAGCGTTCACCGCGCGTTCGCCCGCGGGCACGGCGGGGCGGGTCCACCGGGCACAGCGGGCTGTGCCGGCCGGCAGGCGGGGTCCGTCCGAGTTCAGCCGGACCCCGCCCGGCCTCAGCCCGTCGGCGTCAGCCGGCGATCGCCTCGTACAGGCTCCAGATCCCCAGCCCCACCATCAACAGCGCGGCGATCTGCGTGATCAGCCGCAGCGGCACCCGCTTCATCAGCGCCTTGCCCCCCACGATGCCCAGTCCGGCCACCGCCCACAGCCCCAGCACCGCACCGAGGCCCACCGAGAGCGGATCGTCGTACCGCGCGGCGAGATTCGCCGTCATGATCTGCGTGAGGTCGCCGAACTCCGCGACGAGGATGAGCATGAAGCCCGTGCCCGCCACCTTCCAGAAGGACTGGTCGGCGGGCTTCTTGATCTCTTCCTCGCCCTCGTCCTTCTTGAGCAGCAGTACGGCGGCCCCGCCGAGGAAGAGGACGCCGGTGAGGGCGTGGACGATCTGCTGCGGGAGCAGGGTGAGCACGCTGCCGGCCGCGACGGCCATCACGACATGCACCAAAAAGGCCGCGGCGACGCCGACGAAGACGTAGGAGGCGCGGTAGCGGGCACCGAGGACGAGACCGGCGAGCGCGGTCTTGTCGGGCAGTTCGGCGAGGAAGATGACGCCGAAGACGAGCGCCGTCACGGTGATGCTGATCAAGGTTCCTCAATCGGTCGGGGCTGCCCCGCCGAGATGGCTGCACCTCACAAGGGAGACCTCGGCACGGCAGCGCACTGGGACACCCGTGCCACTGGGCACAGGCGTGCACTGCTTGCCGAAGGTCTCGCTGGGCGGTCCCGTCAGGGACTCGCCTCCGGGCGCCGGCTCAGGCTGGCTGAGCAGTATGTCGACGGTCCGGCGAAGAGCTACTCCCCTTCTGCGTCCCCCATCGTACGTGACGTCACCCGATCGGTCGTGGGCGAGTGACGCCGGTGCGCTCGAACGCCCCCGCCCAGGCGCAGGTCGCGTTTCACCGAGGAGAGGCCGGCCCACTGCGCCGGAACACGTGAAAGTTCCGCACGCAATCTTGTCCTGTCATGGACGCGTCACTAGCTTCTAACCGAGCGCTCACCCCACAGCAACACCCCACCGCGAGCATTCCCTCGCGCACGTCCGCACACCCCTGTCCGGACCCCCCAAAACCCTCACCCCACAAGGGAGTTCAGATGTTCCGTATGCCCCGTATGCCGCGGTTCTACGCGCGTCGACGACTGGCCACCCTCGCGGCCGCCACCGGACTCATCGCCTCCGCAGCGCTGTTCAACTCCCCCACCGCCTCCGCCGCCCTGCCGACGCCGGTCAGCGGCGCCACCGCCCGCAGCTACCTCTCCCAGCTCACCGTGGCCACCGAGAACCGCACCGGCTACAGCCGCGACCTCTTCCCGACCTGGATCACCATCAGCGGCACCTGCAACACCCGCGAGTACATCCTCAAGCGGGACGGTACGAACGTCACCACCGACTCCGCCTGCGTCGCCACCAGCGGCAGCTGGTACTCCCCGTACGACGGCGCGACCTGGAGCGCGGCCTCGGACGTGGACATCGACCACCTGGTGCCGCTCGCCGAGGCGTGGGACTCGGGCGCGAGCAAGTGGACGACCGCGCAGCGCCAGGCGTTCGCCAACGACGTGACCCGCCCGCAACTCCTCGCGGTCACCGACAACGTCAACCAGTCCAAGGGCGACCAGGACCCGGCGACCTGGATGCCGTCCCTGACGTCGTACCGCTGCACCTACGTCCGCGCCTGGGTGCAGGTGAAGTACTACTACAACCTCTCGGTCGACTCCGCCGAGAAGAGCGCGCTGACGAACCACCTCTCGGGCTGCTGACCGGAGCGGACATCGGCACGGACATCGGAATCAGGACACACCGACGGCCCGCCCGCCAGGGCGGGCCGTCGCCATTCCCGCCCAGAAGCACCCACACCCACCCCGCACCCATCCCCTCTTGTGTCAGGCACATGACGAGAAGCGACCATGGCCGAATGTTGAACTTGCAAGCACAAATTAGGTTCACCTAACCTTTGCCCTCGTTCGGTACCCGCCGCCCCACGTCACCGGCCCGGCGGCCCCCGTCCGGCAGCGTCGCCGGACGCGCGGGGCGCGCCGTAACCGAAAGAGGAGAACCCCCCCCATGTCCGCTCGGCTCAACACAGCCCAGCCCTACGCCCTCGGGCTCTTCCGCATCGTCGTCGGCCTCCTGTTCGCCGTGCACGGCGCGGCCTCGCTGTTCGGCGTCCTCGGCGGTGCCGTCGGCACCCACGGCGGAACGGTCCCGGCCGGCACCTGGCCCGGCTGGTACGCGGCCGTCATCCAGCTGGTCGCGGGCGCCCTCGTCCTGCTCGGCCTCGGCACCCGGGGCGCCGCGCTGATCGCCTCCGGCTCGATGGCGTTCGCCTACTTCGACGTCCACCAGCAGAACGCCCTCTGGCCCATCCAGAACGGCGGCGAACTCTCCGTCCTCTTCTGCTGGTCCTTCTTCCTCCTCGTCTTCACGGGCTCGGGCGCCTTCGCCGCCGAGAGCCTGCTGCCCGGCCGTACGACGACGGCCACGGCGGCGGAACCGGCCGCTGAGGAAGCGCCGGTCGCGGCGTGACGACGCGTCTGTGAACGAGCGTGCCCCGGCGGGGACCTGAGCCCCCCGGGCCACGCGTGCGCGCAGGACCGGGCTGCCCCGCCGCCGTCACGACATCCCGGTGACCCAGCCGAACGGCACGGTGAAGCAGGCGACGCGCCGGACGCCCACCGTGCCGGGGCGGTCCTGGATCACGACGGAGGCGGCCTCGTTCCTCCGGAAGCCCCAGGTGTGCCGGACACTCGCCGCGCCCGCGCCGCGGGAGTCGGTGTTGAAGCCGAGCCGGACCTCGTTGGCGGCGGTGGACCCCGCGGCGGCGGCGTCGCGGTACCGGTCGCCCGCGTCGGCGCCGGTGGAACCGCAGGCACGCTGGTGGACGTACGCGCCGTAGGTGTGGCCGGGCCGCAGTCCGCCGACCTTCAGCTCCACGGTCGTGGCCGCGCCGGGCCCGGTGAGCTGACGCACCCGGATCGTGCCGGCCGCCGGGACGAGCGACTGGTCGTACGTCACCGCCGCCGACGGCACGAAGGCGGCCGGCGGCGCGAACCGGCCCTCCGCGTCGACGGTGTACCCGCCGGCGGCGGCAGGCGTCGCCGCCAGCACCACCACGGCCACGGCCCCCGCCCACAGACCAGCACCCACCATCACGCCCACCTCGCCTTTCCCCGGCCCTCGGCAACACGGCACCTCCGCCGCGCGGGCCTCTCCCCGTTGGTACGGCACGGCTGCGGGGTCGGCGCGCTGGACGCGCCGGGCGGGTGACGGCGTGACGGGCGGCGGGGCGCGCGAAATTCGGAAGCCTAAGCCGCGCCCCTTGCGGGAAGCTGCCCGCATGATCGGACGGGATGCCGCGATCCGGATCGTGGAAGAACAGTTGGAGCGCGAGGACCGGCAGTCGTGGGCCCTCGGCGTCGACACGACGCGCACGGTCGTGACCCATGTCGAGGAACACGAACTGGTGTGGATCGTCTTCTGGCAGTCGGAGGAGTTCGTCCGCACCCGGAATCCGGCAGCCATGCTGGTCGGGACGGGCCCGTATCTGGTCGACCGCCTCGACGGAGGACTGCACCGGATCGGGGTCCTCTCGGCCAGGACGGGTGCGTGGGAGACCGACTACCGCGCCCGGATACGCGGGCTGCCCGTGCGCACCGCGGTGGACGATCTGCATGACGAGATCCAGGTGGCCGCCGCCTCCCACGGACGCCCGCACGCCGCACGGTCCCTGCGGCGACGCCTGCCGGTGCTCTCGCCCGGCGACGCGCTCGCGTACGTGAGCGCCCTGCTGGACGGAGAGGCCCCGGCACGTCTCCTGGCCGTGGCCACCCGGCAGCTCGTGGCGCCCGTCGATCCCGTACTCGGTGTGGACACCGTGCGGCCGGGCTCCCGCAGCGGGTGCCCCTCGGCTCCGTGACCCCGTCGTGAACATGCCGTGTCTGTCACTTGATCCTCTTGTGAACCATCCGTCACCCCGTCAGGCGTACGCTGTACGGCTGTCATCGGGGGAACGAGGGAGTCGTGGTGCTGGAGAGTGTGGGGTTCCTGGCGGCCGGTCCCTGGATCTACGCCATGGTGGCCGTGTCGGTTCTGCTCGACGTCTTCGTACCCGTGCTGCCCAGCGGAGTGCTCGTCATCACGGCGGCCACGGCGGCCGCCGCCGGTACGGGCGCGGCGGCGGGCAGGGTGCCGCACGACGTGCCCGACACCGTCGTACTGATCATCTGCGCCGCCGTCGCCTCGGTCGCGGGCGACCTGGCCGCGTACCGCCTGGCCTGGCGCGGCGGCGCGCGTCTCGACCGCGCCATCGCCCGCTCCCGGCGCCTGACCAGCGCGCAGGAACGACTCGGTGAGGCGCTCGCGCGGGGCGGCGGCGCGCTGGTGGTGCTGGCCCGGTTCGCCCCGGCGGGCCGCTCGGTCGTCTCCTTCTGCGCGGGCGCCGCCCACCGCCGCGCCCGCGACTTCCTCCCCTGGTCCGCCCTCGCGGGACTGTCCTGGGCGGGCTACAGCGTGGCCCTCGGCTACTACGGCGCCCGCTGGCTGGGCGCGACCTGGCTGGCGACGGGGGTGTCGGTGGCGGCACTGTGCGCGGCGGGGTCGGGGGCGGCGTATCTGATGCGGCGACGTCCGGTGGAGGCGTAGGGCCTGTCTGACCATTCCCGTCGTCGCCCGGAGGGCGGCCGCGCGGCAGACGAGAATCGTCAGACCGGCACCAGGGTCGGGAGCGCGTGATTCCGGGCTGGGCCGAGCGCGGTCCGGTCCTCGCCGTCAGCCCGGCGTCGTCGCCTTCTTCTGCCCCCGTACCTCCAGGCTGTCCAGCAGCTCGGCGGTGGCCTCGGCGACCGCCGCGACCGCCCGGTCGAACGCCTCGCGGTTGTGCGCGGCGGGGGCGCGGAAGCCCGAGATCTTGCGTACGTACTGCAGCGCGGCGGCGTGGATGTCGTCCTCGGTGGCCTCACCGGGGAGTACGGGCGGGCGCAGCGTCTTGATACTCCGGCACATGGGTCAAGTGTGGCGCGGGGAGCCGGGGTTCGCCGTACGAACGGGCACTCCCCCGTCGCCCGCCCGCATGTCATGATCCTCCGCGGCGGCCACCGACTCCCGGGGCCGACCCATGACAGGAGTCATCTCATGACGGTCAAGCCCACCATCGCCGTACTCGGCCCCGGCGGAGTCGGCGGACTGCTCGCCGCGCTGCTCTCCCGTTCCGGGCACCGGGTGATCTGCCTGGCGCGCGAGAGTACGGCGGAGTCGCTGCGCAAGAACGGAATCCGGGTCCGCAGCCGCCAGTTCGGGGAGTTCACGGCGCCCGTGGAGGCGGACACCATGCTGCGCGAGCCGGTGGAGGCGTGCCTCGTCGCCGTCAAGCAGACGGGCCTGGACGCGGCCCTGTCCCGCGTCCCGGCGGAGGCGCTCGGCGACGCCCTCCTCGTACCGTTCCTGAACGGCGTCGAGCACCCGGCCGCCCTGCGCGCCCGCTACGGCTCCGCCCAGGTGGCCCCGGCCGCGATCCGGGTGGAGTCGACGCGGGTCTCGGCGGACCCGGTGGTGATCGAGCAGGGCAGCCCGTTCGTGGAGGCGGACCTCGCGAGCGCGACGGCACCCCGCGACCGCCTCGACGCACTCGCCGCCGCGCTCACCGCCTCGGGCGTGACGGCCCGGGTGACCGGGGACGAGACGGCGACGCTCTGGACGAAGCTGGCCTTCCTCGCCCCGTTCGCCCTGCTCACCACTCGGTACGCCGCCCCGTTGGACGTGGTGCTCGACCGGCACCGCAGGGAACTGGAGGCGCTGGTGGCGGAGACGGCGGCCGTCGGCCGGGCGTGCGGCGCCCCGACGGACGCGGCACGGCTGCTCGCCCGCTACGACACCTTCCCGCCCGGCGCGAAGTCCTCGATGCAGCGGGACGCGGAGGAGGGACGGCCGCTGGAGCTGGACGCGGTCGGCGGGGCGCTGCTGCGGGCGGCGGAGGCGCGGGGAGTGGCGGTGCCGGTGGCGACGCGGGTGGTGGAGGAGTTGCGGGCGGCGGGGTACTGAGGGAGGGCGGGTCGCGAAGGGGGCGGACCTTGCGGTTCCCGCGGACCGGGCCGTCAATCCAGCCCCTCCCGGAACACTCGTTCGACTGAACCGGCCGAGCGAACGCGTCGTACGGATTCGAACAGGCGTACCATTGCCGTGTGGCTACGACCCCCGAATTCCCCAGTGACCTCCTCGCCGGGCAGGCGGAGCTGCACCAGGTCCGGGCCGAGCTGTCGGCCCTGCTCAAGCGGCTCCCCTGGTCGGTGGAGCCGTTGGACGGCTTCAGCGACGACCTCGGCTGGCGCAAGATCGAACGACCCGCCTCCCCCGGCTGGACCCCCGACGAGCAGGCGGAAGTGGAGAAGCTCCGCCGCCGTGAGCACGAACTCGCGGTGTTCGTCACCGGCCACCGCTTCTGGTCCGAGACAACGGCGACGGACCGGGTGGACGCCCGCTCGAAGCTGAAGCACGCGGAGGAGGAGCAGCCGCCTGCCTGACGGACGGCCGGACGGTTCGCGAGGTGAGGGGCCGCTCCCCCGCCCCGCGAACCCGCTCCACCGGAGGACGACCGCTGGATACGCTGCCCCCATGATTCGCGCTGTGATCTTCGACGTGGGCGAGTGCCTCGTGGACGAGACCGCCGAGTGGGGCGCCTGGGCGGACTGGCTGGGCGTGCCCCGGCACACGTTCAGCGCGGTGTTCGGCGCGGTCGTGGCCCGGGGCGACGACTGGCGAGAGGTGTTCGAGGAGTTCCGCCCGGGTTTCGACCTGAGCGCGGAGCGGGAGGCGCGGGAGGAAGCGGGCCTGCCCCGGACGATCACGGAGGAGGACCTCTACCCGGACGTCCGGGACACCCTGGCCACCCTGCGCGCCGACGGCCTCTGGCTGGGGATCGCGGCGAACCAGGACACCCTCGCCGGCCGTCACCTGCGCGAACTGTTCGCGAGCGACGTGGACCTGATCGGACTCTCCGACGACTGGGGCACCGCCAAACCCGACCCCGCCTTCTTCGCCCGCCTCGTCTCGCTGATCCCCGCCGAACCCCACGAGATGCTCTACGTCGGCGACCGCCTCGACAACGACATCCACCCCGCCCACACCGCCGGCCTCCACACCGCCCTCGTCCACCGAGGCCCCTGGGCCGCCCTCCACCCCCACGACAGGAAATCCGACCGCCTCCCGACGTTCCACATCGAGAGCCTCCTCGAACTCTCCCCCCTGATCGCCCGGTTCAACGAGAACCATCGCTGACGGCGGGGTCACTCACAGAGGGGCAGAAGGACCCCGGACAAACGGGAAGAGGCCCCTCACCACGTCGGTGAAGGACCTCTGACCTGTGGGCGCGGACGGTTTCGAACCGCCGACATCCTGCTTGTAAGGCAGGCGCTCTACCCCTGAGCTACGCACCCGTGAAGACCGGGCACGTGGCCGGGTCGAGCGACAGCTTACCTTGACCGCGCCGCGTGACCGCAAACCCGTTCTGCGAGGCAGGAGGCGCGTGCAGGCAACTGACCGGGCCGTGTGTTCGTCTACGTCGGGTGGGAGAATGGCTCCACCCAGGGCGCCGCAGGACAGCACGGGAGAGGGATTGTGACGGGGACACCGGGCACGCCGTCAGGTTCGCAGCCGTACCCGCCGTCGACCGCAGGGGTCGGACACCGGCCCGGCGCCCCGCGCGACCGCATCGCCCGGCGAGACGCCGGCACCCGGCGCGACCCCTCGACGCCGCGCGCCGCCACCTCGCGTCCCCGAACTCCCTCCCCGCTCCGCGACACCGCCCTCCTGCTCGCTCTCCCCCTCCTCGTCCTGCCCCTCGCCTTCGCCGGTGGTGGCACCCGGCGCTGGTTCGGGGGCAGGGCCGAGAGTCAGCGGATGGAGGCGCAGGCGGCGAAGGACGCGGCGGCGGAGGCGTTCTACGAGCTGGACACCGCGCAGCGGGATCTGCTGATCGCCATCGAGACGATCGGGGCGGTCGACGACTCCGCCGAGGCCCGGCGCGCCGTGGACGGGTTCGCCGCGCTCGGACGGCGGATAGACGAGGCCAGTCACCGGTACATCGAGGCGGTCGACGCACAGGACCTGGACCGGGACGACCTGGAGGCCGCCGTCGCCGTGCGGGCGCGGGCCGAGCTGACCGCGGCCAAGGACGAGCTGGTGCGGGTCAGGCAGGAGCTGGACCGGTTCGCCAGTTCGCTCGGGCCGCTGCTCGGCAAGGCGGAGACGCAGCTCGCGCGGCTCGCCCCGGCCGTGGAGCGGGCGCGGCAGGAACTGCTGGGAGCGAGCAACGCGCTGGACGCCGTACGGGAGAAGCGGCTGCGGGCCGACGATCTCGCGGCGCGACTCGCCACGCTCTCCCCCGAACTGACCAAACTCAACCAGGGCGCCGGACAGCACGGCGCGGCCGCCACCCTGGAGCGCGCCGAGCGGGTACGGCGGGAGGCCGCGGCGATCCGCGCCGAGGCCGAGCGGCTGCCGGAGAAGGCCGCGGAGATCGACCGGCGACTGGTCAGCCTCGGCACCCGCGCCCAGGCGCTGACCACCCGCGCCGGACAGGTCGAGCCGATCCTGAGCGAGCTGCGCCGGCGCTTCACCGCCGCCTGCTGGCAGGACCTCCAGCACGTGCCCGAGCAGGCCGGGGAGAACGTACGGCAGGCCGAGCGCAAGCTCGCCGAGGCGCGCTCCGCGCGGGAGGCGCAGCGGTGGGCGGACGCCACCTCGCTGCTCTCGACCGTCCGCGCCCTGCTCAGCACCACCGACGAGGCGGTCTCCGCCGCCGGTGACCGGCTGAACCGGCTGAACGCCGTCCAGAAGGACCCCCGCGCCGAGATCGAACGGGCCAGGTTCGCGCTCCGCGACGCCCAGCGGCTCGCCATGACCGGCCGTACGGCGCCCGAGCCCCGGCACGCCCGGCCGCTGGACGACGCGGTGGCCCGCCTCGACCGGGCGATCGCGACGCTGGACAGCGGCCGCCATCCCGACTACTGGCACTTCCTGACCGAGACGGAGGCCGTACGGGAGACGGCGTCCCGGGTCGTCTCCCAGATCCGCGAGGAGCGCGGCTCCGGGCACTGAGTCCGCGGCGGCGGGCACAGGTCACCAGGCACCGCACCGGCCCCCGGTCACCCGTCACCGAACGCTCATCCCCGCCCCACCCACCGGGCCCGGATGCCCCACCTGTGTTGCCGCCACCGGCCCACCGGGCGGATATTGGGATGAACCGTATGGCCTGCCCCAACGCCCTGAGGGAGGCGGACATGGCCACACACGCAGAGCGCACCAGACACCGGCACAGTCGCATCCCGTTCGACGAGCACCTGCCCGTGGACCACAAGCTGAACAGGGTCTACCGGATCGGCGCCGGACTGATCGGTCTCTTCCTGCTGATCTTCGGCATCCTCGGCGTGATCGACCACATCGGGCCCTTCAACACCGGCGCCGACATGGTGGCGGGCCTCAACACCAACGGCGCGCTGAGCGTGCTCTCGATCGTCGTCGGGCTGGTCCTGCTCGTGGGCATGGTGATCGGCGGCAACTTCGCCTCGACGCTGAACATGGTCTTCGGCGTGCTGTTCATCCTGAACGGATTCATCAACCTGGGCCTGCTGGGCACGGACAGCAACATCCTGGCGTTCAAGATCCAGAACGTGTACTTCACCTTCGTGGTCGGCCTGTTGCTGATGACCTTCGGGATGTACGGCCGGGTCGGCTCGGTCCTCCCGCACGACAACCCGTACTGGCGCGCCCGGCACCCCGACCACCCGGACGCGCAGCCCGCGCTGACCGGCGCGGACCGGCCCGCCCTCACGGATCAGGAGTCGCCCCCGAAGGGGAGGGACGCGCAAGGGGGCACACGCCCGGACACGACCTCCGAGTGACCCGCCCCGCCGCGCGGTCCGGCGGCTAACCTGTCCCCATGCCTCGCTACGAGTACCGCTGCCGGACCTGCGGCGACACCTTCGAACTGAGCCGCCCCATGGCCGAGTCCGCCGCCCCCGCCGCCTGCCCCTCGGGCCACGACGACACGGTGAAGCTGCTCTCCGCGGTCGCGGTCGGCGGCACCTCCGCCGCCCCCGCGCAGAGCCCGTCCGGCGGAGGCGGCGGCTGCTGCGGCGGGGGCTGCTGCGGCTGATCCACGCCGCAGCGCATCGGCCACCGCTGCCCGGCACCCGTCGGCACCGCACACCGCAACCGCCACCCGGCGCACCCACCGGCCCCTACGGACGCACCTCAGCCGAAGCGGGGGCCGACGTGTGTGCGGAAGCCGGCGCCGGAACCGCCGCCGCGCTCGTCGCTGCCCCATTTCCCGCCGCGCCCAGGAACTCCCGGAGAATCCGCTCCCCCGCCAGCACCCCGCGCTCCGTCAGCGCCTGGACCGCCGGCGCCGTCCAGGCCGCCTCGGCCAGCTCCCCGTGCCCCGGCCGCCACGCGCGGTCGGCGGCGAGCAGCAGGTCGGCGTCGAGGAGCGAGTCCCCGGCCGCGAGCGTCAGATCCGCACCCGTACGCCGGGCGACCTCGTGCACGGCGGCGCTCTTGGTGAGCGGCCCGGGGACGGCGTAGAGCTTGCGCCCCTGGAGCGAGACGGTCCAGCCGCGCTCCGCCGCCCAGCCGGTCAGCTCCGCCACCCAGCTCTCGGGCGTCAGCTCGCGCTCGACGACCAGGTAGGCGAACAGGTCCTCGGCGACGCGCTGCTTGCGCACCCACAGCGGATCGCCGGTCGCGGCGAGGTGGTCCTGGACCTCCGCCAGCGGCGCGCACGCGGCGGCGAGCCGTCGCTGCACGTCGGCGTGCCAGTCCCGGTCGGTGACCCCGTCGACCAGCAGATGCCCGCCGTTGGCGCAGATCGCGTACGCCGGGGCCGGACCGGGCAGGTTGATCCGCTGGTACTGCTTGCGGCTGCGGGTCGTCGTCGGCACGAACACCGCCGCGTCCCCGAGCGCGGTCAGGAGCCCGGCCGCCGTCTCGGTCATGAAGGACAGCGGTCTGCTCTCGTGGACCTCCACGCACAGCAGCCGGGGCGCCCGGGCGTCGGGCATGGTCAGTCCGAGGGCCGCCGCGGAGTAGATCAGCGTGCGGTCGAGGTCGCTCGCCACCATGACCGTCATCAGACGCCCACCGCCCGGCCGTCGGCGCCCGTCGCTCCGCGCGTGTAGCGCGGGTGGATCAGGCCGACGCAGGTGTACGGCAACTCGTCGACCTCCTCCACCGGCACTCCGCGCTGCTCGGCGAGCAGGCGGACATGGTCGAGGTCGGCGCCCGCGCCCGCCTTGGCGAGGATCTTCCAGGGCACCCGGCGCAGCAGCACCCGGGTGGTCTCACCGACACCCGGCTTGACCAGGTTCACGTCGTGGATGCCGTACTCCTCGCTGATCCGCTCGACGGCCCGCCAGCCCTCCCAGGTCGGTGCGCGGTCCCCGGCCAGCAGTTCCTTGACCGCCACGTCGACGCTCTCCTCGACCTCGGGGAAGCGGGCGGAGACGGCGTCCAGGAAGGCCACCGAGACGTCGGCGCCCGCGAGTTCGCGGTAGAACTTCGCGCCGTGGAAGTCGTGCGGACCGACCAGGTCGGCGCGCAGCACGGTGCGCGAAATGAGGCCGGAAACCGTCGAGTTGAGGCAAGCGGAGGGTATGAGGAAGTCCTCGCGGGTGCCGTAGGTGCGCACGCAGGAGCCCGGGTCGGCCAGGACGGCGATCTCCGGATCGAAGCCGGTGATGCCCTCCTCGCGCTCGAACTCCTCTATGGCGGCGGCGAGTTCGCGGGTGATGGCACCCTTGCCGGTCCAGCCGTCGACGAAGACGACGTCGCGCGGGTCGTGGTGGGCGGCCAGCCAGCGCAGCGCGTTGGCGTCGATGCCCCGGCCGCGCACGATCGAGACGGCGTAGTGCGGGAGCTGGAGTCCATGACGGTGCTGGGCCCAGCGGCGCATCAGCACGCCGACCGGGGTGCCCGCGCGGGCGAGGGAGACCAGCACCGGGCGAGGGGTCTCGTCCGGGGCGCCGGGGCGCGGCCGGGCGGCGACCTCGGTGAGGACCGTCTCCGTGACCACGCCGACCGCCTGGGCGATCCGGGCGGCCGAGGCGTCCAGGGCGGCGTGGAACAGCTCCTGGTAGCGCTCGCTGGGCTGGTACTCCACCGGCAGCGACTCCGCGTAGTGCGCGCCGCCGCTCTGCACGGCCTCCTCGCGCTCCTCCGTCGGCGCCTCCAGGGTGATGTCCGAGAGGTCCTGGAGCAGCCAGCCGACCTCGTCGGGTGCGTACGAGGAGAAGGCGGGGCCACGGAGGGGCTCGGGCAGCATGGGCGGCCTTTCGGGAGTGGCGAGTGGCTCGGGGACGTAGGACGGCACGACCGCGAGCAGGACGTTCGGGACGTGGGCCGCGAGGCGGTCCAGCAGGCCGCCCGGGGCATGCAGCCGGGGGGTGTCGGCGGCGGAGTCGACGACGGCGAGGACGGTGTCGAAGCCGCCGCCCGCGACGTTGTACGCGTACCGCTCGCCGGGCCCGTCGGCCGGGTCGTCGTGGTCGGGGAAGACCAGGCTGCTGCGTATCGCGTAGCCCGGGTCGTCCACGGCGAGCACCGGTGAGCGGGTGGTGGTCGAGAAGCGGACCTCGGCGGGGACGAGCTGCTCCAGCTCGCGGGCTATGCGCAGCGGGGCGTACATCAGCTCCTCGAAGCCGAGCACCAGCACCCGCCGGGCGCCCTCGGGCAGCGCCTCGGCGGCCCGGGCGGCCATCGCGGGCAACGCGGCCTCCAGCCGGGCGCGGTGGGCGGGCGTGAAGCCGTGCCGGCCGCCGTCGGGCAGCCCGCGCGGCCAGTGCAGGTCGACGCGGGGGGTGCGGCCGTGCGCAGTCCCGTCCTCGCCGTCCGCCCGCGCGGCCGGGCCGGGTGCGGTGCTCCCGTGCCGGGCGACCAGCTCCTGTCCCTTCTCCAGCACGCCCTCCGGCAGCCGTACGGTCCCGGACGCGCCCGCCACCAGGTCCACGCGGGCGCCGATCCCGGCGGCGAACCGCTCCAGGCGTCCGGCGTCCTCGGGCGAGCGCATGTCGACCAGGGCGACCACCACGTACCGCTGCCGGGGGTGGCGTTCGTGCAGGTCGCGGATGGTGTTGAGGATCGTGTTTCCGGTGGAGAACTCGTCGTCCACGAGCACCAGCGGGCCCGCGCCCGCGAGCAGCGCCGGGTCGGCCGGGAGCAGCAGGTGGGAGGTGGCGTGCGAGTGGGACTCCTCGAAGCCGCCCGCGCGGTCCACCCCGGCCACCGGGCGGCGGGTGGAGTGCAGATACGGGGCGAGACCCAGGCCGTCGGCGACGGCGTGGCCGAGGCCGGTGGCGGTCTCCGCGTAGCCCAGGACGACAGTCCCGGCGGCCTCCGTGTCGCCGAGCAGCGCGCGCACCCGGCGGCCGAGCCGGAAGCCGTGGCCGTAGACGACGGTGGGCGACTGGGGCACGTGCTTGCCGAGGACGTGCGAGACCAGCAGATGCGCCCGCTTGGGGTTGCGGCGCAGCGCGAGCCCGAGGAGGGCGGGCAGTTCGTCGTCGCCCTCCAGCTCGACACCGAGCCGCTCCGCGACCCATCTGCCGGACCAGATGCCGTCGTTCACTGCGTTGTTCATGCGTTCCTTGGAGGTGGGGGGAGGTCGGCCGGGTCGCCCCGGCGGCGGGAGGGTCAGCCGGTGATGCCGGCGGCGAGCAGTTCCACGAAGCCGACGTCCTCGCCGGCCACGCCGAAGACCTCGGCGCGCAGCAGGGTGCGCTCGGCCCAGGCGCGGTGGGGCTTCACTTCGTTCATCTTGTTCGTGTAGGCCGACCGCAGCACACCCCCACCGCCGCGTTCCGGCCGCAGGATGTCCTGGGCGTCGCTGAACTCTTCGTGACTGACCACGGACAGCGCGTGGACGGGCATGACATGGGAGGGGTGGATGCAGGTCTTGCCGAGCAGGCCGTTGGCCTGGTCGAGGGAGATCTCCCGCAGGAGGCCGTCCATGGCGTGTTCGATCAGCTTCTCGCGCAGCTCGACGGCCCGCACCTCAAGGAAGGGGCTCTGCCTGAGCTGGGGCTTGAAGACCCGCTCGGGGACGCGGAAGTACTCCCAGACCGGACCGGTCACGGTGAATCCGGTGCCGTCGGCGCGGCCCAGCACGTTGACCACGTCGGCGATCACCGAGGCGACGATCTGGACGTCGTAGGCGGTCATGTCGGGGGCGCGGCGCAGGCCGTAGGAGGAGCAGAAGTCGGTGACGCCGAGGCGCAGGGCGAGGACCCGCTCGCGGTACTTGCCGACCGCGCGCATGATGCCGTCCAGCGTCTCCCCGCGGGACTCGCGGTAGATCAGCTCGGTCGACTCCAGGACGGGCATCGCGAAGAGCCGCCGGCCGCTCTCCTTCTCGGCCTCGCTCAGCGCCTCCAGGAACGGCATCCCGCGCTCCCCGGTGAACTTGGGGAGCACGAAGCCGGAGAGCAGCCGGGCGGTGGGACCCAGGCGCCGGACCAGGTCGGGGATCTGGTCGGGGGTGCGCACCCGGATGAAGAGCAGCGGCGGCTCCTCCCCGGCGCGCGCGTCCAGCTCTGCGAACTGCCGGACGAGGTTGTCCTCACCGGCCGGTACGTCCGCGTCGTCGATGGAGTCCTCCAGGCACAGCACCATGGAGACCACACCGGCCCGGCTCTGCTTGAGGACGTCGTCGGCGAGGCGGGGGCGGGTGGCCGGGCTGTAGAGCGTGGCGCCGAGGGCGGCCGACAGCAGCCGGGCCGGGGAATCGGCGGTGAACTCGCACGGCTCCTGGTGGAACAGACGCTCCCGCACCTCGGGGGCGATGTGCCCGAAATGACGCATAGGACTCCCTCAAGGCATACGCGGACCGATGATTTCGGCAAAGGGTGGCCGGTAATAGTACGTAGATATCCATGTCAGGGGTTCCCGGGAGGGCATGAATTTCCGGTAACCGAGGAGTGTCGGCGGCGGGCACCCCCGCATTGTCGTGCCCAGGACCGAGAAGGCAGGATGACCGCATGACGCACGCGATGCTGAAGGGGTCGAACATCCCGCTGGAGGCCGCCACGGTGCGCGCCGTGCTGCGCTGGACGCCCGGGCAGGGCGTGCCGGACGTGGACGCCTCGGCGCTGCTGCTGGGTTCCGACGGCCGTGTGCGCTCCGACGAGGACTTCGTCTTCTACAACCAGCCCCGGCACCCCTCGGGCGCCGTGTGGCGCCTGGGCAAGAAGCGGGTCACCGAGGGCCTGACCGACACCGTCCAGGCGGACCTGACCGGTCTGGAGCCCGGTGTGAGCCGGGTGCTGCTGGTCGCCTCGGCGGACGGCGAGACCTTCGACCGGGTGCCCGCGCTGTGCGTGCTGGTCTACGACGCGGCGACGGCGGACGCGGAGCCGCTGGCCCGGTTCGAGGTCACACCGGAGACGGGTGCGGAGACGGCGCTGATCTGCGGGGAGCTGTACCGACGCGGGGACGCCTGGAAGTTCCGCGCGCTGGGCGAGGGCTACTCGAACGGGCTGAAGGGGCTCGCCACCGACTTCGGCATCTCGGTGGACGAGTCGGAGGCGGTGGAGGAGCCGCCGCGCTCCGAGTCCCTGTCGCTGCCGCTGCCGCCCGAGCAGCCGCCGCCGGCCCCCGCACAGCCGCCCGCCTACGGCTATCCGCAGGCGACCTCGGCGCTGCGCTCGGCCTACGGCTACCCCCAGCCGGCCACCACCGCGCAGCCCGGCTACGGCTATCCGCAGCCCGCCGGACCGCAGCAGGCGACCGTCCAGCAGCCCCCGGCGACCCAGCAGCAGCCGGCCTACGGCTATCCCCAGCCGCAGCCGCTGCCCGCGGCGGCCCTGGACCCGGACTTCCGGCTGCCCCCGCAGGGCCCGCAGTTCCTGGGCCGCTGACGCCGCGCCCGGGAGGCTAGCGGTCCGCCTTGGACTTGTAGCCCCGGCCCCAGCTCAGCCCCCAGCCGTACAGCCGGTCCAGCTCGCCCTGGAAGCCGTAGACGAACTTGACCTCGCGGCGGACGAGCAGCTCCCCCTTGACGTTCTCTATGAGCACCACGGCGCAGGAGCGGGCCTGGGGGTGGCGTTCGTCCAGGCCGATCTCGATGCGGGGTCCGTTGCTCGGGTAGAGGGTGACCTTGGCGTGGGTACGGTCGAACGCCGGGGTCTGGTCGTAGATGTAGACGAACACCAGCAGCCGTTTGATGGCGTCGCGGTGATCGAGGTTGACGTACATGGTCTCGCCGGACGCCGAGCCGAAGCGGTCGTCGCCGCTGAGCTTGACGTACGGCGGGGCGTTGACGTCGCCGAAGTAGCCGCCGAGGGGCTGGACGACGCCCTTGGTGCCGTCCGCCAGTTCGTAGAGGCAGCCGAGGTCCAGGTCGACGTTGACCATGCTCTGGCCGTGGCCCATCACTTCCGGTGGCTTGAGCGCCTTGAAGGGGTGCCTGAACAGGCTCTCGCGCTGGATGCCGGCGATGTCGGAGGTCCGCATCTGCCAGGTCAGATTGACCCGGAGGTGGCCGGTGGCCGCGTCCTGCTTGGTGAGGGACACCTGCTGGTGCCGCTTGGTCAGTTCGATCGCGTTGCTTCCGGGACTGCCCGAGTCGAAGTCGGCGCCGCGTCCGCCCAGCAGTCCGTCGAGGAATCCCATTCCCGCCCCCAGGTACCCGTGCTCGTGGTGCTCGTGATGGAAAAGCCGCCGGGGCGGCCGACCACGTCGGCCGCCCCGTTCGAAGCGTTCCCTTCCGGCGCGGGGCGCCACACCCCGCCCCGCCCCCGATCTTGCCCCCAGGGGGCACCCGAGGGCGCACACACCGGGCGCGAGGGCGCACGCCCCGCACGGCCGGGGTCACACCCCCGAGGAGATCTCCGTCTTCTCCGCCGAGCCCGCGTCGCCGCCCTGTGCCGCGAGGGCGCGGTTGCGGCGGACCGAGGACCAGAACGACCAGGCGATCAGGACGACGCCGACGAGACCGGTGACGACCTCGTTGATCTCGTACTGGATGGTGACCATGAGGATCACGGCCAGGGCGCCGATCGCGTAGTGGGCGCCGTGCTCCAGGTAGACGTAGTCGTCGAGGGTGCCCTGGCGGACCAGGTAGACCGTCAGCGAACGGACGTACATCGCGCCGATGCCGAGGCCGAGCGCCATCAGGACGATGTCGTTGGTGATGGCGAAGGCGCCGATCACGCCGTCGAAGGAGAAGGAGGCGTCCAGGACCTCGAGGTAGAGGAACATGAAGAACGCGGCCTGTCCGGCGAGCAGCACCGCCGAGCGTGGCTTGCCGGCGCGGGCGGCCTCTTCCTCGGCCTCGTGCTCACGTTCCTCCTCGGCCTCCAGCTTGTCCTCGAAGTAGCCGGAGAGCCCGCCCACGATCATGTAGGTGATCAGACCCGCGATGCCCGCGATCAGCACCGTCTGCGCCTTGTCGGCGTGGGCGCCGCCGTGCTGGTGGGCGTGGGTGGCGAAGGTGAAGGAGGTGATCAGCAGGACGATCAGGGAGATGCAGACCGACAGCATGTCGACCTTGCCGAGCTTGGCCAGCGGCCGCTCGATCCAGCGCAGCCACTGGATGTCCCGGTCCTCGAAGATGAAGTCGAGGAAGATCATCAGCAGGAACATCCCGCCGAAGGCGGCGATCGCCGGGTGGGCGTCGGTGACGAGTTCCTGGTAGCGGTCCTTGTTGTTCAGCGCGAGGTTGACGGCCTCGATCGGGCCCATCTTGGCGCTGATCGCGACGATCACGACGGGGAAGACGAGGCGCATTCCGAACACCGCGATGAGCACGCCGACCGTGAGGAAGATCTTCTGCCAGAAGGCGTTCATCTTCTTCAGGATTCCGGCGTTGACCACCGCGTTGTCGAACGACAGCGAGATCTCCAGGATGGAGAGGATCGCCACGATGCCGAAGGCCTTCCACCCCCCGTAGAAGACCGCCGCGACCAGGCCGACCGCGGTCACCGCGAACGACCAGCCGAAGGTTTTCAGAAGCACTGGCTAACCCCATCGTGTGTGGAGGACGCCTTCGGGCGATTGCCCGAAGGAGGGTCTCCCCCTGCCGTACCCGGCTTTGCGAAACGTTGACCACGAAGTGTAGAACGTCTCCCTCCGGCCGTACCAGAAGGGGCGTCCCCCGGGAAAACACGCTGTTCCCGGACGTATGGCCCGGCTTTACGAAACGTTGACCCCGAAGTCCATGGCGATGCCGCGCAGACCGGACGCGTACCCCTGGCCGACCGCGCGGAACTTCCATTCGCCCTGATACCGGTACAGCTCGCCGAAGATCATGGCGGTCTCGGTGGAGGCGTCCTCGCTCAGGTCGTAGCGGGCGAGTTCCTGGTCGTCGGCGCGGTTGACCACGCGGATGAACGCGTTGGAGACCTGTCCGAAGGACTGGCCGCGCTCGTCCGCCATGTGGATCGAGACCGGGAAAATGATCTTTTCGCACTGTCCCGGAACGCGGGAAAGGTCGACCAGAATCGATTCGTCGTCGCCCTCGCCCTCACCGGTGAGGTTGTCGCCGGTGTGCTCGACCGAGCCGTCCGGGCTGGTGAGCTGGTTGTAGAAGACGAACCAGTCGTCGCCCAGGACCCGGTTCCCGGCGCCGCACAGCAGGGCGCTGGCGTCGAGGTCGAAGGGGGCGCCGGTGGTGGACCGCGCGTCCCAGCCGAGCCCGATCATGACGTTGGTGAGATTCGGCGCGGCCTTCGAGAGGGAGACGTTGCCTCCCTTGGCGAGCGTGACACCCATGCTGCTGGTCCTCCCCTGTGGCGCTTGCCTGTAGCGCTTCCCTGTGTCTGCTGCACTCCCCGGAGGGGATACCCCCAGGCGCCGCCCGCGAACGGAACGGCGCCTGGAGGGTGGAACCGCGGCGTCAGACGTTGACGCCGAAATCCTGGGCGATGCCGCGCAGCCCCGAGGCGTAGCCCTGGCCGATGGCCCGGAACTTCCACTCCGTGCCGTTGCGGTACAGCTCGCCGAAGACCATGGCGGTCTCGGTGGAGGCGTCCTCGCTCAGGTCGTAGCGCGCCAGCTCCTGGCCGCCCGCCTGGTTCACCACGCGGATGAAGGCGTTGCGGACCTGGCCGAAGGACTGCTGGCGGTTGTCGGCGTCGTAGATCGACACCGGGAACACGATCTTGTCGACGTCGGCGGGCACCTGGGCGAGGTTGACCTTGATCTGCTCGTCGTCGCCCTCGCCCTCACCGGTGAGGTTGTCGCCGGTGTGCTCGACCGAGCCGTCCGGGCTCTTGAGGTTGTTGAAGAAGACGAAGTTCTGGTCGCTGCCGACCTTGCCGGCGTTGTTCAGCAGCAGCGCGCTGGCGTCGAGGTCGAAGTCGGTGCCGGTCGTGGTGCGCACGTCCCACCCCAGGCCGACGATGACGGCGGTCAGGCCCGGGGCCTCCTTCGTCAGCGATACGTTGCCGCCCTTGCTGAGGCTGACTCCCACGGGTCCTCCATGTGGTGTCGGGGGCGGGAAGCCCCGTCGTGCTTCGGATAGGGGATCAACGAGCCGATCCTAGTGACGGGTTCCCGCCCCCCGCAGACCCTGGACCCGGGGGGTCACAGGTGTCGGGGCCCCGGGGCGCTCGCCCCGGACCGGCTCACAGCGCGTCGAGCGCCTTCACGTAGTCGTTGAGGTCGCGGGCGTCCGGCAGTGCGTTGACCACGGTCCAGCGCACGACGCCCTCCTTGTCGATGACGAACGTGCCCCGGACGGCGCAGCCCTTGTCCTCGTCGAAGACGCCGTAGGCGCGGGAGACGTTGCCGTGCGGCCAGAAGTCGCTCAGCAGCGGGTACTCCAGGCCCTCCTGCTCGGCGAAGACGCGCAGGGTGTGGATGGAGTCGTTGGAGACGGCGAGCAGCTGGGTGTCGCGGTCCTCGAACTGCGGCAGGTGGTCACGCAGCTCGCACAGCTCACCGGTGCAGACGCCGGTGAAGGCGAAGGGGTAGAAGAGCAGGACCACGTTCTTCTCGCCCCGGAAGCCGGAGAGCTTCACGGTGCGGCCGTGGTTGTCCTTGAGCTCGAAATCGGGCGCCTTGTCGCCGGCCTGGATCGCCATGGTCCTTGCATCCCTTCGGTGGGCTGACGGGGTGGGCGGGAGTCCCGCTCCCGTCCACCCTACGCAGCGCACAGCACGGGTTCCGGGGCGGGACGGGGGTGTGCCCGGCCCGCCCCGAAGCCCGAGGGCCCGGCGGTGTGTTCCGCTCGGCGGCGCCGTCCTAGCGCTTGCCGGACTTGGCGGCCTTCGGCGTCGCCAGACGCGAGCCGCTCCAGTCCTTGCCGACGCTGACGCTCTTGGACGCGGTCAGGCCGGCGGTCGTCGCGGCCTCCGAGATGTCGCTCGGCTCCACGTACCCCGTACGGCCGGTCTTCGGCGTCAGGAGCAGGATGGCACCGCCCTCTTCGATGTACGTGGTGGCGTCCACCAGCACATCCGTGAGGTCGCCGTCGTCATCACGGAACCACAGCACGACGGCGTCGGCCACGTCGTCGTATTCCTCGTCCATCAGGTCGCCTTCGACGGCTTCCTCGATGGCCTCGCGGAGTTCCTGATCGACGTCCTCGTCGTAGCCGATCTCCTGGACCACCTGTCCGGGCTGGAAACCCAGCCTGGCGGCAGGGTTGGTCCGCTCCTCCGCGTGGTCCGCGGTCGCGCTCACGGGTTGCCTCCTGATCATGTCTGGTGAAGTAACTCAGCCACGCGCGTACGCGAAGCATTGGCCGTAGTCCACACGGGCGGGACGGATCGCGCAAGTACCCGGCCGTCCAGACCGCCGAAACGGTGACTGCGGCGACCTCGCCGCAGCGGCTTAGGGCACCGTATCCCGTTTGCCGGGGAACCACATCACACCGATGTGCCCGTTATGCCCCCTTCAGAATCATCCTTGGTTACGACAGTCGAACAAATTTGCCGAGCACGTCACACCGCGGGCGTATCGTCGCGTTTTGCGCCGGGCGAACGCCGCGACCGGGGTGACGCGGGCCATGGCGAGGTACACGATGGGGAACGTCCAGAAGAAGAGTTCCCCGAGAAGAAGGCTCCGAAGTCCTCGAAGACTTCGAAGAAGAAATGCCCCAGGCCCTCCGAAAGGTGAGGAACAGCGTGGCTTCCGGTTCCGATCGCAATCCGATCATCATTGGCGGCCTTCCGAGTCAGGTTCCTGACTTCGACCCCGAGGAAACACAGGAGTGGCTCGACTCCCTCGACTCCGCCGTCGACGAGCGCGGCCGGGAGCGGGCCCGGTATCTCATGCTCCGGCTGATCGAGCGGGCCCGCGAGAAGCGCGTGGCCGTGCCCGAGATGCGCAGCACGGACTACGTGAACACGATCCCCACCAAGAGCGAGCCGTTCTTCCCGGGCAACGAGGAGATCGAGCGCCGCATCCTCAACGCCACCCGCTGGAACGCGGCCGTGATGGTCTCGCGCGCGCAGCGGCCCGGCATCGGCGTCGGCGGCCACATCGCCACCTTCGCCTCCTCCGCGTCCCTGTACGACGTGGGCTTCAACCACTTCTTCCGCGGCAAGGACGGCGGTGACGGCGGCGACCAGGTCTTCTTCCAGGGCCACGCCTCCCCCGGCATCTACGCCCGCGCCTATCTGCTCGACCGGCTCACCGAGAACCAGCTCGACGGCTTCCGCCAGGAGAAGTCGAAGTACCCCGACGGCCTGTCCAGCTACCCGCACCCGCGCTCCATGCCGGACTTCTGGGAGTTCCCGACCGTCTCCATGGGACTCGGCCCGCTCGGCGCGATCTACCAGGCGCGGATGAACCGCTACATGGAGGCGCGCGGGATCGCGGACACCTCCGACTCGCACGTGTGGGCGTTCCTCGGCGACGGCGAGATGGACGAGCCGGAGTCGCTCGGCCAGTTGTCCATCGCCGCCCGCGAGGGACTGGACAACCTGACCTTCGTGGTCAACTGCAACCTCCAGCGGCTCGACGGCCCGGTGCGCGGCAACGGCAAGATCATCCAGGAGCTGGAGTCGCAGTTCCGGGGGGCCGGCTGGAACGTGATCAAGCTGGTCTGGGACCGGACCTGGGACCCGCTGCTGGCGCAGGACCGGGACGGCATCCTGGTCAACAAGCTGAACACCACGCCCGACGGCCAGTTCCAGACGTACGCCACCGAGTCCGGCCAGTACATCCGCGAGCACTTCTTCGGTGAGGACCAGCGGCTGCGCGCGATGGTCGAGAACATGACCGACGACCAGATCCTGCACCTGGGGCGCGGCGGCCACGACCACCGGAAGATCTTCGCGGCGATGTCGGCGGCCAAGGCGCACAAGGGCCAGCCGACGGTGATCCTGGCGCAGACGGTCAAGGGCTGGACGCTCGGCCCGAACTTCGAGGGCCGCAACGCCACCCACCAGATGAAGAAGCTGACGGTCGACGACCTCAAGCACTTCCGCGACCGGCTGCACCTGCCGATCTCCGACCAGGAGCTGGAGTCCGGCGCCCCGCCGTACTACCACCCGGGCCGGGACTCGGAGGAGATCCAGTACATGCACGACCGGCGCCGGTCGCTCGGCGGGTACGTCCCGACGCGCGTCGTGCGCTCCCAGCCGCTGCAGCTGCCGGACGACACGGCGTACGCGAGTGTGAAGAAGGGGTCGGGTCAGCAGTCCATCGCCACCACCATGGCGTTCGTACGCCTGCTGAAGGACCTCATGCGGGACAAGGAGATCGGCAGGCGGTTCGTACTCATCGCGCCGGACGAGTACCGCACCTTCGGCATGGACTCGTTCTTCCCGAGCGCGAAGATCTACAACCCGCTCGGCCAGCAGTACGAGTCGGTCGACCGCGAACTGCTGCTCGCCTACAAGGAGTCCCCGACCGGCCAGATGCTGCACGACGGCATCTCCGAGGCGGGCTGCACGGCCTCGCTGATCGCGGCCGGCTCGGCCTACGCCACCCACGGCGAGCCGTTGATCCCGGTCTACGTCTTCTACTCGATGTTCGGTTTCCAGCGCACCGGAGACCAGTTCTGGCAGATGGCCGACCAGCTCGCGCGCGGTTTCGTCCTGGGCGCGACCGCGGGCCGTACGACCCTGACCGGCGAGGGACTCCAGCACGCGGACGGCCACTCCCAGCTCCTCGCCTCGACCAACCCGGCGTGCGTGGCGTACGACCCGGCGTACGGCTACGAGATCGCGCACATCGTCAAGGACGGGCTGCGGCGGATGTACGGCGGCGACGCCGAGCACCCGCACGGCGAGGACGTCTTCTACTACCTCACCGTCTACAACGAGCCGATCAAGCACCCGGCCGAGCCGGAGAACGTGGACGTCGAGGGCATCCTCAAGGGCGTCTACAAGCTCAAGGACGGTGACTCCGGCGCGATCCCGGCGCAGATCATGGCGTCGGGGGTCGCGGTGCCGTGGGCGCTCGAGGCGCAGCGGATCCTGGCCGAGGACTGGGACGTACGGGCCGACGTGTGGTCCGCGACCTCCTGGAACGAGCTGCGGCGCGAGGCGGTGGCCTGCGAGGAGCACAACCTGCTGCATCCCGAGGAGGAGCAGCGGGTGCCCTTCGTGACACGGAAGCTCGGCACCGGCGAGGGACCGTTCGTGGCGGTGTCGGACTGGATGCGGTCGGTGCCTGATCAGATCGCGCGGTGGGTTCCCGGGCCGTATCAGTCGCTCGGTGCGGACGGGTTCGGCTTCGCCGACACCCGGGGGGCGGCTCGGCGGTTCTTCCACATCGACGCTCAGTCGATCGTGGTCGCCGTGCTGACCGAGCTGGCGAAGGAGGGGAAGATCGACCGCTCTGCGCTCAAGCAGGCGATCGACCGGTACCAGCTGCTCGATGTGAAGGCAGCGGCTCCTGGCGCGGCTGGTGGAGATGCCTAGGCGCTGATGGCTGTGGCCGCGCGATCACCGTTGATGGTCCGGTGATCGCGCGGCCGTCCGACCGTCGTGGCCGGTCGCGCTCACGCGGCGGTAGCCGCATGTCGGCACAGCCCCGTGCCCCTGAGAAGCACGACAGCCGCCGGGCTCAGATGTGGCCCACTCCCGCGCCCGCCTCCGCGTTCTCTCCCCGGCGGGTCAGCAGGGCCACCAGGATCGCCACCGCCGCCACGCCTGCCGCCACCAGGGAGGCGAGGCTCATGCCCGAGATGAAGGTGTCGTGGGCCACGTCGGTGATCTTGGCGATGAGGGTCGGGGGCATCTCCTTGGTCACCGGGGGGACGCCGACCTGGACGGCCTCGCTGGCCTGGCCCAGCTGGGCGGGGGTGAGCCTGGGGAGACCGGCGGCGGCCCAGTTGCCGGGGAGGTCGTTGTCGACCTTGGAGGCCATCACGGCGCCGAGCACGGCGGTGCCGAGGCTGCCGCCGATCTGCATCGCCGCCTGCTGAAGGCCGCCGGCGACGCCGGACAGCTCCATGGGCGCGTTGCCGACGATGACCTCGGTGGCGCCGACCATGACGGGGGCGAGACCGAGGCCGAGCAGGGCGAACCAGATCGACATGGTGGCGCTGCCGGTGTCCGCCTGGAGGGTGGACATGCCGTACATGGCGACGGCGGTGAGCGTCATGCCGCCCGCGAGCGGGATGCGCGGGCCCAGCTTGGTGATGGCGAAGCCCGCCAGCGGGGAGCCGACGATCATCATGCCGGTGAGCGGGAGCAGGTGCAGACCGGCGTCGACCGGGCTGAGGCCGTGCACGTTCTGGAGGTAGAAGGTCACGAAGAACAGGCCGCCCATGAACGCGATGGCCATGAGGACCATCAGCACCACGCCCGCCGACAGCGGGACCGAGCGGAACAGCGTCAGCGGGATCAGCGGTTCGGCGACCTTCGTCTCCCACCAGGCGAACGCCGCGAAGAGCAGCGCCGAGGCGCCGATGAAGCCCCAGGTGCGTCCGTCGCCCCAGCCCCAGGCCGGGGCCTTGATGAGGGCCCAGACCAGGCAGAACATGGCGCCGGAGAGCAGCGCGATACCGGGCAGGTCGAAGGAGCGTGGCGCGTTCTCCGCGCGGTGGTCGAGCAGGATCAGCGTGCCGAGCAGCAGGGCGAGCAGGCCGACCGGCACGTTGATGAAGAAGACCGACTGCCAGTTGACGTGCTGGACGAGGACGCCGCCGAGGATCGGGCCGCCCGCGGTGGATGCGCCGATGACCATGCCCCAGATGCCGATCGCCATGTTGAGCTTCTCGGCCGGGAAGGTGGCCCGCAGCAGGCCGAGCGCGGCCGGCATCAGCAGTGCGCCGAACAGGCCCTGGAAGACCCGGAAGGTGACGACCGCCGGGATGCTGTCGGACAGTCCGATGGCGCCGGAGGCCAGCGCGAAGCCGGTCACGCCGATGAGGAAGGTCTGCCGGTGGCCGAAACGGTCACCGAGCTTGCCCGCGGTGATCAGGGAGACGGCGAGGGCGAGGAAGTAGGCGTTGGTGATCCACTGCACGTCGGAGAAGCTCGCGTGCAGGTCCTTGGCGATGGCCGGGTTGGCGATGGCCACGATGGTGCCGTCGAGGGCCACCATCATCACGCCCACGGCGACGGTGATCAGGGTGAACCAGGGATGGCCGCGAAGTCCCGCCGGGGTCGGTGCAGACGCGTCGGCGGATGCCCCGTCACCCGGACCCGCCTTGTCGATGGTGGTCTGACTAGTCATGAGATCGAGGCTAGTGACAGTCACTGACAGTTGACAAACCGATTCGCCCGCCGGTCATCGGCGTGTCTCCCAGCGCATAGGCTGAGCTGGAAGGACGTTCACAGGAGAAGGCCCATGGAGACGCTGCGCGAGCGCAAGAAGCGGCGTACGCGCGAGGCGCTGGTGCGTGCCGCCCTCGAGTTGTTCACCACGCGGGGGTACGAAGAGACCACCGTCGACGAGATCGCCGAGGCGGTCGACGTCTCGCAGCGCACCTTCTTCCGCTACTTCGCGGGCAAGGAGGACGCGGCCTTCGCGGTGCAGGACATGACGGAGGCGCACTTCGTGGCGGCGGTGCGCGACCGTCCGCCGCACGAGCCGCCGATGGTCGCGCTGCGCCAGGCGATCCTGGAGAACTGGGACGCCATCCGGGAGACGGTCGAGGCGTCCGTGCCGGTCGAGCTGTACTTGCGGATGTACCGCATGATCGGCTCGACGCCCGCGCTGCTCGCCGCCCATCTGCGCCGCTCGGCGTCGACGGAGCAGACTCTCGCCCGGGTGCTCGCCGAGCGCGAGGGCGTGGACGTGGACACCGATCCGCGGCCCCGGCTGGCGGTCGCCGTGTTCTGCGGGGTGATACGGGTCACCGAGCAGCAGTGGAGCACCGGCGAGGACTTCAGCCCGGAGTACATGCGGGGGCTGACCGCGTCGTACCTCGATCAGGTGGGCCCGGCACTCGTCGGGAACTGGGGGACCGGCTGAATTCGTTTCCGGATCACCGAGATCGTTCCGCGATTTCGATCTCGATCCGTCCTACGATCCGCGAAACCCGTCCCTCCCTTCGCGAAACGTGATCCCTGCCACTCGGTTACCCCGAGACCGTCCCGTTCTCCTAGTGTGTCCTCCCAGTGACTTCCTTCGGCACCTCCCCCCAGCTCAATGTCTGGCGCGCACTGCTGGCGCTGGCCGTCGTGTTCGTGATGCTCGCGACCACCGGCTGGACCGCACTGCACACCCACCGCGACTCGACCGCGCTGCGGTCCTCGCTCGCCCGGTGGGAGCGCGACAGCATCGGCGGCCACCGGCTGCCCGACCCGACCGCCTCGACCCCGGCGCGGCTCGCGGCGTTCTTCGGCTCGCTCACCGCGGCGGACCGCCTGACGCTCGCCGACCGCTATCCGCTCGCGGTCGGCAACATGAACGGCGCCCCGGTGACCCTGCGCTATCACGCGAACCGTGTCGCGCTGGACCAGGCGAGCGAGAGTGCGCGGCGCCGGATGCACGACAGCAGACTCAGTACCTACGGCCAGCAGGACGCCGCCCGCCGTATGCAGCGCTACGAGGCGCTGGCGCGGCCGGGGCGGCACATCCTGGCCTTCGATCCCGACGGCTCCGGCCGGGTGGCAGAGGTCTTCGGCAACCTGGACCGGGCGCAGCGGATCTCCGTGGTGGTGCCCGGCGTGGACACCGATCTGTTCACCTTCCAGCGGACCAACCGCAGGTACACCGCGCCGGTCGGCATGGCACAGGCGCTGCACGCGGCCGAGCGGAAGGCGAGCCCGGGGACCCGGACCGCCGTGATCGCGTGGGCCGACTACACCGCGCCCGACGGGCTCGGCGTGGACGCGGCGACCGCGATGCGCGCCGAGGACGGCGCCGTCCGGCTGAACGCGCTGCTCGACGCACTGCCCGGCCGGGCCCCGGTGTCGATGTTCTGCCACAGCTACGGCTCGGTGCTGTGCGGCGTCGCCGCGCGCGGTATGCCGCGGCGGGTGAGCGACGTGGCGGTGGCCGCGAGCCCCGGGATGCGGGTCACCCGCGCCGCCCAACTGGGCACCCACGCCCGGGTGTGGGCGATGCGGGACGCCACCGACTGGGTGCGGGACGTGCCGTATCTGGAGGTCGGCGGTCTCGGGCACGGGGCCGACCCGGTCTCCCGCGCCTTCGGCGCCCGTATCCTCTCCGCGAGCGACGCGCAGGGTCACGCCGGCTATTTCCAGCCGGGCACGGACAGCCTGCGCAACCTGGCCAGGGTCGGCGTGGGGGCGTACGACGCGGTCACCTGTGCGCACGGGGACGCCGGGTGCCGTACCGGTCTGCCGGAGTCGTCCCCGGCGGGACGCGCGTAGAAACAGCAGGAAGTGCGGTCCGCGAGGGTGGCGACGGAGGAGCACGTGCCGCATACGATGAGCCGCATGGGTGACGTACTGGCGGGTTTTCATGCCGTCTGGGAGTTCGAGTCCGACTCCGTGCTCATCCGTTACGAACGGGGGATACGGACACCGAAACTGTTTCAGGCCCTGGGCGAGCGGCGGGTCCCGCTGGCCGCCCTGGAGGGCGTGACGCTGACGCGGGGCAGACGGGGCACGGTCGCGCTGCAGCTCCAGCCGCGCACGGGCGCCGACCCGCTGATGGAGGCGGCCGCGGGCCAGTTGCCCGAGGGCGCCGATCCGTACCGGCTGGTGCTGCCCGCCGAGCGGGAGACGCTGGCCGAGTACTACGCGGACGAGCTGAAGGTGCTGCTGACCGAATCCGGTCCCACCGACGGGTACCTGGTGGCCGCGCCCGAGCCGCCGCTCCAGTTCAAGGCGTACGACGGCAAGGCGTCCTTCGACGGCACGAGCGTACGGTTCCGCTGGTCGTGGACCGGCGCGTCCTCGGCCAAGTGGAAGGCGGGGGACCAGAAGTTCGCGGTGTCCGAGCTGACCGGCGTCGAGTGGCGCTCGCCGGAGGTCTTCGAGGGGCACTTGCGGCTGCTGCGGCCGGAGAGCGCCGGGGCGGCGCCCGCGCAGGCCGACCAGGACCCGGCGGCGGTCGTCTTCGGGCTGGGATACGGGCCGGTGCACGAGTCGCTGCCCTTCGCGGCGGCCGTGCTCGCGGCGATCCGGGAGCGCGGCACCGCGCCGGTGCCCGCCGTGACCGCCGCCGCCCGCGCGGCGGACCCCGCCCGGCGCGACCCCGCCGACATCGCCGAACGCATCCGGCATCTCGGGGAGCTGCACCAGGCCGGGCTGGTGACCGACGAGGAGTTCGCGGCGAAGAAGGCCGAGCTGCTGGCGGAGCTGTGACGCTCCGCCAGGCGGGCCCTGGGGCGTCCTACTCGCGACCCGCCGAGCTGAACGACATGTCCGCGTACCGGTTGCCTGCCACCTGGCCGGCGATCGGCGCGAGCAGGGCCAGCTCCTCGTCGCTCAGCACGAGGTGCGCGGCGGCCACGTTCTCGGTGACCCGGCTCGGCTTGCGGGTGCCCGGGATCGGGACGACCGGCAGGCCCCAGACGGCAGCCTGCTGCTGGACCCAGGCGAGGGCGACCTGGCCGAGGGAGACGCCGTGCGCCTCGGCGACCGTGCGCACCGGCTCCAGCAGGGCCGCGTTGGCGGCGGCGTTGTCACCGGTGAAGCGGGGGTGGGTGCGGCGGAAGTCGTCGGTGGACAGATCCTTGGCGGCGTCGGTGAAGGCACCGGTCAGGAAACCCCGGCCGAGCGGGGAGTACGCCACCAGGCCCACGCCGAGCTCACGGGCGGCGGGCACCACGTGCGCCTCGATGTCCCGGCTGAACAGCGACCACTCCGACTGCACGGCGGCGATGGGGTGGATGGCGTGCGCGGTGCGCAGCTCGTCGGCCGTCACCTCGCTCAGGCCCAGGTGCTTGACCTTGCCCTCGCGCACCAGCTCGGCCATGGTGCCGACGCTCTCCTCGAGCGGCACGTTCACATCGCGGCGGTGCATGTAATAGAGGTCGATCTCGTCGACGCCGAGCCGCTTGAGGCTCGCCTCGACGGCCTGGCGGATGTAGGGGGCGTCGTTGCGGATGACGCGCTTGGACGGGTCGTCCGCCGGGATCGAGAGGGCGAACTTGGTGGCGATGACCACCTCGTCGCGGTGGGCGTGGAAGAAGGGGGCGAGGAAGCGCTCGTTGTCCCCGGCACCGTAGGCGTCCGCCGTGTCGAACAGCGTGACCCCCAGCTCCAGGGCGCGGTCGAGCGTGGCCCGCGAGGCGTCGGTGTCCACCGGCCCGTAGGCGAAGCTCATGCCCATGCAGCCCAGGCCCTGGACACCGACCTCCGGTCCGTCGGTGCCGAGGCGTACGGACGCGATCCTGGCGTCGCTCATCGGTTGGTTCCCTCCGTCGTGTAAACGCTGATCTTGAAGTCAAGCACGGCGAGCGTGTCGCGCAGTTCGGCGATCCGGGCCAGCACGTCCCTGCGGGTGTCCTCAAGGAGGGCCTTGCGCTGCGGGTAGGTGCCCTCCCCCTCGCGGACCAGTTCCGCGTAGCGCACCATGTCGGCCACCGGCATCCCGGTCAGGCGCAGCTTGGTGACGAGGTCCAGCCAGTCCAGGTCGGGGTTGCGGTAGCGGCGCTGGCCGGTGTGCGACCGGTCGACGTGCGGCATCAGGCCGATCCGCTCGTACCAGCGCAGGGTGTGCGCGGTCAGTCCCGTGAAGGCGACGACCTCGCTGATCGTGTAGCGGTCCTGGCCGTCGGGCCGGGGATGGCGCCCTCGCGGGGCGGGGGCGCAGATGTCGGGGGTGGTGACTTCCTCGGTGGCCGCTTGCATGGTCTGCATCACCGTCATGCCCCCACGCTATGACCTTCGAGCGCACTCCAGGCAAGCGCGCCCGGCCACAAATACCGGGACGGCGGCGGGAGTCGGTGATTAACGTGCGGTGCCATGAGTCTCGTACGACGGGCCCGGCCCGAGGACGCGCGGGAAGTGCTGCGCCTGCGCCAGGTGATGATCGACGCCGTCTCCCCGCATCCGGCCGCCGGGTCGTGGCACGAGGAGTCGCTGCCCACGCTGCGCGAGCGGCTGGCCGATCCGGCGGGACCCTTCGCCGCCTTCGTGGTGGACCATCCGGAGCGGCCGGGTGCGCTGGCCGCGCTCGCCGCCGGGACGGTGGAGTACCGGATCGGCAGCGCCACCAACCCCACCGGCGCGGTCGGCTTCGTCTTCAGCGTGGCCACCGATCCCGGCGCCCGCCGCCGGGGGTACGCCCGCGCCTGTGTGACGGACGGGCTGCTGGAGTGGTTCCGCGAGCGGGGCGCGGGCAAGATCCAGCTGACCGCCTCCGCCGAGGCCCTGCCGCTGTACGAGTCGCTGGGCTTCCGGCCGAAGCCGGACCCCTTCATGGAGCTGATCCTGCGGCCCGCATAGGCTCCATGGCATGTCGTCGCAGAGCTTGGCACTGATCGAGAACTGGCCCGTTCCCACCGCCGCCGCGGGCATCGTACGCGCCGACGGGACGGTCCTCGGCACCCACGGCCCGGCCGGGCACCGCTTCCCGCTGGCCTCGGTGACCAAGCCGCTGGCCGCCTACGCGGCGCTCGTCGCGTACGAGGAGGGGGCGATCGAGCTGGACGAGCCCGCCGGTCCGTCCGGTTCCACCGTCCGTCATCTCCTCGCGCACACCTCGGGCCTCGCCTTCGACGAGCACCGCAGTCTGGCCGCGCCCGGGGACCGGCGGCTGTACTCCAACGCCGGTTTCGAGCAGCTGGGGGACCACATCGCCAAGGCGGCCGAGATGCCCTTCGCGGAGTATCTGCGCCAGGCGGTGCTCGCACCGCTGGGCATGACCGCGACCTCGCTGGAGGGCTCTCCCGCGAAGGACGGTGTCTCCACGGTCGAGGACCTGCTGCGCTTCGCCGCCGAGGTCCAGGCGCCCCGGCTGCTCGACCCGCGCACGGTCGCCGAGGCGATGACCGTGCAGTACCCGGGCACCAAGGGCGTGCTGCCGGGCTACGGCCACCAGAACCCGAACGACTGGGGCCTCGGTTTCGAGATCCGGGACGGCAAGTCCCCGCACTGGACGGGCAGTTCGTCCTCGCCCCGCACCTTCGGCCACTTCGGCCAGTCCGGCACCTTCCTGTGGATCGACCCGGACGCGGGGCTGGCCGCGGTCGCCCTGACCGACCGGGCCTTCGGGCCGTGGGCCGTCGAGGCGTGGCCGGTCCTCACGGACGCGGTGCTGGCGGAGTTCCGGCGCTGAGCGGGGCCAGGGGGCGTGTCCCGCCAGAGGGAGACGCCCCCTAGGGCCTGTCTGACCATTCCCGTCTGCCGCGCTCCGGGCGACGACGGGAATGGTCAGACAGGCCCTAGGACTCCATCGACCACAGCAGGACCTCGGCCTCCGTCACCCCGGCCAGCTCCGGGCCCCGGGCGTCGGTGATCCGCGCCGAGTCGCCGGGACCGAGGGTGCCGCCGGTGCCGTCCGCGAGCCGTACCTCGCCGCGTACGACATGGAGGTAGAGGAGGGGGGCGTCGGGAAGCGCCGTCCGCTCCCCCGCCGCCGGACGCAGCACCCGCAGACTCGCGCCCGCGCCGGGCACCGCGTACGGCTCGGCCAGGTCCCGGACGATCTCGTACGACGGCTCCCCGCCGGAATCGAGCGGAGCCAGCCACATCTGGACGAAGACCAGCGGTTCCGTGCCCTCGTTGCGCTCGGAGTGCCGTACGCCCGCCGCCGCGCTCAGGTGCTGGACGTCGCCGGGGCGGATCACACTGGCGCGGCCCGTGGAGTCGCGGTGGGTCAGCTCCCCCTCGGCCACCCACGTGACGATCTCCGTGTGGCTGTGCGGGTGTTCGGCGAATCCGGCGCCTGGGGCGAGGCGTTCCTCGTTGCAGGCGATCAGCGCGCCGAAGCGCAGGTTGTCCGGGTCGTAGTGCGGACCGAAGGAGAAGGCGTGCCGGGAGTCGATCCCGGCCTCCGGGTCGCCTCCGTGATGCCGTTCGTCCGCATGCCGCACCTCGATCACGGGCCCCACGGTAGTCCCCCGCCGAGCGCCCCCGGCCCCGGCCCCGGGCGCTCGGCGGGACCCGGCGACGCACGGCCCCCGCCGGATAAGGCACTCTTGTCCCCGTGCCCGAACCCGAATCCCACAGCAGCGATCCCGCACGTCATGCCGCCCACCCGCACTCCGCGACCCTGAAGCGGCTGGAGAAGTCCTCCGGGAATCTCGCCGCGCAGGCCATCGCGCGCATGGACGACACCCTGCCGTGGTACCGGGCGATGCCACCGGAGAACCGCTCCTGGATCGGGCTCGTGGCCCAGGCGGGCATCGCCGCCTTCACCGAGTGGTTCCGGCACCCGGACGCGCCCCAGGCCATCTCGACCGACGTGTTCGGCACCGCGCCGCGCGAGCTGACCCGGGCGATCACGCTGCGCCAGACCGTGGAGATGGTGCGCACCACCATCGAGGTCATGGAGAGCGCCATCGACGAGGTGGCCGCGCCCGGCGACGAGCGTGTGCTGCGCGAGGCGCTGCTGGTGTACGCCAGGGAGATCGCCTTCGCCACCGCCCAGGTCTACGCCCAGGCCGCCGAGGCACGCGGTGCCTGGGACGCGCGCCTGGAGTCGCTGGTGGTGAACGCGGTGCTCAGCGGCGAGGCCGACGAGGGCGCCGTCAGCCGGGCCGCCGCGCTCGGCTGGAACTCCCCCGAGCATGTGTGCGTGGTGCTCGGCACCGCGCCCGAGGGCGACAGCGAGCTGACCGTGGAGGCGATCCGCCGGGCCGCCCGGCACGCCAAGCTCCAGGTGCTCACCGGGGTCCTCGGCGACCGCCTCGTGGTGATCGCGGGCGGCAGCGCCTACCCGCTCGCCGTGGCCAAGTCGCTGATCGGCCCGTTCGCGGCGGGTCCGGTGGTCGCGGGGCCCGTGGTGTCCGACCTCCAGGCCGCGACCCGCTCCGCGCAGGCGGCCGCGGCGGGACTCAAGGCGTGTTCCGCCTGGCAGGACGCCCCCCGCCCGGTGCTGGCCGACGACCTGCTGCCCGAGCGCGCCATCGCGGGCGATCCGGGCGCCCGGGAGCAGCTGGTGGAGGAGATCTACAGACCGCTGGAGGAGGCCGGCTCGGCGCTCCTGGAGACCCTGAGTGTCTACCTGGAGCAGGCGAGCAGCCTGGAGGGCGCGGCACGGATGCTCTTCGTTCACCCGAACACCGTCCGCTACCGGCTCCGACGTGTGACTGACGTCACCGGTTGGTCACCTTCCGATGTACGATCCGCGTTCACGCTGCGGATCGCCCTGATCCTGGGGCGGCTGACCGATGGAGACGCCCAGCTCTAGCTTTTTGTCAGGGCTCCACAAAAGCCCTTCGTGTTCTTCGTCCCTGTCCTCACGGGCGGCCCAGGCCGTCCCCAAGAGAGAGTGTGAAGGTGCTCGTACTCGTCGCTCCCGGCCAGGGCGCCCAGACGCCCGGCTTCCTGACCCCCTGGCTCGAACTGCCCGGTGCCGCCGACCGCGTCGCCGCGTGGTCGGACGCCATCGGTCTGGACCTGGTCCACTACGGCACCGAGGCCGACGCGGACGCGATCCGCGACACCTCGGTGGCGCAGCCGCTGCTGGTCGCCGCCGGAATCCTGTCCACCGCGGCACTGGGTGACATCGCGTCGATCGCGCCCGGCGCGGTCGCGGGCCACAGCGTGGGCGAGATCACCGCCGCCGCGATCACCGGCGTCCTGGACGACACCGAGGCGCTGCGCCTGGTGCGGCAGCGGGGTCTGGCCATGGCCGAGGCCGCCGCGATCACCGAGACCGGCATGTCGGCGCTGCTCGGCGGCGACCCGGAGGTCTCCGTCGCCCACCTGGAGAAGCTGGGTCTGACCCCGGCCAACATCAACGGCGCCGGTCAGATCGTCGCCGCGGGCACGCTGGAGCAGCTGGCCGCGCTGAACGAGGACAAGCCCGAGGGCGTCCGCAAGGTCGTCCCGCTGAAGGTGGCCGGCGCGTTCCACACCCGCCACATGGCGCCCGCGGTGGAGAAGCTGGCCGAGGCCGCAGCCTCCCTGACGCCCGCCGACCCGGCGTTCCCCTACGTCTCCAACAAGGACGGGCAGATTGTCGCGACGGGCACCGAGGTGCTCCAGCGGCTGGTCGGCCAGGTCGCCAACCCGGTCCGCTGGGACCTGTGCATGGAGACCTTCAAGGCGCTCGGCGTCACCGCGCTGATCGAGGTGTGCCCGGGCGGCACCCTGACCGGCCTGGCCAAGCGTGCCCTGCCGGGCGTGCGGACGCTGGCGCTGAAGACCCCCGAAGACCTCGACGCGGCGCGCGCGCTCATCGCCGAGACCGTGACTCCTGCCGCCGACGCGGCGGGCGTCTGAGAAGGAGCCCATGGCAATGGCGAAGATCAGGCCCAGCAAGGGCGCCCCGTACGCGCGCATCCTCGGGGTCGGCGGTTACCGGCCGACCCGGGTGGTGCCCAACGAGGTGATCCTGGAGAAGATCGACTCCTCCGACGAGTGGATCCGCTCCCGCTCCGGCATCGAGACCCGGCACTGGGCGGGCCCCGAGGAGACGGTCGCCGCGATGTCGATCGAGGCGGCGGGCAAGGCCATCGCCGACTCGGGCATCGACGCCGACCGGATCGGCGCCGTGGTGGTCTCCACGGTCTCGCACTTCAGCCAGACCCCGGCCGTGGCCACCGAGATCGCGCACAAGCTGGGCACCGACAAGGCCGCCGCCTTCGACATCTCGGCCGGCTGCGCGGGCTTCGGCTACGGCCTGACCCTCGCCAAGGGCATGGTGGTGGAAGGTTCCGCCGAGTACGTGCTCGTCATCGGCGTGGAGCGGCTGAGCGACCTGACCGACCTGGAGGACCGCGCGACGGCCTTCCTGTTCGGCGACGGCGCGGGCGCGGTCGTGGTCGGTCCGTCCGAGGAGCCCGCCATCGGCCCCACGGTGTGGGGCTCGGAGGGCGACAAGGCCGGCACCATCAAGCAGACCGTCCCGTGGGACCGGTTCGCGATCGGCGACGTCGCCGAACTCCCCCTGGACAGCGAGGGGAACGTCAAGTTCCCCGCGATCACGCAGGAGGGCCAGGCGGTCTTCCGCTGGGCCGTGTTCGAGATGGCGAAGGTCGCCCAGCAGGCGCTGGACGCGGCCGGGATCACCTCGGACGACCTGGACGTCTTCATCCCGCACCAGGCCAATGTGCGGATCATCGACTCGATGGTGAAGACTCTCAAGCTGCCGGAGCACGTCACGGTCGCCCGTGACATCCGCACCACCGGCAACACCTCGGCCGCGTCGATCCCGCTCGCGATGGAGCGGCTTCTGGCGACCGGCGAGGCCAAGAGCGGCGACACGGCGCTCGTCATCGGATTCGGGGCGGGTCTCGTCTACGCCGCCACGGTCGTTACCCTCCCCTAGGCACTCCGTGCCGGACCAGCGGTCCGATACGGGGACAATGCCACTTACTGTCTGAACACCGAAGAAGGAGCGCCTGACATGGCCGCCACCCAGGAAGAGATCGTCGCGGGCCTTGCCGAGATCGTGAACGAGATCGCCGGCATCCCCACCGAGGACGTCCAGCTCGACAAGTCCTTCACGGACGACCTCGACGTCGACTCCCTGTCCATGGTCGAGGTCGTCGTCGCCGCCGAGGAGCGCTTCGACGTGAAGATCCCGGACGAGGACGTCAAGAACCTCAAGACCGTCGGTGACGCCACCGACTACATCCTCAAGCACCAGGCCTGAGACTCGTAGGTCTCGCGGCCGCACGGCCCGGGACCACAAGGCCCCGCCACCCGGCGGTGGCGCCGTAGATTCCCGCATCGTTGGAGAAAGAATTCCCGTGAGCCCGACCAATCGCACCGTGGTCGTCACCGGTATCGGCGCAACCACACCGCTGGGTGGCGACGTGCCCTCCACCTGGGAGGCCCTGCTCGCCGGCCGGTCCGGCGTCGGCCGCCTTCAGGAGGACTGGGCGGAGGAGCTGCCGGTCAAGATCGCCGCGCGTATCGCGGTCGAGCCCGGCGAGGTCATCCCCCGCCCGCAGGCCCGCAAGCTGGACCGCTCGGCGCAGTTCGCGCTGATCGCGGCCAAGGAGGCGTGGCAGGACGCCGGTTTCACCGCCAAGGCGGGCGAGGACCAGGCCGTCAACCCCGACCGGCTCGGCGCGGTCATCGCCTCCGGCATCGGCGGTGTGACGACCCTGCTCGACCAGTACGACGTGCTCAAGGAGAAGGGCGTACGCCGCGTCTCCCCGCACACCGTGCCGATGCTGATGCCCAACTCCCCGGCGGCCAACGTCGGTATCGAGCTGGGCGCGCGCGCCGGTGTGCACACCCCCGTGTCGGCCTGCGCCTCGGGCGCGGAGGCCATCGGGTACGCGATCGAGATGATCCGCACCGGGCGTGCGGACGTGGTCGTGGCCGGTGGCACCGAGGCCGCCATCCACCCGCTTCCCATCGTGGCCTTCGGCAACATGATGGCGATGTCCAAGAACAACGACGACCCCGAGGGCGCCTCGCGCCCCTACGACGCGGCCCGTGACGGCTTCGTGCTCGGCGAGGGCGCCGGTGTGATCGTGCTGGAGTCCGAGGAGCACGCCAAGGCGCGCGGTGCCCGGATCTACGTCGAGGCGGTCGGCCAGGGCATCTCCGCCGACGCGCACCACATCACGCAGCCGGAGCCCTCGGGCAACGGCATCGCGCACGCGCTCCAGAACCTGCTGGACTCGACCGACCTGAAGCCGTCGGAGATCGTGCACGTCAACGCGCACGCCACTTCGACGCCGCAGGGCGACGTGGCCGAGGTCAAGGCCCTGCGCAAGGTGTTCGGGGACGACGTCGACCACATGGCGATCTCCGCCACCAAGTCGATGACCGGTCACCTCCTGGGCGGCGCGGGCGGCATCGAGACCGTCGCCTCGATCCTGGCCCTGGTCAACCGCACGGCCCCGCCGACCATCAACGTCACCGAGCTGGACCCCGAGGTCAACGCGGACGTCGTCGTCGGCGAGCCGCGCGCCCTCCCCGAGGGCCGCATCGCCGTGCTGAACGACTCGTTCGGCTTCGGCGGCCACAACGTGGTCCTGGCGTTCAGGACGATCTGAGTCGCCGTGACGCTTCCACGGCCCGGTCTCCGCTCGGCGGAAGACCGGGCCGTCGTCGTGTGTCGGGCGACCCCGCCCCGGATCAGCCCGCGTCGCGCAGCAGTGGGCCGGCCGGTGCGGCGAGGACACCGAGGGCCAGCGTCGCGGTGGCGGCGAGGGCGGCGGGCAGGTGGTCCGGGGGCATGAGGACCACCGTCCAGGGATACGGCTGCCCGTTGGCCCCGGCGTTGCCGATGAGCATCACCGTGATGACCCACGCGACGGGCGCGACGGCCGCCGGCTGAGGGCCCGCCAGTCGGCGCGCACAGAGCATCAGCCCGGTCAGGAAGGCGGTGTTGCGCCCGACGGTGTGCGCGGTCGGGGCGTCGAGGAACACCGCGACGGCGTACGCCACGACGATGGTGAGCAGGACGGTGGCCACGATCAGCGCCTGGTCGAAGCGGGCGACGGGCCGGCTGCCCGACGCCTCCGCGCCCGGCAGTGCGCTGCCCAGGCAGTGGACCAGCCCCGTGCAGACGAGGAGCGGGGCGAAGAGCACCAGCGGACGGGCGGCGGAACTGCCGAGCGAGGGCAGCGCGACCGCCGTGTCACCGGCGGCGGCGGTCAGCGCGGCACAGGCCACGAGGGCCAGTGCGAGGTAGGGGAACTGTCGTGCCGTCAGCCACAGACGCATCGGATCACGCCCCCTTCCCGGCACCGGCGGGCAGGGTCTCCGGGGCGGGCGCGCAGCGCCGGAGCAGCGTGACGTTGCGGGTGAACCAGGCCAGTTGCCGGTCGGCGGACAGCTTCGTCTCCCGCTTCACCACGGGCATCACCTGCGGGTCGGCGGCGAGCTTGTGGCCGTGCTGGCTCCGGATCTCGTCGGCTCCCAGGCCCGCGGTGGCCATGAGCCAGGCAGCGAGCGTGCCCGCGTGGCCGGTCCGTACGTCGGACGTGGTGGGGCACGGCGGGAGCGGGGGAAGCGCGGACGCCGCGACACTCGCCCGCAGATCCGCGTCGCCCATGTCCGCGTAGAGGGACAGCCGCCAGGTCCGCGGGCCGAGGGGGACCGCCTCGGAGACGAACGCGAGTTCCTCCGGCCGCTCCAGCCCCGCCGCGACGAGGCGCGGCACGACGTCCTTCGCGGCGGCGGACAGCGGCTCCAGGCGGTCGGCCGCCTCCACGGGGACGCAGATCCTCGGAGCCTCGCCCCTGCACACGGGTGCGTCGGTACGGGCCTGCGGCGGCGGGTCGCCCTTCCAGTCGCGCACGGGCAGCGCGGCCGCGACCGTGAAGGCGCTCAGACAGACCAGGGAGGCGGCGACCGCGGCCGCGGCGCGTACGGCACGGGGACGCCGCCGGCGGGCGATCTCGGCACTGACCAGGACGGTGGCCAGCACGCCCGTGGCGAGCACCGCCGGTACGGCGAGCGCCACCGGGTTCACGGTGGTGGTGAGGTCGCCGGAGGGGGCGTCGAGCCAGCCGGTGAGTTCCCGCAGCCACATCGGGTGCACGACCGTGACGGGCATGACGAGGCACAGATAGTCGACGACGAGGATCAGCGGGGTGGCCAGGACGCGCGGCAGCAGCGTGCCGAGCCCGTAGCCCAGGACGGTGTGGACGAGGACGAGGTAGCCCGCCATGGCCAGCACGCCCGGGTGCGGCCAGTCGTGCGCCGCGCCGGTCGCCAGGCGCACGGTCAGCAGGCACACCGCGATCGCCGCCGCGCCGAGGAGGGCGACGGGCCACAGCGCCCCGGCCGCGACGGCGTAGCGGCCGCGCACCGGTGCGAGCCGCCGGACGCCCGCCCGTCGCAGCCGCCCGGCCTCCCAGGCCGCGAACGCCGCGCAGGCGGGGGCGTAGAAGGGGAGGGTGTGGCCGACGAGGGCGGTGTTGCCCGCCCAGTAGGCCGGTTCGTTCGCGGCCTCGTGACTGCTGACCAGCCACACCCAGGCGAGGACCAGGGGCGCGGCCCAGACCACGCCGCTGGTGCGCAGCGCTGTCGTCAGGCGCATGACACCTCTTCCCGGACGGTGGCGTAGTAGGCGGCCTCCGCGAGGCGGGCGGGCGGGGTGCCGGGCGGCGCCAGGGTGTGGAACTCGCGTACCGGACCGGCGAAGCGGACGGTGCCGCCGTCGAGGACGACGACGTGGTCGTAGGTGTCCTCCAGGTCGGCGACGTCGTGGGTGGAGAGCAGGACGTGCTGGTCGAGGCCGCCGAGGATCTCGTGGAAGACGCGGCGCTGCCGGGGGTCCATCCCGGCGGTCGGCTCGTCCAGCAGGAGGACTTCGGCCGCGTGCACCAGTGACTGCGCGATGCCGACGCGGCGTTGCTGCCCGCCGGAGAGCTGGTGGACCTTGCGGCCCGCGAAGTCGGCCAGTTCGACCCGCTGGAGAGCGCCGAGGGAGGCGTCCCAGGCGTCGCGGCGGTTCATGCCCTTCAACCAGCCGACGTAGGCGACCTGTTCGCGGGCGGTGAGGCGGGGGACCGACTCGATCCGCTGGGGCAGCCAGGCGATACGGCGGCGGTAGGCGGCCAGGTCGCCGCGCCGGTCGGTGCGCAGCCCGTCGTGGGTGACGGTGCCGGAGCGCGGGAGCAGGACCGAGGCGGCCAGGGACAGGACCGTCGACTTGCCCGCGCCGTTGGGACCGAGGAACACGGTCCGGCCCGGCGGGAAGGCGAAGGTGAAGTCCTGGAGGACCGGGCTGCGGCGGCGGTAGCCGAACACGGCCGCGTGGAAGCCGATAGGCATGGGTGCGGGCTCTCTGACCGGGGGAAGTCCCGCACCGGCTCGGTGCGGGCGTGCCCTGAGGCGAGCCCAGCTTCACCCGCTGTGAAGATCGCGTGGAAGCGGCCTCCGGTCAACGTGATCCACTTGTGATCAAGTCCCGGTAAAAAACGTGTTGTTTTTTGGATATGCCGATCGCCGCGGATCGTGACGTTCCCGCCACCCGGCCGGTTCAGACCACCTGGTGCAGCCAGCGGACCGGGGCGCCCTCGCCCGCGTAGCGGAAGGGTTCCAGTTCGTCGTCCCAGGGCTTGCCGAGGAGCTTGGCGAGTTCGGACTCCAGGTCGGTCTCGCCGTGCTTGCTGCGCAGCAGGGCCGCGCGCAGGCGGTCCTCGGGGATGAGGATGTCGCCGTGGATGCCGGTGACGGCGTGGAAGATGCCGAGGTCAGGGGTGCAGCTGTAGCGCTCGCCCTCGGCGGTGGCGCTGGGCTCGGCGGTGACCTCGAAGCGGAGCATCTGCCAGCCGCGCAGCGCCGAGGCGAGCTTGGAGGCGGTGCCGGCCTCGGCCTTCCAGGAGAACTCGGAGCGCCAGGTGCCGGGGGCGGCGGGCTGCCGGATCCAGTCGAGGTTGACGCGCGTGCCGAGCACCCCGGCGACGGCCCACTCGACGTGCGGGCACAGCGCGCGCGGCGCGGAGTGCACGTACAGAACTCCACGTGTCGTCACCGGAACCTCCGGGCTGAGCGGGACATCTTGCGGACTGGCTGGCGGCAGTGGGGCGACGGCCGCGTTGATGGCGAGGCTACCGTGCGGCGGTGCAAGGAGTGTGACGTACCGTCGGTCCCGGTGCCAGGAAACCGTCGCCATTCACCCAGGGGGACGCTTGTACGGGGGTGTGCCGTTCCCGGGGTGACCGGGCGGGAACTCCGGCACGTTGTCCTGAGGGGGAGCACCAGCCGGAGCTGCACCGACGAGCGAGGGGACCAGCCAGGATGCGGAAGCGAGGCCACCGGGTACGGGCCGTCGTCGCGGTGCTGACGGCTGCCGTGCTGGCGGCGGGATGTGACTCCATCCGGGGTGATCACGCGGGTACGGGCGTGTCCCGGGCGCCCGCGAGGCCCGCGCCGGTGTGGAACCGCAGCCCGGACTCGATCGCCGCCGTCGGGGATTCCATCACCCGGGGTTTCGACGCGTGCGCGGTGTTCTCCGACTGTCCGGAGGTGTCCTGGGCGACCGGCAGCGACGCCTCGGTGGACAGCCTGGCGGTGCGCCTGCTCGGGCCCGGGAAGGCGGCCGCGCAGAGCTGGAACTACGCGGTGACCGGCGCCCGGATGGCCGACCTGCCCGCCCAGATGGCCCGAGCGGCCACGCGCGCGCCCGAGTTGGTGACCGTGATGGTGGGGGCGAACGACGCCTGCCGTGCCTCGGTGTCCGCGATGACCCCGGTGAAGGAGTTCCGCGCGGACTTCGCCGAGTCCCTGCGCACGCTGCGGACCACGCTGCCCAGGGCGCAGGTGTACGTCGCGAGCGTGCCCAATCTCCGGCGGCTGTGGTCGAAGGGGCGCACCGACCCGCTCGGCAAGCAGGTGTGGAAGCTCGGCATCTGCCCCTCGATGCTGGGCGCGGCCGACGACCTGACGGCGGCGGCCACGCGGCGGCGCGAGAAGGTCCAGCAGCGGGTGGAGGACTACAACTCGGCGCTGAAGGACGTGTGCGCGACCGACCCGCGCTGCCGGTTCGACGGCAACGCGGTCTTCGACTACCGCTTCGGCACCGGCCAGCTCAGCCGCTGGGACTGGTTCCACCCGAGCCGCAGCGGTCAGGCCAGGCTCGCGGAGATCGCGTACCGCACGGTCACGGCGGAGCGACCTTGACCTAAGGTTTCCCACATGGGCGAACTTTTCGGCACACTTTCCGACGGAGCCGAGGTGCACCGCTGGACGCTGGAGCGCGGTGGGACGCGGGTGCGCGTGCTGTCGTACGGCGGGATCGTGCAGTCCGTCGAGATCCCGGACCGGGAGGGGCGCCCGGCGGACGTGGTCCTCGGATTCCCGTCCCTGGCGGACTACCTGACGCACCGGGGGCCGTATCTGGGCGCCCTGGTCGGGCGGTACGCGAACCGGATCGCGGGCGGCCGCTTCCCGCTCGACGGGCGGACGTACGCGCTGGCGCGGAACAACGGCCCGAACTCGCTGCACGGCGGCGAGGAGGGATTCGACCGGCGGGTGTGGGACGTGGAGCCGGTCGAGCACGGCGTGCGTCTGAGCCGGGTCAGCCCGCACGACGAGGAGGGCTTCCCGGGGCGCCTCGAGGTGACGGCCACCTACACGCTGGACGCGTCGGGCGCGCTGCGGATCGCCTACGAGGCGGTGACCGACGCGCCGACGATCGTGAACCTCACCAATCACTCGTACTGGAACCTGGGCGGTCCGGGCGCGGGTCACGCGGGCGGCCACGAGCTGCGGCTCGCCGCCTCGCGGTACACCCCCGTGGACGCCGGCCTGATCCCCGAGGGCGCCCCGCTGGACGTGACGGGCACCCGTTTCGACTTCCGCGCCGCCCGCAAGACGGGCTCCGGCTACGACCACAACTTCGTGCTGGACAAGGGCGTCACGGCGGCCCCCGAGGAGGTGGCCGAGCTGCACGAGCCCTCCTCGGGCCGCACGCTCACCGTGTCCACGACCGAGCCCGGCCTCCAGCTCTACACCGCCGACCACCTGGGCGCCCCCTTCGCCCCCGGCGAGGGCGTCGCCCTGGAGACCCAGCACTTCCCCGACTCCCCCAACCGCCCGGACTTCCCGACGACCCGGCTGGACCCGGGCGAGGTGTACCGCTCGGAGACGGTGTACGGCTTCTCGGCGCGTTAGGCCACGCCGGTCCTCCGCCACCCGGCACGGGACCGCGGGGGATCGTCGGCGCCCGACGGGGTACCCGGGGTGGCGGACAACGTCGTACGCGTCTGTGAGAGGGGCCGGAGATGGACAACACTGTGCGCGAGGTCATGACGGGGAACCCCACGACGGCCGACAGCGGTGAATCGGTGACATCGGTGGCCCGGACGATGCGGGACGGCGGGATCGACATCGTGGTCGTCGTCTCGGACGGGAACCCGGTCGGGCTGGTCAGCGACCACGACCTGCTCAGCGGGGTACTCGCGGACGGCGCCGACGCCGAGCGGCTGACCCTGGGCGAGGCGGTCACGGAGGACCTCGTGGTCGTGGACGTCGAGGACGGTCTCGACGTCGTCACCCGGCGGATGCGCGAGCACTCCGTGCGGCAGGCCGTCGTCATGGAGAACGGGGTGCCGGTGGGCGTGGTGGACGCGGGCGACCCCGCCGTTCAGGGGCGTCCGGGGCGGATCGACGCGCCGACGCCCGAGCACGCCCGCAAGTCCGACGAAGAGATCCTCTGAGGGACGCACGCCGCCGCGCTGCGACGAGCCCCGGTCCAGCCGTCAGGTTCCGGACCGGGGCTGGCTCGTCGAGGGAACGTGTCCCGCCTCCGACGGTAACGGGCGGGGGCGGTCCGGGGGCCGCCCGGAGGGGGTGCGGGGGCGGTTCCGTACGAACCTTTCACACACCCGCACGACTTCACCGTGGACCGCTCAGGCGGTGACCGGGCGGTCCGCCTCGGGCTGCTCGGGTTCCGGGCGGTCCTCGGCCGTCTCCTCGCCGAGGAGGTCGCGGGCCAGGAGGGTGGCGCCCGCGACCGCGCCGGGCATCAGGAAGACGGCGACGACCGGCACCAGGAAGGCGAGCCCGAGCGGGACGCCGAAGCCCCAGACCAGGCTCTTGCGGGAGCGCAGCAGGGCGAGGCGGGCGCGCAGGTCGAGGCCCCGGCGCTGGAGGGCGACGGCGGCCAGTTCCTCGGTGAGGAAGAACCCGGTCACGAAGAACCCGACGACCGGGACCACCGTCTGGCCGACCACGGGCAGGAAGCCGAGCGCGAAGAGCAGCACGCCCCACACACCGGCCCGCACCAGGACCCGCAGGCTGTCACGGGCCGAGATCCACAGCTCGCGCCACAGCGGCAGCTCGGAGCGGGGCGCCGTGCCGTCGGGCGAGACGTCCTCGTCGCACCGCTCGGAGAGGCTCTCGTAGAAGGGTTGCCCGACGAGCAGGGTGACCGCGGTGAAGGTCAGGACCGCGAGGAGCAGCGCGAGGGCGAAGAGGGCGACGGCGAGGACGTCCCGGAACAGCTCCTGCCAGGGGCTGGACCAGTCGTCGGCGAACGGGGTCGCCCAGGTGACACCGTCGTACCCCCACAGGGCGAGCGCGACGAGCGCGGCCGTGTAGAGAACGAGGGTGATCAGGCCGGGCAGCAGCCCGAAGCCGTACCGTCCGCCGTTCCGGGTCACCCAGCGCTGGCCGCGCAGCAGATGACGGAACCCCACCCCGAGATCGCGCATGGCGAGGACTTTACCCAACCGGGGCGGCGGGGCCACGCCCGGTTCAGGACGCGAGCATCCGGCGCAGCAGATCCCGCAGGGAGCCCCGCTCCTCGTCCGAGAGCCCGGCGAGCGGTTCGCGGGCGAAGCGCAGGCCCTCGCGCAGGTCGCGGGCGACGCTCAGCCCCTCCTCGGTGGCGGCGGCGAGCTTGACCCGGCGGTCGCCGCTGTCGGGGCGGCGCTCGACCAGGCCGCGCGACTCCAGGCGGTCCACGATGCCGGTGACGTTCGACGGCTCGCACTTGAGCCGCTGGGCCAGGCGCCGCATCGGCAGCGGCTCCAGCGCGAGCAGGCTGAGCAGGCGGGCCTGCGGGCCGGTGAGGGCGTGGGCGGCCGCCGCTTCGTCGTAGTCCGCGTGGAAGCGGGCCACGACGTCACCGATCAGTTCGACGACCTCCATGGTGAGGGGGTCGGCGGCACGGCGCCGCTCCTGGGCGGATGACGCGGACGAGGGGGACATGCGCCCCAGGATACCGCGTTACTTGACAGCATGAAATATCAAGGCGCATGGTTATTTCAGGTACTGAAGCATTCTGGAAGAAGGTCAGCCCCTCATGTCCGACTCCCCCGCCCTGCCCGCCGTGAGCCGCGAGTGGCATCTGCTCAGCCGTCCGGTCGGCTGGCCCAAGCCCGAGGACTTCGCGCTCGTCGAGGTCCCCATGCCGGTGCCCGGCGAGGGCCAGGTCCTGGTACGCAACGAGTACCTCTCGGTGGACCCCTATATGCGGGGCCGGATGAGTGCCGCCAAGTCCTACGCCGAGCCCTTCGCCCTCGGTGAGCCCATGCAGGGCGGCGCCGTCGGCGTGGTCGTCGCCTCCAACGCCGAGGGCGTCGAGGTCGGGGACCACCTGCTGCACTTCCTCGGCTGGCGCGAGTACGCGGTCGTGGACCCCAAGAGCGCCGCCAAGGTCGACCCGCAGGCCGCGCCGCTCTCCGCCTACCTCGGCGTCCTCGGCATGACCGGCCTGACCGCGTACGCCGGTCTGCTGCGCGTGGCCTCCTTCAAGGAGGGCGACACCGTCTTCGTCTCGGGCGCCGCCGGTGCCGTGGGCAGCGAGGTCGGGCAGATCGCCCGGCTGAAGGGCGCCTCCCGGGTCATCGGCTCGGCCGGGTCCGACGAGAAGGTGCGGCTCCTGGTGGACGAGTACGGCTTCGACGCCGCGTTCAACTACAAGGACGGCCCGGTGGACGAGCAGCTCCGCGCGGCAGCGCCCGACGGCATCGACGTCTACTTCGACAACGTCGGCGGCGACCACCTCCAGGCCGCGCTCGGCTCGCTCCGGCTGCACGGCCGGATCGCCATCTGCGGCATGATCTCGGTCTACAACAACACCGAGCCCGCCCCCGGACCGAACAACCTCGCCCGGCTGATCCAGACCCGGGGCCGCATGGAGGGCTTCCTGGTGGGCGACCACTACGACCTCCAGCCCGAGTTCGTCCGCGAGGTCGGCCCCTGGGTCGCCTCGGGCGAGCTGAAGTACAGCGAGACGGTCGTGGACGGCATCGACAACGCGGTGTCGGCGTTCCTCGGCCTGCTGCGCGGCGACAACATCGGCAAGATGGTCGTCAAGCTCTGAGCCCTGGGCCTGTGGCCCTGGACCGGTACGCGCCGGAGGCCGCACCCCTGGACGGGGGGTGCGGCCTCCGGCGTACGGTCCTCACGGCTCTCAGCGTCCCAGCGCCGCCCGGTGCACCGCCGCCACCAGGCGGTCGTTCTCCGGGGCCGCGCCGCCGGGGTAGGCGAAGCGGCGGCGGGTGTAGCCGTAGGCGAGGCCACTGCGCGGGTCAGCGAAGGCCTGGGAGCCGGCGGCTCCGCCGTGGCCGACGGTGCCCGCGCCGAGGAAGGGGTAGTGGGTGTCGGCGGTGATCTGGAAGCCGAGACCGAACGTCTTGTGGACGCGGCCGACCAGGTCGTAGCCCACCGAGTGCGGCTGCCCGAACTCCGCGACCGTGTCGGCCTTCAGCAGCGGCGCCTTCTCGTCCACCTCGCTGATCATCGCCGCGTACATCCCGGCCAGACCACGCGCCGAGGCGACTCCGCCCACGGAGGCGGGACCCCTGGCGCGCAGGTTGCGGTCGTTGGGCACGGACTCGATGTCGGTGGGCTCGGCGGCGTGCTGGTTGTAGGCGATGGCCTCCAGGGTGTGCGGTCCCGAGGGCTGGGCGTCGTACTCCGCCTGCTGGACGGGGGTGAGCACCATCGGCTGGGTGCTGCGGAAGCGGGGCTCGCGGGAGGCGGGCAGGCCCAGGTAGAAGTCCAGGCCGTAGGGGACGCGGACCCGCTCCTCGTACAGCTCCTGGAGGGTGCGGCCCGTCGCGCGCCGGGCGACCTCGCCGGTGAGGGCGCCGATCACCACCGCGTGGTAGCCGAATGCGGTGCCGGGGCGCCAGAACGGGCGCTGGTCGGCCAGGCGTTCCGCCAGCGCCCGGTCGTCGGCCAGCTCCGCCGGGCTGAACCCGGTGTCCGTGCCGATCAGTCCGGCGCGGTGGGCCAGCAGATCGCGCAGGGTGAGCGCGCCCTTGCCCTCGACGCCGAACTCCGGCCAGTAGTAGGTGACCTTGCGGTCCAGCTCCAGGGTGCCGTCCTGCACCAGCAGGGCCACGACGAGATGGGCGGCGCCCTTGGTGGACGAGTAGACGCCGTACAGCGTGTTGCCGTCGACGCCGTCGCCCGCCCACAGGTCGACGACCTGCCTGCCGTGCACATACGCGCACAACTGGCCCTCGTAATCCGCGCGTTCACCGGAGACGAAGGCGGCGAACTCCTCGCGTACCGCCTCGAAGCCCTCGGCGACCGTGCCCTGGACGGTGATCTCCTGACTCATCCGTTCTCCTCCACTGAGCCGCTGCCGACGCCCTCTCCCCGTGCGGGGCGCTCCACTGGTTCGTGTACGGCGAGATGTACCTCTCCGACTCAACCGCCCCGGACCCCGGTTGGTGTCTCCGATACCCCGGATGGCCGATGGCACGGGGGTGGTACGGGGTGGCGAATGCCTGCGGAAGCGGGAGGCGCGTGCCGTGGCCGATCACCGTGCCCGCGACTCCCGGGACGGAGGAACCAAGGCGCCGGGCCCGAGTACGCGGCGTGGTCCACGCCGGCTCCCCGCCGGCACACGGGCGTGACCGGTCCGCCCCGGCTCAACAGCCGGGTGCGCGGGAAAGGGGAGACCGGCCCGTCGGCGTCAGGTGCACCACCACAGGAAGCGGTCGCAGGACTTGGACGGCTGCGGGGTCGTCGGGGTGGGGTCGGGCGCCTGGCCGCCGTGGGTCTGGGTGGCCGTCGGGCGCGCCGGGGTGGTGTCGGCGGGGGCCGGGGCCTCGGCGGCCGGGGCGGTGGGGGCGGCGTGCGTGGCCTCGGCCGGGGCCTCGGCGGACTGGGACGCCTTGTGCTTGGGCGTCTTGGACGCGGACGTGGAGGGCGAGGCGTCGGGGGAGGCGGAGGCCGGCGCGTGGCCGGACCCGGCGCCCTTGGCGCCCTGCGGGGTCGCGGCGGTCGGGTCCGGCCTGGCCGAGCCCGCGCCGCCGTCCGGGGTGGCGTCACCGGAGGCGGCGGGGCGGTCTATGGAGAACGGAGCGTCGGTGCCCAGCTCGGCGAGGCTCAGCGCGCCCGCCGCCAGCACGAACCCCGTGACGATCAGGAGGGTGCGGCGACGGCGACGCCGGTGCGCGGCGGCCTTGCGGTCGCGGCGGCTGAGGTCGGAGCCGGGGTCCGCGTCGGGATCGTCGTCGTCGAAGTCCGGGTCGGGTTCCGTGCCGGGGTCTTCGTCGGGGACGTGGTCGGGGCCGGACTCGGGGTGGGTGCCGTCCGGGGCGGGGGCGTAGGGCTCGGTGTCTCCGGGGACCGCGCCGTCGAGTCCGGTCTCGCCCCGCGGGGCGTGCGACTCCCGGGCGGCGGGATCGGCGCGGCGGTCGGCCTGGCGGGGGACTCGGACCTGCGCGGCCGGTTCGGCGTGGGGCTCCGGGTGGAGGGGTGCCGCAGGGGTGGCGTACCCCGGGGCGGCCTGGGGCGTCGGGCCGGGCGCACCGGCGTGACCCTGGGGCGCCGCACCGGCGTACCCCTGAGGTGCCGCACCGGCATAGCCCTGGGGTGCCGTCCCGTACGGATCGGGGGCCGCCCCCACCGGAGCCGGGGCGACGCTCACGTCCGCGGGCGCGACGGCGGAGGGCGCGGGGGCGCCGCAGCCGGGGCAGGCCAGGGCGCCGTTGAGGTGCCGTCGGCACGGGTGGCAGTAGTCCATGTCGCGGGAAGACTAGATTCCAGCGGGGTCACGTTCCTAGGCGCGGCTGTGAAGGTTTCGTGCGGGACCGGCAGAGTTCCCGCGCGCCGTGTTCGATCGGGGGGAATTCGGGGGAGGCGCCGCGACGGCGGAGTGAAGTGGCTCACGTGACGCCCGAGTTGAACGCCACCCCCGCCGGTTCCGTATGCATGGATGGCCCCCGCCCCAACGGGCCGCCCTTCGACGGAGGTTTCCTTGCCTGACAACGTCACCTCGTTGTTCCGCGGCACCGCCGCGCACAGCCCCTCGATGGCGGCGCTCAGGCGGGGCGGCGACGGGGCGGGCCCGGTGGACTTCTGCATTCCGTGCAACCCGTACTTCCCGACGCCCGAGATGTTCGAGGACATGGCGGCCCGGCTGCGGGACATCATCACGTACTACCCGAGCAGCGCGGACACGATCACCGCCGAGCTGTGCCAGTTGCTCCAGCTCCCCCCGCAGTGCGTGGCGATGGGCAACGGCTCGACCGAGCTGATCACCTGGATCGACCATCTGCTGGTCCGCGAGTCGCTGGCCGTGCCCGTGCCGACGTTCGGCCGCTGGACCGACCAGCCGATGGAGACCGGCAAGCGGGTGGACATGTTCCCGCTCCAGGAGGCCAACGGCTTCGCGCTCGACCTGGCCCGCTACGGCGAGTTCATCCGCAAGCGGGGCACCAGGGTCGCGGTGATCTGCAACCCCAACAACCCCGACGGCGGCTTTCTGTCCAGACAGTCGGTGGTGCAGTTCATGGACGCGATGGCGGACCTGGACCTGGTGGTGATCGACGAGTCGTTCCTGGAGTTCGCGGACGCCGAGGCCGAGCCCAGCGTCGTCCAGGAGGCCATGCTGCGCCCGAACGTCATCGTGCTGCGCAGCCTCGGCAAGAACTTCGGTCTGCACGGCATCCGCTTCGGGTATCTGGTCGCCAACCCCGCGCTCGCGGGCAAGGTCCGCTCGATGCTGCCCAAGTGGAACCTCAACTCCTTCGCGGAGCACGTGGTGTTCATGCTGAAGGAGCACGGCGCCGAGTACGCGCGGAGTCTGCTCCAGGTGCGCCGGGACCGGCTGGAGATGGCGAGCCAACTGGCCGGGCTGCCCGGTCTGACCGTCTACCCCTCGCAGGGCAACTTCCTCTTCGTGCGCCTCCCGCTGGGCGCCGAGGGCACCGTGGTCCGCGACCGGCTGCTCACCGAGCACCGGGTGCTGGTCCGCGAGTGCGGCAACAAGATCGGCTCGTCGAGCCGTTTCGTACGGCTCGTGGTGCGTCCCGAGCCCGACGTGCGCCGACTGGTGACCGGGCTGGAGCACGTGCTCTACGAGACGGGGAAGAAGACGGCCGTCCCCGAGCTGAGCGCCGGAAACGCCTACAGCTCGGGCACCGCGGCCGTGGACCGCCTGATCAACGAGACCAACGGGGCCGGGATGCGACTGCCCGCGCAGGCGATCGCCGCGGCTCCTTCCCCGGGGCTCCCCACGGCCCCGGCCGCCGGCACCGGTATGCCGCTCCCCGCCGCCGCGGCGCCGGCCGGCGGCGGGATGCCGGTGCCGGCGGCGGCTCAGGCGGGCCCGACGGCGCCGGCCGTACAGCCCGCCGTCGCTCCCCGGCAGCAGCAACTGCCCCCGGCCCCGCAGCCGCCGCTCCCGCCCGCGCCCCAGCAGATCCCGGCCGCGGCGCAGATCCCGGCGCAGCCGCAGCCGCAGCCGCTCGCGCCGCAGCCCGTCGTGCCCCAACAGGTCCCGGTGCAGCCGCAGATGCCGTCCGCGCCGCAGCCGATGGCCCCGGCGGCGATGGCTCCCGCCGCCCCCATGGCACCGGCGGCTCCCATGGCACCGGCGGCCGCGATGGCTCCGGTGGCGATGGCGCCGGCGGCGATGGGTCCCACCCCGCCCGGCGTCCCGGCCCGGGGCGGGCTCACCGCCGCCCAGGTGCGCGGCATGACCGCCCCCGGCACCCCGGCACCGGCACCGCCCGCCGGGCTGACCCCGGCCCCGGCGACCGGCTGGCCGAGCGCGCAGAGCTGGCCGAACGCGGCGGGGATGGGCCAGCCGGTCTGACGGGGCGCGCCCCGGGTCCGCTCAGGCGCTCAGCTCCCGGGGCACTGCTGCCACGCCAGGTGGTAGACGGTGCTGATGTCCCCGTCCGTCGAGTCCATCGTCATGAAGCTCACCTTGCCGGGCGAGGTGGTGCCCGCGTTCACCCGCAGCTCGGTGTTGATGTTGAAGTTGCGCTGCACCCCGCAGGGCGCCCAGACCAGTTGGGCCCAGTCGGTGGTGTCGGTGGCCTGCCAGTCGTCGTTGTACGCGCCGCTGAAGGGGTGGGTGCGCGAGGCGGTGCTGGAGGAGCCCTGGAAGTAGTACGACGCCTTCTGGGTCGCGCTCGCGCCGGGCTGGAGCGAGAGGAAGCCGCGGTAGTCGGCGCTGGCGATGGCGTAGGTGAAACCCTGCGGCACGTGCACGACCAGGTTGAGCTGGCAGTTCTTGCGGTAGGCCGTGGGGTCGGAGTTGCCGCCGGCCTGGGCGAGGTAGTCGCTGTAGGTGACGGTGAAGGCGGTGTTGTCCGGGGAGACGGCCACCGCGGCGGTTCCCTTCGGACAGCCGGACCCGTTCACCGTGGCCACGTCGATGACGATCTTGTCCGGGGGCGGGTTGTCGAGGACGGAGGAGGGAGCGTGCGCGGGCAGTGCGGTGGTCAGCAGAGCGGCGACGGCGCCGCTCAGGAGAAGTCCGCCGGTCATGTCTCTCCCAGGGTCGCGAGGGGTGGAGCCCCGCCCGCCGGTTGAGCGTCGGAGAACCTGTGTGACGGCTGTGAAGGCGGGGAGGCACGGGAAGCGTAGAAAGCCCCGTCGGCCTGCGGCAGGGCGCGCTCCGGCCATTCACACCGGCCTGTTCACGCACCCGCGCGGTGCGTGCCGCGTACACGGTTCACGGGTTCTCCCACGCCGCCGGCCGCGTCGTCAGCGCCCGGACCGGCTCCGGCAGGGCGTCGGCCGCGAGGTCCGCGAGCGTGACGCCCTCCAGCACCTGCCGCACCCCGGCGCGCAGGGCGATCCACAGCGGGAGCAGCGGCCGGGCCGTTCCGGTGTAGGCGAGTTCGGTGGGGCGTTCACCGCGTACGGAGACGATCGGGCCGTCCACCGCGCGGATGACGTCCGCGACCGTGACGGCGGCGGGGTCCCGCGCGAGCCGGTAGCCGCCGCCTCCGCCGCGTCTGCTGTCGACGATCCCGGCGCGCCGCAGGTCGCCGAGGATGCCCTCCAGGAACTTGTGCGGGATGTCCTGGACACCCGCGATCTCCTCCGCCTTCACCGGGCCGTCACCCTGCCGTACGGCCAGTTCCAGCACCGCCCGTACCGCGTAGTCCGCCCGCGCCGAGATCCTCATGCGTCCATTGTGGGTCGCCGGGGCGTGGAGAATGGCCGGACCCACGCCCCGTAGGATCGCCCGGGAGGATCGACCTTGGCGCTCAGCAGACGTACCTTCAGTGCCCTGACCGGCTCGGCCGCGCTCGGCCTCGCCCTGGGCGGCAGCGGCGGCACCGGGGCACCCTCGGCCTACGCGGCGCGCTCCGCGGCCACCGGCCCGGCGCCCGAACCGCCGCGCGCCGACGGCCACCGGCACACGATCGGGTACGACCGGCACTCGCTGCTCGTGGACGGCAGGCGTCTGGTGGTGTGGTCCGGCGAGATGCACCCGTTCCGGCTGCCGAGCCCGTCGCTGTGGCGTGACGTGCTCCAGAAGATGCGGGCCCACGGCTTCAACGCCGTGAGCGTCTACGTCGCGTGGAACTACCACTCCCCCGCGCCCGGTGAGTACGACTTCACCGGCGTCCGCGACCTGGACCTGTTCCTGCGCACGGCCGCCGAGACCGGTCTGTACGTCATCCTGCGGCCCGGCCCCTACATCAACGCCGAGGTCGACGGCGGCGGCTTCCCCGGCTGGCTCACGGTGACCGAGGGCAGCGCGCGCACCGCCGACCCGGTGTACCTGGGACACGTGGACCAGTGGCTGACCCAGGTCAACCGGATCGTCCGCAAGCACCTGTTCACGCACGGCGGGGGCACGGTGCTGCTCTACCAGATCGAGAACGAGTACGACGCGCACGTCACCGAGGCGACGGGCCGGGACTACATGTCCCATCTGTACAAGAAGGTGCGCGCCGACGGGATCGACGTCCCCCTCTTCCACAACGACAAGGGTCGCAACGGCCATTGGGTGCCGGGCTCCTTCGACACCGGCGGTGAGAAGGGCCGTTGGCTGTACGGCTTCGACGGCTACCCCTCGCCCTCCCAGACCCCGCCGGACTGGGGGACGTTCGGGCCCGGCGGCACGACCGGCGGGGCCTCGGCCTCGCCGCACACGCCCGGTTTCGTGCCCGAGTTCGGGGGCGGCTGGTTCGATCCGTGGGGCGGCGCCTGGTTCGACGGCAAGGGCTACGCGGAGGCGCGGCGCACCCGTGACTCGGCGTACGAGCGCCGGTTCTATCTGACGAACCTCGCCAACGGCCTCACGCTGCACAACGTCTACATGGCCTTCGGCGGCACCTCGTGGGGCTGGCTGCCCGCGCCGGTGGTCTACACGTCGTACGACTACGGCGCCGCGATCGACGAGGCCCGCAACGTCACCGAGAAGATCGCCCCGCTGCACCAGCTCGGCCATCTCCTCCAGCGCGTACCGGACTTCGCCCGCCTGGAGCGGGCCGAGGCGGTCGAGGCGGCGGGGCTGAAGGTCTACCACCTGACCAACCCGGACACCGGCGCGCACGTGTACGTCACGCGCAACGACGGAACCAAGCCCGTCACCACCGAACTGCCCACCACGGCAGGCAAGTTGCGCATCACCGTGCCACCGCGCGACGCCAGGATGCTCACCACCGAGCTGTCGCTGGGCAAGCGGAAACTCAAGTACACGACCACACAGCCCGTGTTGCGCATGACGGCGGGACGACAGGACGTCGCCCTGTTCGCGGGCCGCGCGGGCGACATGGCGGAACTGGTCCTGCACTGCCCGGTGGAGCCCACCACCACCCGGCTCGATCCCGAGGCCGGCTGGGCCTTCGCCGGTGACGAGCTGCACGTCAACGCGCCGCTGGGCCCCGCGTCCGGGCTGAGCCGGGTCCTGGTCGCGGGCGGCGAGACCGAGACCCCGCTGCTGCTGCTCTTCGCGGACGACGCGACCAGCACCAAGCTGTTCCCGTACGACACCCCCTCCGGCAGCCTGCTGGTCTACGGCCCCGAGCTGCTGCGCCACGCCGAGGTGCACGGCTCGGAAGTACGGCTCACCGGCGATCTCACCTCCAACTCCATGCTGGAGGTGTGGGGTCCGCGCGGAGTCTCCTCGCTGGTGTGGAACGGGCGCGAGGTACCGACCCGGGTCACCCTCTCCGGCAGCCTGATCAGCACGGTCACGCTGCCCGGCGTGCCCGAGGTGAAGCTGCCCGAGCTGGGCGGCTGGCGGATGCGGACGGAGAACCCGGAGGCGGGGCCCAACTTCGACGACGGCGACTGGACGAGGGCCGACCGCACCACCTCGCACAGCACCACCCCGGTCCCCGAGGGCGGTCCGGTGCTATTCGCGGACGACTACGGCTTCCACTACGGAGACGTCTGGTACCGGGGCGAGTTCGACGGCTCCGCCGGGATCGAGGAGGTCTCGCTCGCCTACAGCACCGGTACGCAGGGGCTGCTGATGGCCTGGCTGGACGGCGAGCCGCTCGGCACCCACCGGATGCCGGTGCCGGACAAGAACACCACGATCCGCAAGGGGACGTGGGAGGCGACGGCCGCCTTCCCGGTGCGGGAGCAGCTCCGCTCGCCGGGGCGCCATGTGCTGTCGGTGCTGGTGCGGCGGATGCAGCACGACCAGGACGGCGCGGCCCGCGACACCCACAAGGCGGCGCGGGGTCTGGTGTCGGCATCCTTCGAGGGAGCCTCGCCCGAGGTGGCTTGGCGCATCCAGGGCGGGACGCCCGACCCGGTGCGCGGGCCGCAGAACAACGGCGGTCTCTTCGGCGAGCGCGAGGGCTGGCATCTGCCGGGCTTCCGCGACCGCGACTGGGACACGGTGGACTTCCCGCGCGCCGAGCGGCGGCAGGGCGTCACCTGGTACCGCACCGAGTTCCGGCTCTCGGTGCCGGCCGACATCGACGCCTCGGTGGGGCTGACCCTGGAGGACGATCCGTACCGCGCCTACCGGGCGCAGATCTTCCTCAACGGCTGGAACCTGGGCCAGTACATCAACAACGTGGGCCCGCAGCACACCTTCGTGCTGCCCAACGGAATCCTGCGCACCCGGGGCACCAACACCCTCGCGCTGGCGGTGCTGTCGGAGTTCACCACGCTGTCCGGGCCGGGGAAGGTGGGCCTGACGCTGCTGGGGCGGTCGCTTGGCGGGGTGCCGGTGCGGGAGGTGGCGTCGCCGGGTCGGCGGTGAGCGCCAAGGCGGCTGTGCGGAACCCGAGTTGAGCCCACCGGAATTTTCGGGGCGCTCGACCCGGATCGGCATGACGGGGCCGCACGGGTCCGCGTAGGCTCTCCGTCGGTTTGGTCACCGGCGGGTGCGAAGGGGAACAGATGGGCGTCGCGGGCGCGCGGGAGCGGCTGGCACGCGTGGCCGCCCGGCTCGGCCCGCCCCGGCGGCGCCGGTCGATGCGCGCCCTGGCCACCGCCCTGGCCTCCTCAGTACATCAGCGGCAGCAACCCATCGGCGGCGTACGGGACTTGTGTCAGGCCCTGTGCAGGGCGATGAGTGCGCGCCGCGACGGGCGACCGGTCGAGCTGCGCTTCGAGCGGTTCCCGGACGAGATCGAAGTCACCGGTCTGTGCGTGGAGTTCGAGGACTTCGACCTGGTCATCGTGGAGGAGCGGGCGGAAGCCGTGCAGCAACTGGTGATTCTGGGACATGAGTTGTGGCATCTGCACGCCGGGCACCGGCATCATCCGCCGGCCGGTGCGGCGGCCCGCGCGCTGGCCGGTGAGCCCGGCTGGCGGAGCCTCGCGCTCACGGTGGCCGCGCGGGACGGTTCACGCGCGGACGAGGAGGCCGCCGCCGACGACTTCGGGCACCGGCTGGCCACCCTCTTCCGCGGCCACCTCACCGCGCCCGGGGCGCCCCTGGACCCGGTGCAGCGCTCGCTCGGCTACCGGGGCCGTGGCGGGGCCGCCCGGTGAGCGGGCCGGTCCTGGCCGACCCGGCCTCGCTGCGGGACTTCTCGATCTCCTTCTGGATACCGACGGCGGTGCTCGCCGCCGCCCTGGTCGTCAAGCTGCCCACGATCGTCCGGCTGTGGCGCGACCCGCTCCTGCGCGCGGTCGGCGGACTGCTGCTGCTGGCGTGCGGGGTCTTCGTCTTCTGCTCGCCGTCCACCATCGCCCGGGTGAACCGGCTGACCGGCGTGCCGAACATCTCGGCGCCCTGGTGCTACTCGCTGCTCACCGCGTTCTGCGGCTCCTGTCTGCTGCTGATCATCACCTGGCGCAACGGCCCGGCCGACCGCTCGGCGGTCACCCGGCGGGCCCGGCGCCGGGTGGTGTCGGTGTACTGCGGGGTCATCGTCCTGCTGTGGGTGCTCTTCCTGCTGGCCGACGTGCCGGTGGAGCGGCGGCGGGACCTGGACACCTACTACGCGAACACACCCTTCATGCGCGAGGAGATCCTGCTCTACCTCTGCGCGCACGCGGTGGCCTGTCTGATCACCTCGCGGCTGCTGTGGAACTGGGTGCGCGGGGAGGGCCTGGACGCCTGGCTGCGGTGGGGACTGAAGCTGCTGGGCGCGGGCTACGTGCTGAACCTGATCTTCGACGCGACCAAGCTGGTCGCGGTCGCCGCCCGCTGGCTGGACCGGGACCTGGACTGGCTGAGCACCGACCTCGCGCCACCGGTCGCCGCGATGTCCGCGATCCTGATCGCCGTCGGCTTCATCCTGCCGCACGCCGGGCAGTACGCCCGCGACCGCTGGCGGGTGCGGCTCGCACACCGCGAACTACGGGCGTTGTACCTGCTGTTGCGCTCCGCGACCGGTGAGGGGGTGCCGTTCGTGCTGCGGGCCACGCCCGAGCTGCGGCTGACCCGGCGCGAGACGTTCATCCGGGACGTGCTGCTGTCGCTGGCCCGGCACATCGACCCCGCCCTCGGCGCACGGTCGTACGCCGCCGGGCTCGCCCTCGGCCATCCGCCCGAGCGGGCGCGGGCGCTGGCGGCGGCGGTCGGCATCCTCGACGCCGTCGAGACGAGGAACCGTACGCCGGAACCGGCCGCCGCGGCCTGCGGCCCGGACACCACGAGTCTGCTCCAGGAGATCGGGGCCGTCTCCCGGGCCCTGCGCAGTCCCGACGAGATCGAGGCGGTGCGCGCCCGTGCGGCCGCCGAACCAGCAGAGAGCGTTGCCGTCCATGAGTGAACGCAAGTCCGCCGTCGTGCTCGGCGGCTCCCTCGCCGGTCTGCTCGCGGCCCGCGCGCTCGCCTCCACGGGCGCCCGGGTGACCGTGGTCGAGCGCGACGTGCTGCCGTCCGGGCCCGAGCCGCGCAAGGGGCTTCCGCAGGCCCGGCACGTGCACCAGTTGTGGTCGGGCGGCGCGCGGGCTCTGGAGGAGCTGCTTCCCGGCGCGGAGGCCCAGCTGCGGGCCGCCGGGGTGAACCGGGTGCCGATGACGACGGGCATGGTCGCGCTCTCCCCGTACGGCTGGTACCGCCGCTGGGCGGAGTCCGCGTACATGCTGCCCGCCGGGCGTGACCTGCTGGACTGGGTGATCCGTGAACTGGTCCTGGCCGACGAGGACATCGAGCTGCTGGACGGCGCCGAGGCGGTCGGGCTGACCGGCACGGCCGACGCGGTGACCGGCGCGCGCGTCCTGGTCGACGGCGAGGAACACCCCCTCCCGGCGGACCTGGTGGTGGACGCCACGGGCCGCGCCTCCCGCGCGACGTCCTGGCTCACCGCCCTCGGCGTGGCCGCCCCCGAACGCCGTGAGGTGGACTCCGGTCTGGTGTACGCCAGCCGTCTCTTCCAGGCGCCACCGGAGGCCCGGGACGACTTCCCGGTGGTCAACATCGAGCCGGACGTGCGGGGTTCGGGGGTGAGCCGGGGCGGTGTGCTGATGCCGGTGGAGGAAGGCCGCTGGATGGTGACGCTGTTCGGCACGGCGGAGGACGAACTCCCCCGCACGTCCGAGGACTTCGCCCCCTACGCCCTGACGAGGCTCCGCCACCCCCTGATCGGCGAACTCCTGGCGAACGCGACCCCGTTGACCGAGGTCACCCTCACCCGCACCACGGCCAACCGCCGCTGCCACTACGAACGCCTGCCCCGCTGGCCGGACGACTTCACCGTCCTCGGCGACGCCCTGTGCGCCCTCAACCCGGTCTACGGCCACGGCATGTCGGTCGCGGCCCAGTCGGCGCTGGCCCTGCGCGAGACGGTGAAGCGCAGGGGCGGACTGGGCACCCCCGCCCTCTCCCGCCACCTCCAGAAGGCGGTGGCCCGCACGACCACCGCCGCCTGGGACCTCGCCACCGGCGCCGACGTCTACTACCCCCACGCCACCCCCACCGGCCCCGCCCTCCGCGACCGCCTCCTCTCCCCCTACCTCACCCGCCTCCTCCGCACCGCCACCGGCAACGGCCGAGTCGCCCGCCGCGTGACCGACGTGACGTCCCTCCAACGAGGCGCGGAGACCCTCCTGACCCCGAGCATGTTCCTGGCCGCCCTGATCGGCCCCCTGCGGCCCCCGCTGACCAAGCCGCCACTGACACCGGAGGAACGGAAGGCGGCGGGACTGGTCCAGGACCACGACCCGGACGGCCCTGCCCCGAAACCGTGATCCGTTACGAAGTCGCCCGCTTCAACCTGCCCCTTTCTGGGCACCGTCCCCCTACCGGCGCTCGGCGTCGGCAACGGGAGGAGGGCGTCATGGAACGTCGTATCCGGGTACGGGTGAGCCGTCGCCCCGCGGCGCCGCGGGGGCAGGAGATCGACCGCAGGACGCCGTCGGGGCGCATCCTGCCGTACTGAACCCGCCTCAGGCCGCGAGGGGGTTGAGGACCAGCGGGGCGATCCGGCCCTCCAGCATGGCGCCCAGGCCCTGTACGGCGCACACGTCGGGGCGTTCCGCGATGTGGACCGGGACTCCGGTGGCGTCGCGGAGCATCTGGTCGAGACCGGGCAGCAGGGCCGTGCCGCCGACCATCATGATGCCGCGCTCCACGAGGTCCGCCACGAGGTCGGGCGGGCATTCGCGCAGCACCTTGCCGATGCCGTCGAGGACCGCGAGCAGCGGGGTGTGGATGGCGTCGCGCATCGTGGCGGTGTCCACGCGGACGCTGCGGGCGAGCCCGGTCGCCACGTCGCGGCCGTGGATCTCGGTGGACACCGGCCCCTGCGGGGTCAGCCCGTTGTCGGACAGGGCGATCTGGAGCGGCCGTACGGACTGGCTGGGCAGCAGCAGTTCGTGTTCGTGCCGCAGGTGCTGCACGATCGCCCGGTCCACCGCCTCGCCGCCCACCGGGATGCGCTCGGCGGTGACGATGGAGCCGAGGGAGAGCACCGCCACCTGCGTGGCCGCCGCCCCGCACACCATGATCATGCTCGCCTCGGGCCGCTCCACCGGCAGCCCGCACCCCACGGCCGCCGCGATCAGCGTGTCCACCAGTTCCACGCGCCGCGCGCCGAGCCCGACGAGCGTCTCGATGGTCGCGCGCTGGGCCAGCGGGTCCGCCTCGTGCGGGGTGCAGGCAGCCGCGCGCAGCCGGGGCTTGCGGCGCAGCGCGCGCCGCATCTTGTCCCCGAGCAGGTGCCGCAGCATCCGCTGGGCCATGTCGATGTCGACGACCGTGCCGCCGGACACGGGCCGCACCACCCGGATGTACGCGGGCGTCCGCCCCGTCATCTGTTCCGCGAACTCGCCGACCGCGATGAGCGCGCCGGTGCGGGTGTTCACGGCCGCCACCGACGGCTGGTCCACGACGAGCCCCGCGCCCTTCACGTACACACGGGTGCGCGCCGCCCCCAGGTCGACGGCGAAGTGGCAGCGGCGCAACTGCTCCAGGCTGACGGTCACGGCGGTTCCTCCCGAGTGCGAGTGCGCAGGCCATGGAGGTCCGCCCGGTCCGGCGGGCCCCACTGGAAATCCTGCGGGGGACCGGCACCGGGTGCCTTCTGGAGGGGGCCGGGCGGGGGGCCGCTGAACGGGGGTTTCGCGCGACGCGCCGGGCGTGGTGCGGGACAACGGCGCATCAGCTCACCATCAACAGGCGTTCAGGAACCCGGCTCCAGCGACCGCTTCATCACCTTCCCCATGTCGTTGCGGGGCAGCGCGGACAGCAGCCGCAGCACCCGGGGCCGCTTGTGCGGCGCCAGCCGCCCGGCCACGTGCGAGGCCAACTCCTGGAGCGTGGGGGGCGCTTCGGGGTCCGCCGGTACGACCCAGGCGACCACGCGCTCGCCCAGATCCGGGTCCGGTTCCCCCGTCACCGCCGCCTCCCGCACGGAGTCCAGCTCGATGAGCGCGTTCTCGATCTCGCCCGCCCCGATCTTGTAACCGCCGCTCTTGACCAGGTCGGTGGCCTTGCGCCCGACGATGCGGACGTAACCGTCGGGCTCCCGCACCGCCACGTCGCCCGTGCGGAACCAGCCGTCGGCCGTGAACGCGGCGGCCGTCGCGTCGGGCCGGTTCAGGTACCCGGTGAACAGGTTCGGCCCGCGCACCTGGATCTCGCCCACGCTCTCCCCGTCGCGCGCGGTGACCTCCGTGCCGTCGTCCTCCACCAGGCGCAGTTCCACCCCGGGCAGCGGGACGCCCACGGTGCCGGGGCGGGCCTCGCCGTCCGCGCGGACGCCGGTGTTCATCAGGGTCTCGGTCATGCCGTACCGCTCGAGGACCCGGCGCCCGGTCGCCGCCGCGATCCGCTCGTGGTCGTGCACGGGCAGCGCGGCCGAGCCGGAGACCAGCAGCCGCGCCCCGGCGAGCGCCTCGGCCAGCCCGGGGTCGCCGGGCAGCGCCTCGGCCAGACGGTGGTACATCGTCGGCACCCCGAACAGCATGGTCGCCCCGGACCGCAGCTCGCGGGCCACGCCCCCGGGGTCGAAGCGGCCCAGGTGCCGGACCTCGCCGCCGCGCCGCAGCGGGCCGAGCACACCGAGGACGAGTCCGTGCACATGGAAGAGGGGGAGCGCGTGGGTCAGGACGTCGTGCTCGCTCCACTGCCAGGCGTCGGCCAGCGCGTCCAGGGTGGTGGCCAGGGCGCGGCGCGGGAGGACGGCGCCCTTGGGCGGTCCGGTGGTGCCGGAGGTGTAGACGACGAGCGCGGGGTCCTCGGCGTCGTACGTGTCCTCGGGGACGGTGCCGGTGGCGTACGCGTCCACTTCCAGGAGGGGCACGTCGAGGACGCCCGGGGGGAGTTCGGCGCCCGGGGCCGTCAGCAGCAGGCTCGGCGCGCTGTCCGCCAGGATGTGCGCCAGCTCCCGCTCGCCCGACTTCGGGTTGAGCGGCACGGCGGCCACCCCGGCGAGCAGCGCGCCGGTCACCGCCACGGCGGTCTCCAGCCCGGGCGTGGCCCACACGGCGACGCGCCCCGCACCCCGCAGCCGCGCGGCGAGGGCGCCGGAGGCGGCGGCCAGTCCGGCGTAGGTCAGCGAGCGTGTGCCGAAGCGGAGGGCGGGCCGCTCGGCCGTCGGGGACGACAGGGCCGGGAACAGGGAGGACACGCCACGTACTCCTTCACCACGAGGGACGCGCCACGGGGGCGACCCCACCTACCTACCCCGGCCGGCGCCCTCAGACCCGCCGGGTCCGCCGCAGCACCCGCACCGCCGGCCAGGACACCAGCGCCGTGAAGCCCCACATCACGATGATCGTGATCAGCCAGTCGGTGAACCCGTACTCCGCGTCGTAGCCGAAGGCCGTGAACAGCAGGGAGACCAACGCCGAGAGGCCGCCGAACAGGCCGAAGATGATCAGCACGACCGTCTGGAGGGCGGTGCGCCGGGTCGGCGCGGGCTGCCCCGCACGGCCGCCGGAGCCGGCGGCGGCGGGGCTCTGCGGCTTCGGGACCTGCTGCCTCGGCGGCAGCGAGACCACGGCGGCGCGCGGCACGGCCACGTCGATGCCCGCCATGGTGGCCGCGTCGACGTCGTAGAGCAGGGGCTCGACCTCGACGACCATGCCGTCGGTGCCGATGAGCCGCCGTCCGCCGTCGGGCCAGGCCAGCATCGCGGCGCAGTCGGCGTACCGCACCGTCGCCGCGCACTCGGGGCCGCTGCCGTGCGGGCCGGTCACGGTGACGCCGTCGGCGCCGACGACCAGGATCGCGTTGCCCCCGCCCTGCTCGTGGAACGGGCGGCCGGTCACGGTGTACGGCGAGGTGGTGGGCGCCGCCGCGTACCCGGCCCAGTCCGCCGAGAGGCCGCCGGGCACCTGCATGAGGGCGGTCGAGGCCGCCTCCAGGGCGACCGCGTGCACCTGCTCGGTGGTCACGGCCGCCAGCTCGGCGCTCAGCTCCGCGGGGGTCAGCACCGGGCGGCCCGCGAGCAGGTCCTCCGCGAGCGCGGGCAACCGCAGCGCGATCGCGTCGGGCGCGGCCAGCCCCGACACGTACCGGCCGCGCACCGCGTCCAGCGCGCTCTGTCCGATCCGGCCCGCCTGGAAGGCGGCGAGGACGTCGACGAACCCGCCGAGCACCGCGCCCTGCTTGGCGGGCAGCGCGTCGGCGAAGGCGGTCAGGATCGCGTGGCCGTCGCGCCGGGGGGCGTAGTCGGTGGCCGCCGTGTACGAGTAGCCGCCCTCCTGGCGCAGGGCGCGGGTGAGTTCGCGCTCCAGGATGCCCGCGTACAGCCGGGCGGCGGCCGTGTCGGTGACGACGGCGTCGAGCAGGACGCCGCCCTTGCCGTCGGAGAAGTAGGCCGGGGTCTCGGGCAGCGCGGAGGTGACGGCGGGCATCGGGCGCCGCTCGCCCTCGGGCAGCCCGAGCGACAGGCCGGCCGGCATCCGCTCGCCCGCGATCCACAGCACGGCGTTGCCCCGGGTGAACCAGGTCCGCGCCCAGTCGCGCACGGCGTCCGGGCCGAGGTCGCGCACGCCCCACTCGGGGTAGCTGGCCAGGCCGTACCCCTGGGCGCCGTAGCGCCAGAGCGGGAGCTGCGGCGAGGAGCGGCGGGACTCCTCGGTGCGCAGGATCTCCTTCTCGGTCTCCAGGCGCTCCATGGGCAGCTCGCGCAGGGAGGCGGCGACGGTGCTCAGATACGTCGTGACCTCGTGCTCGGCGCCCTCGATGTAGAAGTGCGTGAACGCCGACTTGGTCTCGCCGTTGAAGTGGTAGTCGCTCACGCCGAGCCGGTGCAGGGCGAGGTGCTCGACCAGGTGGGTCACCCCGGTGCGGGCCAGCGTCTCGTCGGCGACTCCGACGCGGAAGACCAGCCCGGCGCGCAGCGGCCCGGTGGTCTCGGCGAAGAGCGTGGGTATGCCGTCGACCTGAGTGTGGAGGAGGGGGGTCTGGAGGTTCATGTCCGGATCTCTTGGGGCTGGTCGGTCTTCGGGGTGCCGCGGTCTTCGGATACCGCTCAGCCCTTGGCCAGGGCGGCGTTGCGGTGCTTGACGTAGGAGTCCGCGGCGTTCACGCCGTCCAGCTCGATCCACGGGTACTCGGAGGCGAGGTTGTTCAGCGAGCGGAAGCAGGCGGCGGCGCGGGGGTGATCGCCGATCAGGGAGAACATCGCGGCGAAGTAGCCCTGCACGGTGACCCATTGGTACTCGGGCCGGAAGTGCGGGCTCAGCGTGGACCGCTCGGCGGCCTCGACCAGCTCGGCGTGCACCTCCGGGCGGCGCAGGTACTCCTGCCTCTCGCGGGCTTCCAGCGAGACCCAGTGCTCCATGTGGACCTCGGCCACCATGCCGCCGCTCAGCGAGCCCTCGGGGGCGCCCGTGAGGCACTCGCGCGCGAAGGCGTGCGCCGCCTCCCAACTGCCGCTCCACTTGGGGCACAGCTGCTGGAGCAACCGGGCCTGGCCGGTGATGTGGTGCGGGTGGACGGCGGACAGCCGGTCGTACCGGCGGCGTGCCTCGGCCTGCCCCAGCTGCAGCCCCATCGCGGTGGTGAGCCGTTCGGCCCAGGCCGCGTCGAACGTCGGGTCGAGCGCGGTCGCGCGGATCAACGCCTGCTCGGCCAGCCGCAGATGGGCGTGCAGCCCCTCGAACTGCTTGCGGCTGACGTGCTTCGCGGAGGCGGCGGTGCGTATCTCCCAGCCGATCTTCACCTCGCGGGCGCCGAGCACGGTGAGCGCGAGCACGTCGTCCGGCGTGGCGGCGAGGATCTGCCGCATCCACTCCTCGCTCCCGCGCACCTCCGCCAGGATGCTCACCACGAAGCTGCGATTGGTCCCCTGCGGCAGTCCGTCGACGTACCCGCGCACGGACGCCCAGTCCCGCGCGGCCGCGACCTGCCGCAGCCAGGCGGCTTCGGGGTAGGCCGACACGATGTCGAAGTCGGGGCGTGCCAGGCGCGACGCGAAGGAGCCGGGTGTGTGCTGCATGTGCGGATCGTAAGCGGAGGGTATGACACGGCGGTCGGGCGGGGCATGTGCGAGGGGGTACCGGCGGGGATCGCCCACGCGGGCGGGACCGTCCGGGGTCGGCGGCCCTGTCCCGGCTCCCTCCGGGGTTGCTAGCCTCACGTTGATCGAATCGCCGTACGACAGGACGCCCGACGTGCCCCGTATAGCCCTCGCGACCTACGACCCCGGGACCGGTCCCACCCGGGACACCGACCTTCCCCGGCTGGTGCGGGAGTTGCGGGAGGCGGGCGCCGACGCGGAGAGCCGTTTCTGGGACGATCCTGGCGTGGACTGGGCCGCGTACGACCTCGTCGTCATCCGCTCGACCTGGGACTACGCCTGGCGCACCGCCGAGTTCGCGACGTGGGTGGACCGGGTGGACGCGGCGACCCGGCTGCTCAACCCGGCCGAGGTGGTCCACTGGAACTGCGACAAGCGGTACGTGGGCGACCTCGCGGCGGCGGGGGTCCGCACGGTGCCGACGCGGTACGTCGCGCCGGGCTCCCCGCCCGAGCTGCCCTCGGGGCACGAGTACGTGATCAAGCCCGCCTCGGGCGCGGGAGCCCGTTACGCGGCGCGCTACACCCCGGCCGAACACGACGTCGCCGTCCGGCACTTGGCGCGGCTGCACGCCGAGGGGCTCACCGCGATGGTCCAGCCGTACATGAGCGCCGTGGACACCGGTGGCGAGCGCGCGCTCCAGTACGTCGGCGGCCGGTTGCTCCACGCCAGCCGCAAGGGGGCGGTACTGACCCCGGGCACGGCGTTCGACGCGCCGCGCACTCCGCATCCGGGCCTTGAGCCGTGGCAGCCGACGAAGGACGAACTCGCACTGGCGGAGGCGGCGTTGGCGGCGGTGCCGGGCGGGGCGGACCGTCTCCTGTACGCCCGCGTGGACGTGGTGGACGGCGAGGACGGTCTGCCCCGGCTGATGGAACTGGAGCTGGTGGAGCCGAACTTGTTCCTGTTCCTGCACCCGGAGTCGCTGCCGGAGGTGGCGCGGGAGATCATCGCGGCCGCGTCCTGAGGGCCGTCAGTCCCGCAGGGCCGTGCGCTGCAGCAGCCCCCAGGTGAACTCGGCGGCGACCTCGTGGGGCGTCCCGTCGCGGTCCGGCGCCGTGAAGACCAGCGCCTGCCGGGTCGGCGCGGTGCTCTGCACGGGCCGTACGGGTGCGAAGGCCCGGGCGACCTCGTCCAGCGTGTAGGACCAGCCGGTGAGGTCCTCCAGCGTGCGCGGCGGCGGGACGGCCGCCTCGGGGCGCCGGACCAGCCACTCGGTGAGTACGGTCCCGCCCTCCCCCACCAGCACCTCGAACCGCAGGTCCGGCCACAGCGACAGCCCCCACTGCCACGCCTCGCACTCCATCTCGCCCACCTGCCGTGCCTCGACCGCCTCGGGCGCCCCCAGCACGACCCGGTAACGCTCCGCCGCCGACCGCCACTTCTTCGACCGCGCCATCGCCTGCCACCGCCGGTTGGTCTCCCGCATCTCGGTCGAGGACGCCCCGAGTCGCAGCCGGGCGTCCTCCGCCAGTTCGGGATGGTGGTCGGCCAGGCGCCGCAGCAGCACGAGCTGAAAGTCGAGATCCATGGGACCCATGCTGCCGCTCGGTGCCCGGGTTGCCGCAGACGGTGCGGGGCGTGCGGCGGTATCCGGACAGGCAGCTCACCCGGAGGAACGAGCCGAGACGCCCGTCCCTCCCCGAGCACGAGCACGAGCACGAGCCGCCTCTCGTCCCCGTCCCGGGAGCAGAGGGACACGTACGGCGGCGCCTTCCCCGCCCGCCCTCACGGCTCGACCCCGGCCTCCTCGACGAGCCCGCTCAGCCGCGCTCCGCCACCGCCACCGCCACCCGCCCCGATCTCAGCGAGATACGCCCCCGGGCCGGGCTGCCCACGGTCTCCGCGAGGGTGAGGAGGGAGGCGTCCGAGGTCACGCGGAAGCCGTGCTCGGCGAGGAGGGAGGCCATCTGCCCGGGGTTCCAGAGGGAGCGCCAGGGTTCGCCCGAGGTGATGGCGTTGCCGAGGAGGCGGGTCAGCAGGCGTCCCGCGGCGGCTTTGGCGGACGGGGACTGGTAGTTGACGACGAGGGTGCTGCCGGGGGCCGTCCTGGCGGTGAGTGCGGACAGGGTGGCGCGGATCTGGTCGCGGGTCAGGTAGGGGACGACGCCCTCCCACAGCCAGGTGGTCGGCAGGGCGGGGTCGTGGCCGGCGGCGTCCAGCGCGGCGCCGAGGTCGTCGGTGGCGAAGTCGACGGGGGTGAAGCGTACGGAGCGGGCGGCGGCCTCCGGTGCGGCTTCGGCCAGGCGGTCGCGTTTGTCCTGCTGGGAGGCGGGGTGGTCGACCTCCCACACGTCCGTCTCCCCGAGGGCGGACAGGCGCCAGGCGCGGGTGTCGAGTCCGGCGCCGAGGATCACGAGCTGGCCGGAGACACCGGCGCGCAGGGCGTCGTCGATCGCGACGGTGCGCGGGACGACCACCTCGGCACAGGCCCGCACGCTCTCGTACGCCGTGCGCGCCTGCCACCCCTCCGGCGGCGTGCCCGCGCGCACCTGGTCCACGGCCGTACGCTCCGCCGGACGCAGCAGCCGTACCGCCACCGGATCGCCGAACCGGTCCGTGACGAACCGGCCGTCCGCCGCCGCGCGGCCCTGACAGACCAGCACCGCGGTCCGGCTGGCGGTGCGCTCACTCTCGCTCATGGGCCTGTATTCAACAGCACCGCCGGGAAGAGGAAGGAGGCCCCCTGCGTGAGCGAGGGGCCTCCTGGGCGGGGCGGGTCAGGCGGGGTCGCGGAGGAGGAGCAGGGCCAACCGGGTGCCCGAGTTGCCGAGTTCCTCGCTGTAGCGGCGAACGACCGCGTTCTCCAGGGCGAGTTGGACGCGGGGGGCGCGGCCGGCCCGGCGGAGGGCCGCGAGTTCGGACGCCGCGCTGCGGCGCTGGTGGAGCAGCTCGATGATGGCGGAGTCGATCGACGCGATGCGGGCGTGCGGTTCGGCACCCTCCGGCTGCGTCTGCCGGCTCGGGGACATGGGGGTCTCCTGAAGAGAGGTGGGGGTCAACGGGCGCTCCCGGTGCCACCGGCGGTACCCGCCGCGGGCTCGGGCGCGGGGGTCTGCTCGGGTGTGACGGCCGGGGCCGGAGCCGGGGCGGCGCGCCGACGGGAGATGCCGACGCCCAGCAGGCACAGCAGGCCGCCGGCGATGGCGAGCAGGGAGGGCAGTTCGCCGAGGACGGGCCACGCGAGGACGACGGTGAGCGCGGGTACCACGTACGTGGTCGCGCCCAGTCGGCCCGCGGACATCCGGGACAGGGCGTAGGCCCAGGTCAGGAAGGCGAGGGCGGTGGGCAGCAGGCCGAGGTAGACGACGGCGCCGACGGCGGTGGCCGGGGCGTCCGCGAGGTCGTCGAAGAGCTGTCCGGCGAAGGGCAGACAGGCGACGGCGCCGACGGCGCAGCCGAAGGCGGTGACCTGGAGCGGGGAGGCGTGGCCGAGGGCGGGCTTCTGGCAGATCACGCCGACCGCGTGCCCCGCGGCGGCGGCGAGGCAGAGGAGCACGCCCCACAGGGCGGAGGAGCCGCCGCTGCCGGAGAAGCCGGCGAGCGCGGTCCCGGCGAAGGCGACGGCCAGTCCGACGAGCAGCGGGCGGGGAAAGCCCTCCTTGAGGACGGTACCGGCGAGCAGTGCCACCAGCAGCGGACCGGTTCCGACGACGAGGGCGGCCGTGCCCGCGTCGGTGTGCTGCTCGCCCCAGTTCAGCGCGACCATGTAGAGGCCGAACCAGAAGACGCCGGCCCCGGCGATGCCCGGCCAGGCCGCGCGCGGCGGCAGGCCCTCGCGGCGGACCGCCAGCAGGATCAGCAGGGCGACGGAGCCGACGAACAGGCGGCCGAGGGCGAGGGCGCCGGGGCGGATGTCCTCGCCCGCGTAACGGATGCCGACGAAGGCCGAGGCCCACAGCACCATGGTGAGCAGAGCGGCGGCGGTCGTCTTCGCGTCGACGGTCGTCTTCGCGCCGGTGGTCGAATCAGCGGACAAGGGGTTCCTCCTGGAGGGGGCCGCTCGCCCGCAGCGCGCGGCGCAGCAGCTTCCCGGTGGCGTTGCGGGGCAGGGCGGTGACGAAGACGACGTCCTCGGGGACCTTGTACCAGGTCAACTCGCGGGCGGCGGTGGCGAGAAGGGATGCCCTCAGTTCCTCCGGTTCGGCGCCGTCCTCGGCGATGACATGGGCCCGGAGGCTGGTGACGCCCGAGGCGCGGCGGACCGAGCAGACGACGATCTCCCGTACCCGGGGGTCCCGGCCGAGCAGGTCCTCCACCTCGGTGGGGTGGACGTTGGCACCGGCGACGATCTCGATGTCGTCCAGGCGCCCCAGGAGCGTCACGTATCCGTCGTCGACGAGGGCGGCGTCCCCGGTGGTGTACCACTCCTCGGGGCCGAGGCGGATCGGCGCGGCACTCCCCCGGCGGACCCCGTCGCCGATGGTGGGGCCGGCGATCTGGAGCCGCCCCTCCGTTCCCGCGGGCAGGGGGCGGCCGGTGTCGTCGACGACACGGACCCGGTAGGGGGCCAGCACACGGCCGACGGTGCGCGGGCGGGGAGCCTCGGGGCCGTTGGCGAGCACCGCGTGCCCTGTCTCGGTGGTCCCGCAGATGTTGAGGAGCCGGTCGCCGAGGAGGGCGCGCAGGGCGTCCTCGACGGGGTGCGGCAGGAATTCCCCGGCCACGGCGGCGACCCGCAGGGCGCTGACCCGGTCCCGGTCGGGATGGGCGAGGAGCCGGGCGTAGAAGCTGGGCTGGCCGTAGAAGACGGTGACGCGGTGGGCGGCGAGGGTGGCGAGCGCGGTGTGCTCGTCGGCCCGTTCGGCGGTGAGGACGGTGCGGGCGCCGCGCTGGAGGGGGAGGAGGACGGAGTTCCCGAGGCCGTAGGCGAAGTACATCCGCGACACCGAGTAGCAGACGTCGTCACGGGTGATGCGCAGGGCGGAGCCGATGGCCCGGTCGAAGACGGCGGCGTCGCCGTGGGCGTGGAAGCAGAGTTTGGGCGCGCCCGTGGTGCCGGAGGTGAAGGCCGCGAAGGCGATGGCGCCGGGCTCGACCGGATGGGGGTCCTGGCGCGGTCCGCCGGTGCGGGTCCGCAGGTCGAGGGGGTCGACCGTCTTTCCGGCGAACGCCGGGCGGGCCTCGTCTCGGCAGACGACCAGGACGGGTTCGGCGATCTCCTCGCTCCGGCGGAGTTCGGACTCGTGGAAGAGGGTGTTGACGGGGACGGCGACGGCGCCGAGCCGGAGGATGCCGAGGAAGACGGTGACGAAGTCGATGCCGTCGGGCAGGGCGAGCAGGACGCGGTCGCCGGGGCGGACACCCAGCCCGGCGAGGCCGGTCGCGGTGTCGGCGGCGGCGTCGAACAGCCCCCGGTAGGTGACCTGCTCGGCGCCTTCGACGTAGGCGGTGTCGTCGAGCCAGCCTCCGGCGCGGGCGAGCCCCTCCAAGCGGGAGACGAGGCTGCCGTCGGCGGTGGGCCCTGAGTCGGTGAGGGGGACCGTGGTCGTGACGGGTGCGCTCATCGGCAGACTCCCTCGATCTCGACGAGCAGGTCGGGGCGGCAGACGTCGACGTTGAACCAGGCGATCCGGGTGTGGGCCGGGAGGGCGGCGCGCACCCGGTCCCGGACCAGGGGCAGGTGCTCGGCGTCACGGACGTACACCCTGACCTGGTCGAGGTCCTTCAGCTCGAAGTCCCGCTCCACGCCGTAGCGGGCGAGGTTCTCCCGGCCGACCAGTACCTCGATGTTGCGGAGGGTCTCGTTGACCTGGCCGGTGATGTCGTCCACGTGGACGGTCTCGGCGCCGACGATGCTGGCGGTGCCGGAGACGAACAGCGTGCCGGGCTCGTCGTCGAGTCCGCGCAGCCAGGTCGCGCGGGCGAAGCTGGGCGACTTGGGGCCGTAGCGGACCGGGTACTCGTAGGCGGGTGTCTGCCGGGGGTTCTCGATGTGGGTGGTGCGGCCGGGGCGGACGGCGATGAAGCAGAGGTCGACGCCCTGGCTGAGGGTTCCTATGCCGGTGGCGGCGGGCAGCCGCCCGACGCGGTCGTCCCACGCCGCGAACGCCTCGGCCCGTCCGACGCAGAAATCCTGGTATATCTCGACGCCTTCGGCGTTGGGGTCGGTAATTCCGCCGACGAGATTCCACATGCGGGCCATCTCCGTGTATCCGCGTTCGAACGCGAATTCCAGGGCGGTTTCGTACATGCGGCGCACGGCGTCGCGATAGACCGGCCGGGCGTCGAGCCGGACGGCGTAGAAGAGGTGTTCGCCGTCCTCGGCGAAGACGGCCTCACCGGCCAGTCCGGCGGTCACCGGCAGGGTGCTGACCCATATTTCCTCGGCCGGTTCGGTGTGTTCGCCCACCATGTGCGTGGTCAGGCGCGGGGCGCCGTCGTCCAGCGACGTCCCGCCGACGCCGCCGGCGAAGTTGACCCGGGCGAGGACGCCTCCCGCCGGGGCGTCGATCGTTCTGTCGAAAGGGCATCTGTGCAGTTGAACGCTGATGTTTCCGCGGCGCTTCCGTCCGGTCGTCACGTTTCACTCCCCCGAAGACGCTCAAGATTCATAGAACGGAAATGTGGTCCAAGTGGGCGCCCCCGTATAGTTTCCGATCTCGGTATGGCGTAAAGCCGAGGGAAGGAAAACCGTGTCGAGACCGGACATAACGGAACTACCTGAGGTGCCGCAATCCGGCACCATCGCCAACCAGATCTACGAACTCGCCCTGCGCAACGAGTACGTGGACGCCCCGCACTGTGCCGCGGCTCTCAAAATCACCGAGGAGCAGGCCCGTGCGGCGATCGAGGACCTGGTGGGGCTGCGTCTGCTGCACCTGGTGCACGGCTGCACCTACGCGTACGTCGCGGTGAACCCGATGACCGCCTCACTCCAGTTGCTCGCCGTGCACGACGAGGAACTGCGCTCCCGGCAGCACCAGTTGGAGCAGCTGCGGCAGCGGATGCACAGTCTGATGCCGCTGTACCGCGCCCAGTTGGCCCGGGAGCCCGATCCCGGACCGGTGCAGCGGATCGAGGACGCCGAGGTCGCGCACGGGGTGGTGGCCGGACTGCTCGCCGACGCCGGCGGGGAGGTGCTGTTCGCCCGCTCCCACGAGGACGCGCTCGGCGACGCCGCCCTGCTCGGCCTGGACGCCCGGCAGCGGGCCGACGCCGACCTGCGGGTCCACCTGCTGCTGCCGCAGTCGGCCCGGTTCGATCCCGCGCTGCGGGAGTACGTCGGGCGGCTCGTCGCCCGCGGCGGCGAGGCGCGGACGACGACCGCGGGCGTCGCGTGGCTGATGCTCGTCGACGGGAGCACCGGTGTCGTCCCGCTGGAGCACGGGACAGGGGTCGCGGTCCTCGGCGACCCGGCGGTCGTGGCCGGCTTCCGCAGGGGCTTCGAGGGACTGTGGTCCCCGGCCGAGTCCTTCGACGGACACTACGACCCGGAGGCCGGGAGAGCGGCCTCCGCCGCGATCGACGCCGCGATCGTACGGATGCTCGTCAACGGGGTCGAGGACAAGGTCATCGCACGGACCCTCGGGATCTCGGCCCGCACCTGTCAGCGCCGGATCTCCGACCTGATGGAGTCGCTCGACGCCCGAACCCGGTTCCAGGCGGGCTACCTGCTGCGGACTCAGGACCCCGGCGACGAGTCCGCCGCCGCGTAGGCGCCCGGCGGCCGCCCGTACGGCCCGCCGTCGGCCTCCGCGCGCCGCGTGCGCGCGGAGGCCGACGGTCAGCGGTCCCCGAAGACGCAAAAGGCCCCTCGCGAGGGAGGGGCCACGCCGTGCCGCAGGCGAGAACGTTCCTGCAGCATGGCCTTGTTGGTGGGGCGGGTGGGACTCGAACCCACGGCCGACGGATTATGAGTCCGCTGCTCTAACCGGCTGAGCTACCGCCCCTCGCGGCGTGTCGCGCACATGTGTGCGCGCCGTCTGCCGCAGCATAGCCGCTCATACGATCTCCTGCTTCGGATGGTCGGCTTCCGCGCTGCTTCCTGACCTTGAGGACTTCGCCCAGGCCAGAGCGGTTCCCACGGACATGAAAAAGGACCCCGAAGGGGTCCTCGTTCAGCGCGCTCCCCCGACTGGACTCGAACCAGTAACCTGCCGGTTAACAGCCGGCTGCTCTGCCAATTGAGCTACAGGGGATCGAAGCTCCCCCGACTGGACTCGAACCAGTAACCTGCCGGTTAACAGCCGGCTGCTCTGCCAATTGAGCTACAGGGGATCGCTTCGTCTGCATCGAACGCATCCACCTGGGTATTCGCCAGGGGGCGGGCGCTCGCTGCGACACATACATTAGCGCAAGCAGGGGGGTGCTCCGCCAATCGGTACCCCCGGGGCCCCACACAGCACGATGAATCTGGGCAGGGACAACGGAAGGGAAGGGTGGCCGCCATGCGCTATCGGCTCACGTTCGTCGCCGGACTGGCCGTCGGCTACGTGCTCGGCACGCGGTCCGGGCACGAGCGGTACGAGCAGATGAAGAAGGCCGCTCGCGGGATCGCGCAGAACCCGGCCGTGCGCAACACCGCCGAGACCGCGGCCCACCAGGGCCGCGTCTACGCCGGCAAGGCGCTGCACACCGTCGGCGAGAAGGTCGGCGAACACGTCCCGGAACCGGTCGCCCAACGCGTCCGCTCCCTCCGCGAACGCAACGGCCACACCCGGACGGAAGACGACTGGGGCACGAGCAACACGTAGCCCCCGGCAAAGGGTCCGAGCGGTCACCTCGGTGCCGGCGCCGGTCCCCTCGACCGATCGGAGCCCGGGCCACCCAGCGGATGGGAGCCCGGGCCTCCTCATGCCGCCACCGTCCGACGGCGGGAGAGCCTTCGGCCCCCGGGCACCCCATCCCTCCGCCCGGCGCCGACCCCGGCTCAACCGTTCCAGGTACCTCCCGCCGCATGTCGCGCCGCACGTCAACGCCCCCCGTCCCCGCCCCGGCCGGCACCTCGCCCCACCCCCGTCCGCCCCGTACTCCCCCTCCCTGGCCCAAGCAAGCGCGGCGCTACGGCAGAATTCGGGGCATGGGGATAGTCGCCGGGCTGGACAGCTCACCCGCTTTCACTCGCATCGTCGTCTGTGACGCGGACACGGGTGCCGTGCTGCGTCAGGGATACGCGCCGCATCCGATCGAGGTGCCCGAGGGCGGGCGGCGGCCGAGTGATGTGGATCCGCAGGCGTGGCTGCTGTCGTTGGGCGAGGCCGCGGGGGGCGGACTCCTGGAGGGGGTGCAGGCCATCGGGGTCTCGGCGCAGCAGAACGCGGTGATCCCGCTGGACGCCCAGGGCAACACGGTGCGCCCCGCGATGACCGGCGCCGACAAGCGCGCCCAGGTCGCCGCCGCCGATCTGGTGGACGCGCTCGGGGGCCGGGAGGCGTGGGCGCAGGCCGTCGGGTGTGTGCCGCAGGCCGCCCAGCCGGTGACCAAGCTGCGCTGGATGGCCAAGAGCGAGCCGGAGAACGCCCGCCGTACCGCCCTGCTGCTCCAGGCGCACGACTGGCTGGTCTGGCAGCTCCTGGGGCGCCCGGTGCGCCGTACGACCGACCGGGGCGGCGCCTCGGGCACCGGGTACTGGTCCGCCGCGACCGGCGGCTACCGCCCCGACCTGGTCGAGCTCGCCCTCGGCCACCAGGTGGCGCTGCCCGAGGTGCTCGGTCCGGCCGAGGCGGCGGGGACGACCCCGGAGGGGCTGCTGATCTCCGCCGGGACCGGCGAGACCATGGCCGCCGCCTTCGGGCTCGGCATCGGCCTCGGGGACGCGGTCGTCTCGCTCGGCGCGTCCGGTTCCGTGATGGCCGTGCACCCGGGGGCGCTGGCCGACCAGTCCGGGATGATCACCTCCCTGGCCGACGCCACCGGCATGCACCTTCCGGTCGTCACCACCCTCAACGCCGTACGGGCCTTGCGCGGCACCGCCGAACTCCTCGGCCTGCCCGACCTGGAGAGCCTGTCCGAGCTGGCGATGAAGTCCACGCCGGGCTCGCACGGGCTGGTCCTGCTCCCCTACCTGGAGGGCGAGCGCACCCCGAACCTCCCCCACACCGCGGGCACGCTCGCCGGGCTCCGGCGCGAGTCCATGAAGCCGGAGCACCTGGCGCGGGCCTCGTTCGAGGGGATGCTGTGCGGCCTCGCGGACGCGCTGGACGTGCTGCGCGGCCGGGGCGTGGAGGTGCGGCGGATCTTCCTGCTGGGGCAGGCCGCCGAGCTGCCCGCCGTCCAGGCGGTGGCGCCCGCGCTGTTCGGCGCGCAGGTGGTCGTGCCGCAGCCCGCCGACTACGCCGCGATCGGCGCCGCCCGCCAGGCCGCGTGGGCGCTCGGCGCGGCCCAGGGCACGCTCGACCCGCGCACGCCGCCCGCCTGGCAGGGCGCGGCCGCGCAGGTGCTGGAGCCGGGCGACGACCTGGCCGTGGGCCAGGCGGTGCGCCAGCAGTACACGTCGGTGCGGGAGCAGACCCATCCGGGGGCGTTCCGGTAGGCCCGCCGACGCGGAGTCGTGGATCTCACCCGCCCGGAGGCGTTTCGGCGTTTCAGCCCACAGCTCAAACGGGCAGCCTGACGGGTTAATTCGGTTGAGGTAACACCGGTGGAGTGTCCGACGATAGGGCCAGGGGCAGACACGCCCGCCCCACCGCCGACTCCGAGAGACCAGCGTGCTCATACGACTTCTGCGGACCTATCTCAGGCCCTACAAGAAACCCATCGCCTTCCTGGTGGCACTGCAGTTCCTGCAGACCTGCGCCACGCTCTACCTGCCCACCCTCAACGCGCACATCATCGACAACGGTGTCGTGAAGGGCGACACGGGCTACATCCTGTCCTTCGGCGCCCTGATGATCGGCATCTCGCTGGTCCAGGTCGTGTGCAACATCGGCGCCGTGTACTTCGGCGCCCGTACCGCCTCGGCGCTGGGCCGGGACGTGCGCGGCGCGGTCTTCGACCGGGTGCAGTCCTTCTCCTCGCGTGAGCTGGGTCACTTCGGGGCGCCCTCGCTCATCACCCGTACGACGAACGACGTGCAGCAGGTCCAGATGCTGGTCCTGATGACGTTCACCCTGATGGTCTCGGCGCCCATCATGTGCGTCGGCGGGATCGTGCTGGCGCTCGGCCTGGACGTGCCGCTGTCGGCGGTGCTCGTGGCCGTCGTCCCGGTGCTGGCCATCAGCGTGGCGCTGATCGTGCGCCGGCTGCGCCCGCTCTTCCGCTCGATGCAGACCCGCCTGGACACGGTGAACCGGGTGCTGCGCGAGCAGATCAGCGGCAACCGCGTGATCCGCGCCTTCGTCCGCGACGACTACGAGCGCGAGCGCTTCGGCAGGGCCAACGGCGAGCTGACCGAGATGCAGCTCGCCACCGGCCGGATGCTGGCGCTGATGTTCCCGATCGTGATGACCGTGGTGAACGTGTCGTCCATCGCGGTGGTCTGGTTCGGCGCCCACCGCATCGACAGCGGCGGGATGCAGATCGGCGACCTGACGGCGTTCCTCGCCTATCTGATGCAGATCGTCATGTCCGTGATGATGGCCACCTTCATGTTCATGATGGTGCCGCGCGCCGAGGTCTGCGCCGAGCGCATCGAGGAGGTGCTGGGCACCGAGTCCAGCGTCGTCCCGCCGCTCGCGCCGGTGACCGAGCTGCGCGGGCACGGGCATCTGGAGATCCGGGGCGCGGGCTTCCGCTACCCGGGTGCCGAGGAGCCGGTGCTGCGCTCCATCGACCTGGTGGCCCGCCCGGGCGAGACGACGGCCGTGATCGGCTCGACCGGCAGCGGCAAGTCCACCCTCCTCGGCCTGGTCCCGCGCCTGTTCGACGCCACCGAGGGCGAGGTGCTGGTGGACGGCGTGGACGTGCGCGAGGCCGAGCCCACGCTGCTCGCGCGCACGGTCGGTCTGGTCCCTCAGAAGCCGTACCTGTTCGCGGGCACGGTCGCCACCAACCTGCGCTACGGCAACCCCGACGCGACCGACGAGGAGCTGTGGCACGCCCTCGAGGTGGCGCAGGCCAAGGACTTCGTGTCCAAGCTGGAGGGCGGGCTCAACGCCCCGATCGCGCAGGGCGGCACCAACGTCTCGGGCGGTCAGCGCCAGCGTCTGGCCATCGCGCGCACCCTGGTGCAGCGCCCGGAGATCTACCTCTTCGACGACTCCTTCTCCGCGCTCGACTACGCGACGGACGCGGCGCTGCGTGCCGCGCTCGCGGCGGAGACCTCGGAGGCGACCGTCGTGATCGTCGCCCAGCGCGTGGCGACCATCCGGGACGCCGACCGGATCATCGTCCTGGACGAGGGCCGGGTGGTCGGCTCGGGCCGCCACCACGAACTCATGGCGGGCAACGAGACCTACCGGGAGATCGTGCTCTCCCAGCTCACGGAAGCGGAGGCTGCCTGATGGCCGGGCCCATGGGACGCATGATGGCCGCGGGCGGCCCGGACCAGCGCTCGATGGACTTCAAGAACTCGGGCAAGCGGCTGCTGGCGGGGTTCCGGCCCGAGCGAGGCACCATCTACACCCTGCTGGCCTGCGTGGTCGGCAGCGTGGCGCTGAGCGTGATCGGTCCGAAGATCCTCGGCAAGGCCACCGACCTGGTCTTCGCCGGGATCATCGGCCGGCAGATGCCGGCCGGCGCCACCAAGGACCAGGTGCTGAGCAACCTGCACGCGCACGGCAAGGGCGCCATCGCGGACATGCTGCGCAGCACCGACTTCACCCCGGGCAAGGGGATCGACTTCGGCGCGGTGGGCGACGTCCTGCTGCTCGCGCTCGGCACCTTCCTGGTCGCCGGTCTGCTGATGGCGGTGGCGACGCGGCTGGTCAACCGGACCGTGAACCGCACGATGCTGCGGATGCGCGCCGACGTGCAGGACAAGCTGTCGCGGCTGCCGCTGTCGTACTTCGACCAGCGCCAGCGCGGCGAGGTGCTCTCCCGCGCCACGAACGACATCGACAACATCGGCCAGACGCTCCAGCAGTCGCTGGGCCAGCTCATCAACGCGGTGCTCACCATCGTGGGCGTGCTCGCGATGATGTTCTACGTCTCCTGGATCCTCGCGCTCGTCGCCCTGGTCACCGTGCCGCTGTCCTTCGTGGTGGCCACCCGGGTCGGCAAGCGCTCGCAGCCGCACTTCGTGCAGCAGTGGCGCACCACCGGCGCGCTGAACGCGCACATCGAGGAGATGTACACCGGGCACACCCTGGTGAAGGTGTTCGGGCGTCAGGACGAGTCCGCGAAGCAGTTCGCCGAGCAGAACGAGCAGCTCTACGAGGCCGCGTTCAAGGCGCAGTTCAACAGCGGGGTCATGCAGCCGCTGATGATGTTCGTCTCGAACCTCAACTACGTCCTGGTGGCCGTGGTCGGCGGTCTGCGGGTCGCCTCGGGCTCGCTGTCCATCGGTGACGTGCAGGCGTTCATCCAGTACTCGCGGCAGTTCTCGATGCCGCTGACCCAGGTCGCGTCGATGGCGAACCTGGTGCAGTCCGGCGTCGCCTCGGCCGAGCGGGTCTTCGAGCTGCTGGACGCCGGGGAGCAGGGCGCCGACCCGCAGCCGGGCGTGCGCCCCGACGAGCTGCGCGGCCGGGTCCGGCTGGAGAACGTCTCCTTCCGCTACGACCCCGACAAGCCGCTGATCGAGGACCTCTCGCTCAAGGTGGAGCCCGGCCAGACGGTCGCCATCGTCGGCCCGACCGGCGCGGGCAAGACCACACTGGTCAACCTGCTCATGCGGTTCTACGAGGTCTCCGGCGGGCGCATCACCCTCGACGGTGTCGACGTCCGCGACATGACCCGCGACGAGCTGCGCTCGAACATCGGCATGGTCCTCCAGGACACCTGGCTGTTCGGCGGCACGATCGCGGAGAACATCGCGTATGGGTCCTCCCGCGAGGTCACCCGGGGCGAGATCGAGGAGGCGGCGCGGGCCGCCCACGCGGACCGGTTCATCCGCACCCTCCCCGAGGGGTACGACACCGTCATCGACGACGAGGGCACGGGCGTCAGCGCGGGCGAGAAGCAGCTCATCACCATCGCGCGGGCGTTCCTCTCCGAGCCGGTGATCCTCGTCCTCGACGAGGCGACGAGTTCCGTCGACACCCGTACCGAGGTGCTCATCCAGAAGGCGATGGCCAAACTCGCCGACGGGCGCACGTCGTTCGTGATCGCGCATCGGCTCTCCACGATCCGGGACGCGGACACGATCCTCGTCATGGAGAACGGTTCGATCGTCGAACAGGGCGCGCACGCGGAGCTGTTGGCGGCGGACGGCGCCTACGCCCGCCTGTACAAGGCCCAGTTCGCGCAGGCGGTCGCCGAGGTGGACTGACCGACGCGCCGGGGTACGGGTGGGTGCCGCCGCGCCCACCCGTACCGCCGGGGCGGCCATGTGTGTTCGAGGACGCGGGGAACCGCGCGACAAGCCACGACGGACCCGCGTCCGGCATCAGTCCAGATAGCCCCGGAGCTGATCCGCGTAGGTGTGATCCCGCAGCTTGCCCAGGGTCTTCGACTCGATCTGGCGGATCCGCTCACGAGTGACCCCGAAGAGCCGCCCGATCTCCTCCAGCGTTCGCGGGCGCCCGTCGGCCAACCCGTACCGGAGCTGCACCACCTTCCGCTCCCGCTCCCCAAGAGTCGAGAGCACCGCGTCCAGATGCTGCCGCAGAAGCAGAAACGCGGCCGACTCCACCGGACTGGCCGCGTCCCCGTCCTCGATGAGATCCCCGAGGGCGACCTCGTCCTCCTCCCCCACCGGCGCATGCAAGGACACCGGCTCCTGGGCAAGCCGCAGCACCTCACGGACGCGCTCGGGAGGAAGTTCGAGATGCGCGGCGACTTCCTCGGGCGTCGGCTCGTACCCGCGTTCCTGAAGCATCCGGCGCTGCACACGAACGACACGGTTGATCAGCTCGACCACGTGCACGGGGACACGGATCGTCCGGGCCTGATCGGCCAGCGCACGCGACATCGCCTGCCGAATCCACCAGGTGGCGTACGTCGAGAACTTGTAGCCCCGCGCGTAGTCGAACTTCTCCACCGCGCGGATGAGGCCGAGGTTGCCCTCCTGGACGAGGTCGAGCATGGTCAGACCGCGGCCGACGTAGCGCTTGGCGACGGAGACGACGAGCCGCAGGTTGGCCTCGATGAGGCGGCGCTTGGCGATGCGGCCCATGACGACGAGCCGGTCGAGTTCGCCGGCGAGACGGCTGTCCAGGTCGGGGGTGCCGCTCAGTTTCTCCTCGGCGAAGAGCCCCGCCTCGACCCGGCGGGCGAGTTCGACCTCCTCGGCGGCGGTGAGCAGCGGGATGCGGCCGATCTCGCGGAGGTACTGGCGGAACAGGTCGGCGGAGGGCCCGCCGCTCTCGGTCTGGACGGCGGCGCGCGTCGCCGCGGGTTCGCGTTCGGGTTCGAGTTCGTCGCCGCTCAGGGCCTCCGCCGGGGGTTCGGCGGGCTCGTGGGTCTCCTCCGGGTCCGCATCCCGGCCGGGGCCGCCCTGCGGGGGTACGGCCATGAGTACGTCCGTCTCCGCGTCGGGCTCGTCACCGGGGGGTGTGACGGCTCCTGCGGTCTTGGTGAGGGTGTGGGTCCGCACGGGGGCGACCTCCAGGATGAGTCGCGGCCTGCGCTCCGGGGGGCTGGGGCACCGCACCCAGTGTGGGGTACGACACATCCCCGCCACGAGGGGCGTGCGGTGACTTTTTGCGTCCGGGCCGTGACCGCGTGGTGATCCTGGGGCGCCGAGGGACTAGAGCGCGTCCGCTCCGTGAGCACGCAATGCCTGGTCGTACTGCTGGAGGACCCACAGTTCGTTCTGCACGGACGCCAGCTGGACGGGGTCGCCGCCGGCGGCGAGTCGGGCCAGCTGGGACTGGACGTCCTGGATGCGGCGTTCGACCGCGCGCCGGCGGATGACGACGAGCACGGTGCCCGCGTAGATCTCGTCCACGGTGCGGCGCAGGATCGGCTCGACCGCCAGCTCGGTGACCATGGCGCGCACGGTGTCGTCGGGCGCCGCCTCGCGGACCCGGACCAGGTACTCCTGCGGGTCGGGCACGCCGTACTCGGCGCCGCCCGCCTCCGCGATGGCCTGGCGTACGGCGGCGTACGGCGGGGCGGTGAACTCGTCGATGCCGTAGGCGTCGAAGGCCGGGGAGACCAACTCGGGCCGCTGGAGGGCGAGTTTGAGCAGCTCGCGTTCGGCGGCGAAGACCGGGTTGCGCAGGGTGAGCGCGGGTCCTGAACTGACCGGCCGGGCGGTGGTCTCCCACTGCTGCCGGTCGGCGCGGTTCGTCTGCACGGGAGCGCCCTTGCCGCCGCGTTCCCTTGCCCAGCGGGCCAGTTGGGCGACACGCTTGACGACGAACTGGGTGTCGAGGATGCCGAGCATACCCGCGAGGTCGACGGCGACCTCGTGCTGGGCGCCGCTGTTCTTGATGCGGGCGACGACCGGCGCGGCCTCGTCCAGCGCGGCGGCGCGGCCCGCCGGGGTGTCGAGGTCGTAGCGCGCGACGATCTGGCGGAGCGCGAACTCGAAGAGCGGGGTGCGGGGCTGGACCAGGTCGGCGACGGCCTCGTCGCCCTTGGCGAGGCGGAGTTCGCAGGGGTCCATGCCGTCGGGGGCGACGGCGATGTAGGTCTCGGCGGCGAACTTCTGGTCGTCCTCGAAGGCGCGCAGCGCGGCCTTCTGTCCGGCCGCGTCGCCGTCGAAGGTGAAGATCACGCGGGCCGAGCCGTTGTCCATGAGCAGTCGGCGCAGGATCTTGATGTGGTCGTTGCCGAAGGCGGTGCCGCAGGTCGCGATGGCGGTGGTGACACCGGCGAGGTGGCAGGCCATGACGTCGGTGTAGCCCTCGACGACGACGGCCCGGCTGGACTTGGCGATCTGCTGCTTGGCCAGGTCGATGCCGTACAGGACCTGGGACTTCTTGTAGATCGCGGTGTCGGGGGTGTTGAGGTACTTGGGTCCGTTGTCGGACTCGTAGAGCTTGCGGGCGCCGAAGCCGACGACCTCGCCGCCGATGTCCCGGATGGGCCACATCAGGCGGCCCCGGAAGCGGTCGATGGGACCGCGGCGGCCGTCCTGGGCGAGGCCGGAGAGGATCAGTTCCTTGTCGCTGAAGCCCTTGCCGCGCAGATAGCGGGTGAGGTGGTCCCAGCCCTGGGGGCTGTAGCCGACGCCGAAGTGGACGGCGGCGGCCTGGTCGAAGCCGCGCTCGGCGAGGAAGATCCGGCCGGTTTCGGCCTCGGGGCTGGTGGCGAGCTGCTCGGCGTACCACTGGGCGGCGATCTTGTGCGCCTCGACCAGGCGGATGCGCTCGCCGCGCTGGTGGGCGGGGTTGTAGCCGCCCTCCTCGTAGCGCAGCGTGATCCCGGCCTGGCCGGCGAGGCGCTCGACGGCCTCGGAGAAGGAGAGGTGGTCCACCTTCATCACGAAGGTGATGGTGTCGCCGCCCTCCTGGCAGCCGAAGCAGTGGAAGAGCCCCTTGCTCGGGCTGACCTGGAAGGACGGGGACTTCTCGTCGTGGAAGGGGCAGAGTCCCTTGAGGTTGCCGCCGCCCGCGTTGCGCAGCTGGAGGTACTCGGAGACCACGGCGTCGATCGGGACCGCGTCCCGTACCGCCTTCACGTCCTCGTCGTTGATCCGTCCTGCCACGGATGAATTCTACGGGGGTCCGGCGGCACTCCCCGCTCGCGTGCGCCTCAGGGCACCAGCTCGGCGAGCGGGACGTGCGGGTCGGCGAGTGCCTCGGTGTCCACCACGGCCCGGGATCGCACCAGCCGCTGGATGGGCTCTGTGACGTCCCACACGTTCACGTTCATGCCGGCCAGGACGCGGCCCTCGCGCACCCAGAACGCGATGAACTCGCGCTTGCCCGCGTCGCCCCGGATCACGACCTGGTCGTAGGAGCCGGGGGGCGCCCAGCCGCTGTACTCCATGCCGAGGTCGTACTGGTCGGAGAAGAAGTAGGGCAGCCGGTCGTAGGCGGTGTCCTGGCCGAGCATGGCGCGGGCGGCGGCCGGGCCGCCGCTCAGGGCGTTGGCCCAGTGGTCGACGCGCAGCCGGGTGCCGAAGAGCGGCAGCGGGAAGCTGGCCACGTCGCCGGCGGCGTAGATGTCGGGGTCGGAGGTGCGCAGGTGCTCGTCGACCGCGATGCCGCCGCCGAGGGAGCGATCGGCGATCTCCAGTCCGGCGGCCTCGGCGAGAGCGGTGCGCGGGGCGGCGCCGATGGCGGCGAGCACGTCGTGCGCGGGGTGCTCCTCGCCGTCGTCGGTGCGGGCGGCCAGGACGACGCCGTCCTGGCCGACGATCTCGGTGAGGCGGACCCCGAAGTGGAAGCGGACGCCGTGCTCGCGGTGCAGCTCCTCGAAGAGGTTGCCCAGCTCGGGGCCGAGGGCACCGTGCAGCGGGGTCGGCTCCGGTTCGATCACGGTGACCTCGGCGCCGTACTCGCGGGCGGCCGCCGCGACCTCCAGGCCGATCCAGCCCGCGCCCGCGATCACCAGGTGGCCGTTGTCGCGGCCGAGGGCGGCGAGGACGCCCTTGAGCCGCTCGGCGTGGGAGAGGCGGCGCAGATGGTGGACACCCGCGAGCGAGGTGCCGGGGATGTCGAGACGGCGGGGTTCGGCGCCGGTGACGAGCAGCAGCTTGTCGTAGCGGACGAGGGTGCCGTCGTCGCCGAAGCGCACGGTCTTCGCGGCGCGGTCGACGGCGTCCACGGTCTGGCCGAGATGCAGCTCGATGTCGTGGCGCGCGTACCAGGCGGGCTCGTGCACGAAGACGCTCTCCCGCTCCTCCTTGCCGAGGAGGTAGCCCTTGGACAGCGGGGGGCGCTCGTAGGGGTGGTCGCGTTCGTCGCAGATCAGTATCACCCGGCCGGTGAAGCCCTCCGCGCGGAGCGTCTCGGCCGCCTTGGCCCCGGCGAGCCCGCCTCCGACGATGACGAACGTCTGATCCGCGTCGACCACTTGATGCCTCCTCGTAGGGTGTCGCCTGCCGCCACAGGGGAGCGTCCCGCACGTGGCGTGCCGCGGGAAGGGGGAGTGACCCGATCAGGCCACGCGCAGGCACGTTCCTCCTACATATGCCCCGTGCTTCCGCCTCATTCCGCCGGCCGTGTCCGGTCAGCCGCGCCCCATGAGTCTCGCGTGCAGCGAGCGGGCCGAGGCGTCGGTGAGGGAGGCGATCTGGTCGACGATCACCCGCTTGCGCGCCGGGTCGTCGGGCGCCTCGTCGAACAGCGCCCGGAACTGCGGCTCCAGCCCGTCCGGGGCGCGCAGGGTGAGCGCCTCGGCCAGCTCCGCGACGACGATCCGCTGGTCGGCGCGGAGCAGCTCCTGCTCGGCGCGCTGCATGACGTACCGGTCGGCGACCGCCTTGAGCACCGCGCACTCCATGCGCGCCTCGCGGGGTACGACGAGTTCGGCGCCGTAGCGGGTCAGGCGCCCGGTGCCGTACGCCTCCCGGGTGCCGGCCTCCGCCGCGAGGCAGAAGCGGCCGATGAGCTGGCTGGTGGCGTCCTTCAGCCGGGCCTGCGCGGCCGCCGTGCCGTCGTAGCCGTGCGGCCACCACTCCTGGTCCTGGAGACGGTCGAGGGCGGCGGCGAGTTCGGCCGGGTCGGTGCCGGCGGGGACGTACCGGCCGATGGCGACCTCGAACACGGCACGTCTCTCGGGCTCCGCCTGGAGGCAGTTGGGGTCGATGTGCCCGGCGTGCAGGCCGTCCTCGATGTCGTGCACCGAGTAGGCCACGTCGTCGGACCAGTCCATGACCTGCGCCTCGAAGCAGGTGCGGGTGCCGGGGGCGTCCTTGCGGACCCAGTCGAAGACGGGACGGTCGTCGTCGTAGACGCCGAACTTGGGGGACGCGGGGTCGGCCGGGTTCCCGCCGCGCGGCCAGGGGTACTTCGTGGCGGCGTCGAGGGTGGCGCGGGTGAGGTTGAGGCCGACGGAGCCCTCGGGGGTGAAGCGCTTGGGCTCGATGCGGGTGAGAAGCCTGAGGGACTGGGCGTTGCCCTCGAAGCCGCCGATGTCGTCGGCGAACTCGTTCAGCGCCTGTTCGCCGTTGTGGCCGAAGGGGGGATGGCCGAGGTCGTGCGCGAGGCACGCGGCCTCGACGAGGTCGGGGTCGCAGCCGAGGGCCGCCCCCAGCTCGCGGCCGACCTGCGCGCACTCCAGGGAGTGGGTGAGCCGGGTGCGGGGGCTGGCGTCCCAGGCGCGGCTGCGGGTGCCCGGGGTGACGACCTGGGTCTTGCCGGCGAGGCGGCGCAGCGCGGCGGAGTGCAGGATGCGGGCGCGGTCGCGCTGGAAGGCGGTGCGGCCGGGGCGCTTGTCGGGCTCGGGTGCCCAGCGCTCGGTGGACGCGGGGTCGTAGGCGTCGTCGGTCGAGAGGTGTGCGGTGCCTTCCATGCCTCGACAGTAAGCGGCGGCGGTGACGATCGGGGAAGGCGGTGCGGGCAGCTACCCGTTTGTGGCGCTTTTGCGGGGTTTTCGAGCGGTGGGCGGGGCGTCGGGGCGGCGGCGGCCCTGCGGGGTGACGTCCCTCAGCTGGCCGACGAGCCGGACCCCGATGCTGCTCATGAGGTGCGCCGTGCTGCCGAGGTCGGGAAGGAGGTCGTCGCTGAGCGAGTCCGGCACTGTCATAAGGGGCATCCTGCCGCAGCGACGTTGCGCGTCCGTTGCCGTGTCGTCACGGACACGCGGCGTACAGGGAAGTGGGGTGTGAACCGAGTCGACCAGCTCAGCCCCTGTGAACCGCATTCCCTCCCTACGCGTCTCCCTGGTCGGAACACGACCTCCGGGAGCCCGTATGAAGATCCGCCCGCCCCGCCTGCCGCGTCTGCCGCGCACCCGGCGCGGGCAACGACGCCTGCTCCAGGTCGTCATGGCCGGCTGCGTCCTGGCGCTGCTCCCCTCCGCCTGGCTGTACGTCTCGACGGCGGACCGCCTGCGGTCGGTCGCGGACGTGCCGCGCGAGAAGGTGGCCATCGTGTTCGGCGCCGGACTCTGGGACGGAGAGCCCTCGCCGTACCTGGCGCACCGCCTCGACGCGGCGGCGCGCCTGTACCGGGCGGGGCGGATCGAGGCCGTCCTCGTCACCGGCGACAACAGCCGCGAGGACTACGACGAACCCGACGCGATGCACGCCTATCTGACCCGCCACGGCGTGCCCGCCGCCAGCATCGTCGAGGACTACGCGGGCTTCGACACCTGGGACTCCTGCGTACGCGCCCGCAAGGTGTTCGGGGTGGACCGCGCGGTGCTGATCAGCCAGGGCTTCCACATCCGCCGCGCGGTCGCGCTCTGCGAGGCGGCGGGGGTGGACTCGTACGGCGTCGGCGTCTCCGACAAGCACGACGTGACCTGGTACTACGGCGGCACGCGCGAGGTGTTCGCGGCGGCCAAGGCGAGCCTGGACGTGGCGTTCCGGCCCGGTCCGCGGTTCCTGGGGCCGAGGGAGGACGGGGTGGAGCGGGCGCTGGCGTCGTCGCGGGGGTGACGGAAGGCGGGCCGGGGCTCACGGCAACAGGGCTCGCCGCAGCCGGAGAGCCACCGGGCCCGCCCCAGCCGGACCCGCTGACACCCCGTCGGCCCGGTCACCCGTTCATCGGTGCGCGGCGCTGCATTCGTGTGTTCTTCCCACCGCACTCCGTGCCCGCCCGCGCCCGCCCGTGACCTGCACCGACGTGCCGCCGCTAGCCCGTGTGGGGGTCCGCGGGCGCCACCCGTTCTCCGTAGTACGGGCCGGTTGCCGGGAGGCGGAGCGGGGGCTCTGGGCTTTACCTCGGTAGGGCAGGGGCGCTCGCCCCTGGACGAGTCGCCTCGGACAAGCCCTGGGGAGCACCATGCGTCGCACCGCCCGTCTGCTGACCGGTACCGCGCTCGCCGCGGCCGCGGCGGGACTCGCCATCGCCCCGACGGCCCACGCGGACGCGGGGCACGCCGGCGCGGTCCCGCTGTGGCCGGCCGTGGTGGCCGTCGCGTCCGGAAGCCTCCAGGTGTATCCCTCCACGACCACGCCGGGCAGCCACGTCACGGTGAACACGGCGGCGTGCGGCGGCCAGGGCAGCGCCCTCGGCGACGCGGGCGCGGTGGGCGCCGGGACGTTCCCGCTGGCGCCGAGCACGCACGAGGGCGAGGCCATCGGCCAGTTCCGGGTGCCGGAGAGCGCGCAGCCGGGGACGTACGAGATCGTCGCGCGGTGCGCCGACGGCGACCGGCAGGTGCGCGGCGACCTGACGGTGGCGCTGAGCGCGTCGGGGCCGCAGACGCAGCCGCGCGGCAGCCTGAAGACCGGGGTCGGCGGGGCACCAGCCCCCGGCCCCTCACAGACCGCGGCGGGCGTGGCGGCACTGGCCGTCGCCGCCGCGGGCGGTACCTGGCTCCTGCATCGCCGGGCGAGAGGCGACGGGATCTGACGGGCACCCTCCGCTGTCCGTCGACCGGTACCGCACGTCCCGCCCCCTCCGGGTCCGATGCCCCTCGCGGCCCGGAGGGGGACGGGGGTTCCGCCTCGTGGGAGGCGCTGCCAGGAAAGGGGGTTTTCGATGCGCAGAGCGGGTGACGCGGCGATAGCCGCCGTGACGGTGATGGCGCTGGTTTCCGGGGTCTGGCTGCTCGGCGGCGGCACCGGCGGCCACGCCCCGCCGCAGCCCTCCGCCGCCGAGGGCCGCCCCGAACCGGGCGCCGAACACCACGTGGCCCCCGCCCTCGACCCGTCCCCGCCGACCCGCATCCGTATCCCGGCGATCCGGGTGAACGCCCCCCTGATGGGCCTCGCCCTGACCCCCTCCGGCAGCCTGGCCGTCCCGCCCCCGGCGGAGAAGAACCTGGCGGGCTGGTACGAGGCCGGCACCGCCCCCGGCTCCGACGGCACCGCCATCGTCGCCGGACACGTCGACAACGCCGAGGGCCCCGCCGTCTTCTACGACCTCGGCGCCCTCAGACGCGGCGCCACGATCGAGGTCGCCCGAGAGGACGCCACGATCGCGGTCTTCGCGGTGGACGCCGTCGAGGTCTACTCCGCGAAGAACTTCCCCGACGAGAAGGTCTACGGCGCCGCTCCCCGCCCCGAACTCCGCGTCATCACCTGTGGCGGGGGCTACTCCAAGTCGACCGGATACCAGGGGAACGTGGTGGTGTTCGCCCACCTGACGGGCAGCCGGAAGGCGTGAGCCGGGATCGGCTCAGTCGATCCCGGAGCGCTCCACCCCGACCACGATCCACCGCTGGAAGACGAGGAAGACCAGCAGCAGCGGCAGGATCGACACCGCCGCCGCGACGAACAGCTCGTGCAGCCGGATGACCTGCGAGGTGGTGAAGGACGACAGCGCCACCTGGACCGTCCAGGCGCTCTGGTCCTGGCCGATGACCAGGGGCCACAGGAACGAGTTCCAGGCGCCGAGGAAGACGATGGTGCCGACCGCCGCGAACACCGGCCGCGCGTTCGGCACCACGACCAGCCAGTACGTGCGCCAGTACCCGAGCCCGTCGACCTGCGCGGCGTCCTCCAGCTCCCTCGGGAACCCCAGGAAGTACTGGCGGAACACGAAGCACGCGAACGCCGAGAACAGCGTCGGCACGATCAGACCCCGCAGCGTGGAGATCCAGCCCAGCGACGACACCATCACGAAGCTGGGGACGAAGGTGACGGCGGCCGGGATCAGCAGGGTGCCGAGGACGCCGTAGAAGACCTTGTTCGCGTGCCGGTAGGGGATGCGGGCGAGACCGTAGCCCGCGAGGGAGGCGAGCAGGAGGGTGCCGAGGGTGGTGGCGACGGCGATCAGCGCGGAGTTGAGCAGGGAGCGGGCGAAGGGGACGGAGGTGTCCGCGAACAGCTCGTGGACGTTGTCCCAGCGCAGGTCGCGCGGGAAGAACGTCCACTCGGGCGAGGTGATGTCCCGCTCGGTGGACAGGCCGTTGCGGAGCAGCAGGTAGAAGGGGATCAGGAAGAGCAGCGCGAGCGCGATCAGCACGGCCAGTCTGAGGGCCCGTCCGGCCCGTACGAGCGCGTCATCCATCGGCGTCGGTCCTCCCGAGCTTCAGCCAGCGCGCCTGGCCCACGGTGACGACCGCGATGATCAGCGCGAGGATCACGGCACCGGCGCTGCCCACGCCCAGGTTCTGGTCCTCGCCGAGGGCCGTGTAGTAGAGGTAGACGAGCGGCGGGCGGGCGTAGGGCGGGTAACCCCGCGCGCCGGAGAGCAGGTTGTAGAACTCGTCGAAGGCCTGGAAGGCGTTGACGACGAGCAGCAGGACCACCGCGACCGAGGTGGCCCGCAGTTGGGGCAGCGTGATGTGGCGCAGCACCGTCCAGCCGGGACGGGCGCCGTCCACGGCGGCGGCCTCGTACAGCACCGGGTCGATGCGCTGCAGGCCGGCGAGGAAGAGGATCATGTAGAAACCGGCCTGGAGCCAGAGCCGTACGGTCACGATGACGAGCCAGTACCAGGGCGGGTCGGTGGTGGACAGCCACGCCACGGAGTCGGCGCCGAACCAGCCGAGGACCGTGTTCGCCAGCCCGAACCGTACCCCGCTGAAGATCGACATCTTCCAGATCAGGGCCGCGACGACATAACTGCACGCGGCCGGCAGGAAGAACACCGACCGGAAGAACGCGCGCGCCAGGCGGACCCGGTTGACCATCAGGGCGAGCCCGAGGGAGACGGCGTAGGTGGCGGGCACGATGAACGCGGTGAAGACGAGGAAGGTCTTCAGGCTGTCCCGGAACGCGTCGTCCTTCAGCATCGCGGAGTAGTTGTCCAGCCCGACGAAGTGCGTGGGCGTGACGGTGTTGTGCGCGTCGAAGAAGCTCAGCCCTACGCTCCACAGCAGCGGAACGTAGGTGAACAGGGCGAGCCCGAGCGCGAAGGGGCCGACGAAGACCCAGAACCACAGCGCGTTCGTCCGCTTCACGACTTCTTCTTCACCCGGTCGAGCTCGGCGGCCACCTTCCTGACGACGGACCGGAGTTCACTCTCCGGATGCGCCCCGTCCTTGATGATCCGGCTCAACCCGTCCTGATAGGCGACCTGGTTGGCGGGGGTCCACAACAGGGGCTGTGCATGGCCGTGTTCGGTGGCGAAGCGGACGGCGTCGGCGGCGGACCCGGACCTCAGCTTGGCGGCCTTCCTGGCGAGGGAGATCCGGGCGGGGATGTGGAATCCGTAGGAGAGCGCGAAGTCCTCCTGGTAGTCGGTGCGTTCGACCCAGAGCCACTTCACGTACTCCTTGGCCGCCTCCCGGTGCTTGCCGCGCGCGCTGACCGCGGCCGCGTACGCGCCCACCGGCACCGCGGGCGCCCCCTGCGAGCCGTCCTTCGGGAAGGGCAACACCCCGAAGTCGTCCCCGAGTTCCTTCCGGACTTGCGGCAGCGCCCACAGCCCGGACCACTGCATCGCCGTCAGTCCCTGGAGGAACGCGGCCGGGTCCGACCAGTCGGCGGGCGCGCCGAGCAGGAGCGACTTGTCGGCGTACAACTGGTGCAGTTTGCCGAGGGTCCGGGCGGCGGCGGGGTCGTCGAACCCGACCTTCCCGTCCTCGGTGACGAGCTGAAGTCCGGCCGCGTTGAGAGGAGTTCCGCCGAGGACGCCCGCTCCGCCGTCGTTGCCGAGGAACAGCCCCTTCACCTTGCTGGTGGTGAGCCGCTTGGCGGCGTCCACGAGGGCGTCCAGGGTGGTGGGCGGCTCGACCCCGGCGTCCTTCAGCAGGCTCTTGCGGTAGTAGAGCATCTGCATGTCGATGGCCTGCGGAATGCCCCAGACCTTCCCGTCGTACGTCTTCGGGGTGAGCACGGCCGGGTTGAAGTCGTCCTTCACCCCGTCCAGCAGCTCGGTGAGATCGACGACCTGACCGCCCTGGATCTGGTCGAGCGTGGGACTCCCCTCGAAGACGTCCGGCCCGGAATCGGTGAGCAGCGCGGCAGCGGTCTGCCGGTCGTAGTCCCCCGGCCGCCACTGCACACCGACGTCGGCCTTGTCGTAGGCGGCGGCATACCGCTTCACGGCCTGCTCGACGCCGGCTTCGCCGTACTGGTGGTACCACTGCGCGAGCCGCGGGCCGCCGCCCCCGCCGCCCCCACGCCCGGTGTTGCTCCCGCAGGCGGCGAGAAACCCCGCCCCCGCGCTCGCACCCAACAACGCCCTGCGACTGACCGCCATGCGCGCACCCCCTGTCTTCTTCCGTCATCGATGCCCGCCCAGCGATCAACGATGCGGGACGATTGCGAAGGGGGTGTTGCGACGGCGTGTCACACCTCGGGCCACGAGGTCGCCGCGCTGAACCGCATGGCCGGCCAGTTCGGACGTCACCCGATCGTGCGGCAGACCCGTGCTCCGGGGCCTGACTGTGCGTTCGCTCTACGCGACAAGCGGGCTGCGGCGTTCGACCAGGACGACGTCCCGCCGTACGCCGTGGTGCCGGCCGATGCGCTCGCGAGTACCCATGACGCGGAACCCGACGCGTTGATGCAGAGCGAGACTGCTGGTGTTCTCGGGGAAGATGCCGGACTGGATCGTCCAGATGCCCGCCGCCTCAGTCGATCCGATCAGGGCCCGCAGGAGGGCGGAGCCCACTCTTCAGCCGCGGGCTTCGGGGTGGACGTACACCGAGTGTTCGACGACTCCGGCATACGCGCACCGGTCGGAGACCGGCACGGCGGCGACCCGGCCAAGCACCCGGCCCGAGTCGTCCAGGGCGACGTGGCGGTGCTGCCGGAGCTTGGCTGCGTGGAACTCCTCCCAGGTGGGAGCGGTGGTCTCGAAGGTGGCATGACCCTCGTCGATGCCGAGTCGATAGATCGTCAGTACCTGTTGGCCATGCTCGGCGTCCAGCGCGGCGATGCGGTACTCACCAGCCGTGCCCACCGTCAGCTCACCGGAGCGATCTCGTCGACCAGGCCACGGATGCGCTTCTCGATCTCGTCGCGGATCGGACGAACGGCGTCGACGCCCTGCCCGGCCGGGTCGGGGAGCTCCCAGTCGAGGTAGCGCTTGCCAGGGAAGACGGGGCAGGTGTCACCGCAGCCCATCGTGATCACGACGTCGGACGCCTGGACCGCCTCCACCGTGAGCACCTTGGGCACTTCGGCCGCGATGTCGATGCCCGCCTCCGCCATGGCCTCGACGACGGCCGGGTTGACGGTGTCGGCGGGCGCGGAACCCGCGGAGCGCACCTGTACGCGGTCGCCCGCGAAGTGGGCGAGGAAGGCGGCTGCCATCTGCGAGCGTCCGGCGTTGTGAACGCAGACGAACAGGACGGACGGGACGGTGGTGTCAGACATGGGCTGAATCTTCCTGAGGTGCGGGGAGAGCTGCTGGGGCGGTGAAGTAGCGGCGCGCGTACAGGGCGACGTACACGAGGCCGATCAGAGCGGGCACCTCGATGAGGGGGCCGACGACGCCCGCGAGGGCCTGCCCGGAGGCGGCGCCGAAGGTGGCGATGGCGACGGCGATGGCCAGCTCGAAGTTGTTGCCCGCGGCGGTGAACGCCAGCGTGGTGGTCCGCGAGTGGTCGAGGCCGACCGCTCGGCCCAGGGCCATGGACCCGGCCCACATGACGGCGAAGTAGACCAGCAGGGGCAGGGCGATGCGGGCGACGTCCAGCGGCTGCGAGGCGATCGCGTCACCTTGCAGGGCGAAGAGGATGACGATCGTGAACAGCAACCCGTACAGGGCGAAGGGGCCGATGCGCGGGACGAGCCTGGTCTCGTACCAGGCGCGGCCCTTGGCCTTCTCGCCGAGGCGGCGGGTGAGGTAGCCGGCCGCGAGCGGAATGCCGAGGAAGATGAGCACGCTGCGGGCGATCTCCCAGACGGACACGTCCAGTGCGGTCTGCTCCAGACCGAGCCAACCGGGCAGGACGGAGAGGTAGAACCAGCCCAGCGCCGAGAACGCGATCACCTGGAAGACGGAGTTCAGGGCGACCAGGACGGCGGCGGCTTCCCGGTGGCCGCACGCCAGGTCGTTCCAGATGACGACCATGGCGATGCAGCGGGCCAGGCCCACGATGATCAGACCGGTGCGGTAGGCGGGCAGGTCCGGCAGGAACAGCCAGGCCAGGGCGAACATGAGCGCCGGGCCGACCACCCAGTTCAGCAGCAGGGACGGCAGCAGCAGGCGGCGGTCGCGGGTGACGGTGCCGAGACGGTCGTAACGAACCTTGGCCAGCACCGGGTACATCATCACCAGCAGGCCCAGGGCGATCGGCAGGGACACCCCTGCCACGGTCACCCTGGCCAGCGCGTCCCCCAGGCCGGGGACCAGGCGTCCCAGTCCGAGTCCCACGGCCATCGCCGCGAGAATCCAGACGGCCAGGTAGCGGTCGACGAAGGACAGGCGTCCGGCCACGTTCCCTTCGGGTACGGCAGTGCTCACGAGGACGCTCCCGCCGGAGCGGTGCGCTCGGGCAGCGGCTCACCCGCGGGACGCGTGAGGATGCCGGCGAGACGGTCGGTCATCTCCGGTACGAGCCAGTAGTAGACCCAGGTGCCGCGCCGCTCGCAGTCGATCAGGCCCGCCTGCCGCAGCAGCTTCAGATGGTGCGAGATCGTCGGCTGGGACAACTCGAAGGCGGGAGTCAGGTCGCAGACGCACACCTCACCGCCCGCCCGCGAGGCGATCATCGACAGCAGGCGCAGACGCACGGGATCGCCCAGCGCCTTGAACACCTTCGCCAGCTCCACGGCCTGGTCCTCGTCCAGGGGCGCGGTCAGCAGCCCAGGGCAGCACGCTCCGGCGTCATCGCTCTGACCGAGCACCACCAGCTCTTGATTCGACATACCTCTATGTTGACAGCCTTCGATCCAGCGCGCAATGTTGCATCGACAGACGTCAATACAACCGGATGGGAGTCCGCCATGTCCCGCGCTCAGCTCGCCCTGCGTGTCAGCGACCTGGAAGCGTCGATCACCTTCTACTCGAAGCTGTTCGGCACCGAACCGGCCAAGCGGCGCGAGGGCTACGCCAACTTCGCCCTCACCGAACCCCCGCTCAAGCTCGTGCTGATCGAGGGCGAGCCCGGCGAGGAGACCCGCCTGGACCACCTGGGCGTCGAGGTCGAGTCCACCGACCAGGTCACCGCCGCCACCACCCGCCTCCAGGACGCCGGCCTGGCCACGTTCGAGGAGAACGACACCTCCTGCTGCTACGCCCTCCAGGACAAGGTCTGGGTCCACGGCCCCGGCAAGGAGCCCTGGGAGGTCTACGTGGTGAAGGCCGACGCCGACACCCTCGGCAAGAGCGCCGGCCCCGACGCCACCGGCGACGGATGCTGCACCAACCGTGACACCGAGGAGAGCCCGGCAGCGACCGGATGCTCCTGCGGCTAGCAGTCATCGGCCTGGTCAGCCCGCGCCCGTCCGTCTCGTTCTCCGCCCCCAGCCCATGCGCGAAGGGGCGGCACCCCCGCACAGGGAGCCGCCCCTTCTTTGTGGCGCCGGAGCCCGTCGTCGATCGGTGGTGAGGGTCGGGGACCGACGACGGGTCCGGGGTCGGGATGGGTCAGCGGTGGTCGCTGCCCGTGGACTGGGTGGCCGCGCGGCCGGCTTCGAGGCGGGCTACCGGGATGCGGAAGGGGGAGCAGGAGACGTAGTCGAGGCCGACTTCGTGGAAGAAGTGGACGGACTCCGGGTCGCCGCCGTGTTCGCCGCAGACGCCGAGCTTCAGGTCGGGGCGGGTGGCGCGGCCGGCCTTGGCCGCCGACTTGACCAGGGAGCCGACCCCGTCCTTGTCGATCGTCTCGAACGGGGAGACCCCGAAGATGCCCTTCTCCAGGTACGCCGTGAAGAAGGAAGCCTCCACGTCGTCCCGGCTGAAGCCCCACACCGTCTGGGTGAGGTCGTTCGTGCCGAAGGAGAAGAACTCGGCCGCCTCGGCGATCTGACCGGCGGTCAGCGCGGCGCGCGGGAGTTCGATCATCGTGCCGATCGCCAGCTTCAGCCGCGTACCCGTCGCCGCCTCCACCTCCGCGATGACCTGGTCGGCCTCCTCGCGGACGATCTCCAGCTCCTGGACCGTGCCGACGAGCGGGATCATGATCTCCGCACGCGGGTCGCCCTTGGCCGCCTTGCGCTCGGCCGCCGCCTCCGCGATGGCGCGGACCTGCATGGTGAACAGGCCGGGGATGACGAGGCCGAGGCGTACGCCGCGCAGGCCGAGCATCGGGTTCTGCTCGTGGAGGCGGTGGACCGCCTGGAGGAGGCGGAGTTCGTTCTCGTGCGGCTCCTGCCGGGACTCGGCGAGGGCCACGCGGACCGACAGCTCGGTGATGTCGGGGAGGAACTCGTGCAGCGGGGGGTCGAGGAGACGTACCGTCACCGGCAGCCCGTCCATCGCCTCGAACAGCTCCACGAAGTCCTGCTTCTGGAGCGGGAGCAGCTGCTTCAGCGACTCCTCGCGCTCCGCCTCCGTGTCCGCGAGGATCAGCCGCTCGACCAGCTCACGCCGGTCCCCGAGGAACATGTGCTCGGTGCGGCAGAGGCCGATGCCCTGGGCGCCGAACCGACGGGCGCGCAGCGCGTCCTCGGCGTTGTCGGCGTTCGCCCGCACCCGCAGCCGCCGCTTGCGGTCCGCGAAGGCCATCATCCGGTGCACGGCCTCGACCAGCTCGTCGGCGTCGTCCGCGCCCGGGTGCATCCGGCCCTCGAAGTATTCGACCACCGGCGAGGGAACGACCGGCACCTCACCGAGGTACACCTTGCCGGAGGAGCCGTCGATGGAGATGACGTCGCCCTCCTCCACGACATGGCCGCCGGGGACGGTCATCCGCCGCCGCTTGGTGTCGACCTCCAGCTCCTCCGCGCCGCACACACAGGTCTTGCCCATGCCGCGCGCGACCACGGCCGCGTGGGAGGTCTTGCCGCCGCGCGAGGTGAGGATGCCCTCGGCGGCGATCATGCCGTCCAGGTCGTCGGGGTTGGTCTCCCGGCGGACCAGGATGACCTTCTCGCCCGAGCGGGACCACTTGACGGCGGTGTACGAGTCGAAGACCGCCTTGCCGACCGCCGCGCCCGGCGAGGCCGCGATGCCCCGCCCGACCTGCTCCGCCTTCGCGTCCTCGTCGAAGCGGGGGAACATGAGCTGGGCCAGCTGGGCGCCGTTGACCCGCTGGAGCGCCTCGGTCTCGTCGATCAGACCCTGGTCCACGAGCTGGGTGGCGATACGGAACGCCGCGCCCGCGGTGCGCTTGCCCACGCGGGTCTGGAGCATCCACAGCTTGCCGCGCTCGATGGTGAACTCGATGTCGCAGAGATCCAGGTAGTGGTTCTCCAGCGTCTCCATGATCTGCATGAGCTGGTCGTACGACGCCTTGTCGATGTTCTCCAGCTCCGCCAGCGAGACGGTGTTGCGGATGCCCGCGACCACGTCCTCGCCCTGGGCGTTCTGGAGGTAGTCGCCGTAGACGCCCTGCTGGCCCGAGGCGGGGTCGCGGGTGAAGGCGACACCGGTGCCGGAGTCGGGTCCGAGGTTGCCGAAGACCATGGAGCACACGTTGACGGCGGTGCCGAGGTCGTGCGGGATGCGCTCCTGGCGGCGGTAGAGCTTGGCCCGGTCGCCGTTCCAGGACTCGAAGACCGCCTTGATCGCGAGGTCCATCTGCTCGCGCGGGTCCTGCGGGAAGTCGCGGCCCGCCTCGGCCTTGACGATCTTCTTGAAGGCGGTGACCAGCTTCTTCAGGTCGGCCGCGTCCAGCTCGGTGTCGACCTGGACGCCCTTGGCCTCCTTGGCCTGCTCCAGCGCCTCCTCGAAGAGGTCGCCGTCGACGCCGAGGACGGTCTTGCCGAACATCTGGATGAGGCGGCGGTACGAGTCCCACGCGAAGCGCTCGTCGCCGGCCTGCTTGGTCAGGCCCTTCACGGACTTGTCCGACAGACCGATGTTCAGGACGGTGTCCATCATTCCGGGCATGGAGAACTTGGCGCCGGAGCGGACGGAGACCAGCAGCGGGTCGTCGGCCTGGCCGAGCTTCTTGCCCATGCGCTGCTCCAGCGCGTCGAGGTGCGCACTCACCTCGTCACGCAGTGCCGCGGGCTCCTCCCCACTGTCGAGGTAGACCTTGCACGCCTCGGTGGTGATGGTGAAGCCGGGAGGGACCGGCAGTCCGAGGTTGGTCATCTCTGCGAGGTTGGCGCCCTTGCCACCGAGCAGGTCCTTGAGGTCCTTGTTGCCCTCGGTGAAGTCGTAGACGAACTTCGCTACGTGAGGCTCTTTGTTTTCCGGCACGGGTCTCGACTCCTTGAGGCCGCGGTGGCTGCCCTGACGGCCAGGAACATACCCAGATCGAAGGCACCTGGGTACGTCCAGTAGTGCGTCATAAGCCTGTAACCAGCCGTCTGCCACAGGATCTAAAGCAAAGGCAGGGCAACGGGGCGGCCACACGTGTTTTCAACTCTTGAACGCATACCTCTGTTCAGGATGACTGCTCCGCTCACATGAGCAGACTTCGGCGCGTTTGATTTCGATCATTGAACGACCGAAGGGTGGCACCGAGTGCCACCCTTTGGAGAAGTGCAACCGCCAGCAATCCGCTCATCTGAGCACTCCCCTTATCAAGGGTGGCGAGAATCACGCTGCCACAGCCCCCGGATTTTCACCATGCGGACGGCGACGCGAGCCGGAAACACGGCCGACACGGGGTGCGCTCCGCGGGCGCGTCGCCGGAACGACGCCCGCAGCCCCGCCGGGCGGGCCCCGCGTCTTCTTACGGAACCCCCGGCCATCCCTGGGCCAGGGCGCGCCACCCGCCGCCCGCCTCGGTGGGGGAACTCCCGCTTCCTCGGCTCAGCCCCGCGCCACCCCTCGCAAACCCCCTCCGCAGGCGCGGGACGTCCACTCGTCCACGGGACGCGGCGGGGCGCCCCCGGCGTCCCCAGGCGCACCCACACCACCGACCCCGCTCTGCGCGGAGCGCCCTCTCACACCCCCAGTGCCGCCAACCGCTCTTCCGCCCGCTCCGGCGCGTACAGGTGCTCCACCACCAGTGCCCCCGCGCCGATGACCCCCGCCCGTTCCCCCAGCCGTGCCGTCACCACGTCCAGGTGGGCCGTGGAGCGGGGCAGGGCGCGCTGGTAGAGGAGTTCGCGGACGCCGGTCACGAACGGCGTGCCCGCGAGGTCGCCCGCGATCATGAGGACGCCGGGGTTGAGGAGGGTGACGACGGTGGCCAGGACGTCTCCGACCTGGCGTCCGGCCTCGCGGGCGAGGGCGGCGGCCTGGGGGTCGCCCGCCGCGAGGAGTTCGCGCACGTCGGAGCCGGACTCGGCCGGCACGCCCGCCTCCGCGAGCCGCCGGGCCACGGCGCCCCCGCTGGCGACGGCCGCGAGGCAGCCGTAGGAGCCGCACCGGCACAGCGCGTCGGTGCCGACGCGGATGTGCCCGATGTCGCCCGCGCCGCCGTCGATGCCCCGGTAGAGCGCGCCGTCCACGACGACCCCGGCGCCGATGCCGGTGGACACCTTGACCAGGACGAACGCGGCGCAGTCGGGGTGAGCGGTGCGCTGCTCGCCGTAGGCCATGAGGTTGGCGTCGTTGTCCACGAGGACCGGGACGGCGGGGGCGCCGGTGTGCTCGGTGAAGGCGCGGGAGAGACGTCCCCTTATGTCGTAGCCGTCCCAGCCGGTCATCATCGGGGGCTGGATCACGCGTCCGGTCTCGCTGTCCACGGGGCCGGGCACGCCGAGCCCGATGCCGCAGACCTCCTCGGGGCGGTGGCCCGCCTCGGGGAGCAACCGGGCGAACCAGCGGCCGAGTTCGGCGAGGACCGCCTCGGGTCCCGCCTCCACGACGAGGGTGCCGGAGTGCTCGGCGAGGATCTCGCCGGTCAGCGTGAGGACGGCGGCACGGGCGTGCCGGGTGTCCAGGTCGGCGGCGAGGACGACCGCGTGGGAGCCGTCGAACTCCAGGGTGACGGCGGGGCGTCCGCCGAGCGGGGAGTCCACCGGGCCGCCTGCACCCTCGCGCAGCCAGCCCGCGCGGAAGAGCCGGTCCAGGCGGTGGCCGACGGTCGCGCGGGACAGTCCGGTCATCTGCTGGAGGGCGCCGCGGGTGACCGCGCGCCCGCTGCGCACCAGTTCGAGCAGGTCCCCGGCGCTCGCCTGGGCCCCTCCCCTGGCCGCCTTTCCCGTCCTGCCGACCCGTCCGGTCATGCACACCCCCTTGTGTTCCTCAAGCTTGCATTACATATTGAGTTTTGCGTGTTAAATAGACGTAACCCTGCGGTAGACACAACCAAACCTGGCCGGCCGGACGTCTTCGGGGAGCCCCGAGTGGATCGCACTGCCCAGCTCACTGCCCGTGTCGCGGAGCGCGAGATCGCATACGATCCGCCGCCCACGGCGTCGTTGCACGTCAGGGCCGCCCGCGTATTGCAGACGAACTGGACGGGTGCCTCGACGGTCCCCTCGCGGAGCCTGTATCCGCACCAGTGGTCCTGGGACTCGGCGTTCATCGCGGTCGGGCTGCGCCATCTGTCGCCGCTGCGGGCCCAGACCGAACTGGAGACGCTGCTGGCCGCGCAGTGGGCCGACGGGCGCGTGCCGCACATCGTCTTCCACCCCTCCGTGCCGCTCGACGCGTACTTCCCGAGCCCCGACTTCTGGCGCTCCTCGACCGCCGGGCGCGCCGCGGGCGCCCCGCGCACCGTACAGACGTCCGGCATCGTGCAGCCACCCGTGCACGCGCTGGCCGCGTGGCTGGTGCACCGGGCCGACCCGGGCCTGTCGCGGGCGCGTGGCTTCCTCGCCCGGGTGTATCCCCGGCTGGCCGCCTGGCACCGCTATCTGCTGCACCGGCGCGACCTCGGCGGGGGCGGTCTGGTGTCGGTGGTGCACCCCTGGGAGCAGGGCATGGACAACAGCCCCTGCTGGGACGCCCCGTTGGCCCGCGTCTCCCCCGCCCCGGCCCGCTCCTTCCGCCGCGCGGACCTCGCCCACGGCTCCCCCGAGGACCGGCCGACGGATCTGGACTACGGGCGGTACGTACGCCTCGCCGCCGACTACCGGGACGGTGAATACGCCGACGGCGGCGGCGAGTTCGCCGTGGAGGACCCGGCGTTCAACGCGCTGCTCATCGCATCCGAGCACGCACTCGCCGAGATCGCACGGGAGTTGGGCGCCTGCGGCACCGCGCGCCACGCCCGCGCCGAGCGGCTGACGACGGCCCTGGTGGAGCGGCTGTGGGACGCGTCGTACGGCATGTTCCTCTGCCGGGACCTGCGCGGCGGCGGCCCGGTGCGCGAGCGGAGCGTGTCGGGACTGGTCCCGCTGCTGCTGCCGGGACTGCCCCGCGAGGTGGCCGCCGCGCTCGTACGCACCCTGCGCGGCCCGCACTTCGGGCTCGGCGGCACCACGCGACTTGTGCCCAGCTACGACCTGCTGGCCGAGGCGTTCGACCCGCACCGCTACTGGCGCGGTCCGGCGTGGTTCAACACCGCCTGGCTGATCCAGCGCGGGCTGCGGGCGCACGGCGAGGGGCAGTTGGCGGACGGACTGCGCGCCGCCTTTCTGCGCACGGCGGATTCCTCGGGTTTCGCGGAGTACGTCGACCCGTACACCGGCGCGCCCTGCGGTGCGCCCGCGTTCGGCTGGACGGCGGCCCTCACCCTCGACCTGCTGCACGGCGAGCCGGGGAGCGACGGGCTTACGGACAACGGTGATTCGCACGACACGCTCCTGAGCCACACCGGCGGCAGGACGGACGAGGGAGGGGACCGATGACGGAGCGGCATCATCTGTTCGTGCGCGGGGCGACGTTCGCCGCCGTCGGGGACGGGGGCGACATCGGCGGGGTCCGCGGCGGCGGCTCCCCGGACGGGGTGTTCGTGCGGGACGCCCGGCATCTCAGCCGCTGGCAGCTCACCGTGGACGGCGCGATGCCGGAGGTGCTGACGCCGGTCGCGGACGGGGACACGGCGCGGTGTGTGCTGGTGCCGCGCGGGGGGCGTCAGGAGCCGCCGCCGTACACGCTCTGGCGCGAACAGGCCGTCGGGGACCGGGCGTTCGTGGAGTCGCTGAAGGTCACCAGCAATCTCGCGGTGACCACCACGGTGCGTCTCGGGCTCACCGTGGACGCCGACTTCGCCGACCAGTTCGAGCTGCGCTCCGACCACCGTACGTACGCCAAGGCAGGCGCCGTACGCACCCGCCAAGTCCTGGACGACGGCATCGAGTTCGGGTACCGGCGCGGTGAGTGGCGGTCCTGTACGGCGGTCACCGCCGAACCGGCGCCGGAGGCGGTGGAGGAGACCGGGACGGGGGCGCGGCGGCTGGTGTGGACGCTCGAACTGCCGCCGTACGGCGGCGCGGAACTGCTGCTGCGGGTGATGGCCCGGCCGCACGGCGACCGGCGTGCGGTACGGGTGCCGCGTTCACCCGGCGCCGTGCGTGAACAACTCCGTGATCTCCAGGTTCGGTTCGTGGAAGGCGTGGCCTTTCCGACCGGCTGGCCGGAGCTGGCGGCCGCCTGTGCGCGGGGGCTGGACGACCTGGCCTCGCTCCAGGTCCCGGCGACGGGTCCGGACGGTGAGGAGCTGCGTGTACCGGCGGGCGGGGCACCCTGGTTCCTCGCGCTGCTCGGCCGGGACGCCCTGCTGACCGCGCTGTTCGCGCTGCCGTACCGGCCCCAACTGGCCGCCGACACGCTGCCCGCGCTCGCCGCCGCCCAGGCCACCGGCACCGGCACCGGCCGCTCACCGCTCGCCCAGCCCGGCAAGATCGTGCACGAGGTGCGCCACGGCGAGCTGGCCCACTTCGGGCAGGTGCCCTACGGGCGGTACTACGGCTCGGTCGACGCCACCCCGCTCTTCCTCGTGCTGCTCGGCGCGTACGTGGAGCGCACGGGGGACGCCGCGCTCGCCCGGCGCCTGGAGCCGCATGCCCGCGCGGCGATCGGCTGGATGCTGGACCACGGCGGGCTGACCTCGCGCGGCTATCTCGTCTACCGCGCCGACGAGGGCGGCCTCGCCAACCAGAACTGGAAGGACTCCCCCGGCGCGATCTGCTGCGCCGACGGCACCCGGCCGACCGGCGCGGTGATGGCGGCGGGCGCGCAGGGGTACGCCTACGACGCGCTGCGCCGCACCGCGTGGGTGGCGCGGACGGTGTGGGACGACGGGACGTACGCCGCGCTCCTCGAACAGGCGGCGGCCGACCTCCGCGACCGGTTCCAGCGGGACTTCTGGATGCGGGAACGGTCCTTCCCCGCGCTGGCGCTGGACGGCGAGGGCCGCCGGATAGACGCGCTGGCGTCCGACGCGGGGCATCTGCTGTGGTCGGGGCTGCTGGACAAGGAGTACGGGGAGCTGGTGGGCCGTCGTCTGCTGGAGCCGGACTTCTTCTCCGGCTGGGGCGTCCGCACCCTCGCCTCCGGCCAGGCGGCCTACCATCCCCTCTCCTACCACCGGGGCTCGGTGTGGCCGCACGACAACGCGCTCATCGCCCTCGGACTCGCCCGCTACGGTCTCCACGACGAGGCGCGCGCGGTCGCGCACGGGCTGGTGGACGCGGCTACGGCGGGCGGTCACCGGCTTCCCGAAGTCCTGGCGGGGTACGACCGCGACACGCATCCGGAGCCGGTACCGTACCCGCACGCCTGCGTACGGGAATCCCGTTCGGCCGCGGCCCCGCTCGCGCTCCTCACGGCGGTCGGGGGCGCGTGACATCAGCCTTGACCGGGCGTTTGCCCGGTATTTGCCGAGCGCCCTGAACGGGGGTCGGCGGCGGACCGTACGGAAGGGCGGCGGGCCAGGCGGACCGGACCGGAACCGGTCCCGCCCAGCCTCCCCAGCGCGGCCCGCCCCCTCTCTCCCCGCCCCAGCCCGCGCACGGAAGGACCCCCGGGTTGCCTCAGCAGAAGAACACGAGCCAGTCACCGATCCCGGCGGGGGGAACCGACACCGTTGCAGCGGAGGCCCCTCCGGGGGGCGCGGACGAGAAGTCGGCTCCGGCGAGGACGGCCACCTCCGCGCAGGGCCCGAACGCCGGCGCCGACAGCCCTGCGGGGGGCACGGACGAAGGTGCCGCCCCGGCGAAGTCCCCCTCGGCCGGGCGCGCGACGGCCGCCTCCGTGGAGGACGGGGACTCCTCCCCGGAGGCCGCCTCCGAGGGGTCCGCCTCGGCCCGGAGCGCGTCCACCACCCCGGCGCGGGGGGCGAAGACAGGTTCCGCCCAGGGAAAGGCCGGCGAAGCGACCCCGGCCGACGTGGCCGCCCCCGCGCGGGACACGGACTCCGCCGAGGGCGCGGACAGCACTCCGGCCGGGAGCGCGGACCCGTCCAAGGACGATCCGGCGGGAGCGAAGGGCACCGCTGCCGCGGACGCCCCCGCGAAGCGCACCGACGCGACCTCTGCCGCGAGCGGCTCCGACGACGCGGCACCGGACGACACGGAAACCACCGCCGCCGAGGGCCACCCGGCGGAGTCCGACTCCGACACCGACAGGCGCCCGGCCACCGGCGACACCGACTCTCCCGCATCTCCCTCCCGGGCCGCCCGTTGGCGAGCGAACAACCCGGGTCCCGCCCGAGCCCTCTCCCTCGCCGTCACCGTCGTCGCCGCGATCCTCGTCGTCATGGCGCTCGTGATGCCCAGCAGCATCGTGGGGATCGGCCCGTCGAAGTTCCTCCGGCTCCCGGGGGAGGCGATCGTCGGCGCGGCCGTGATGCTGGCGCTGCCCCGGCGCCCCAGGGTGATCCTCGCCGCCGTCTCCGGGGTCGTGCTCGCCGCGCTGACGGTGCTGAACTGGCTGGACATGGGGTTCCACCAGTACCTGGGCCGGAACTTCAACATGGTCCTCGACTGGACGCTGCTCGGGGACGCGCAGTCGTATCTGGAGGACTCGCTCGGCCGGACGGCGACGCTCGCGGCGACGGCGGGACTGATCGTCGCCGTGCTGGCGATGTTCGTCGTGCTGGCCCTCTCCGTCGTGCGGCTGAGCGACATCGTCGCCCGGCACCAAAGCACCGCCACCCGCGCCACGTTGATCGCCGGGGTCGTCTGGATCACCTGCTCCTCCCTGGGGCTGGAGATCGCCGGTGTGCCGCTGGCGTCGGACACGACCGCCGTGGTGATGCGGAGCCAGACCGAGCGGGTGAGTGAAACGCTCAAGGACGAGGCGGAGTTCGGGAAGGTCGCGAAGGTGGACGCCTTCGGCAACACGCCCCCCGCGCAGCTCGTGCCCGACCTCCGGGGCAAGGACATGCTCTTCACATTCATCGAGAGCTACGGCCGCAGCGCGATCGAGGACCCGATCATGGCGCCCGGCGTGGACAAGACCCTGGACGAGCGCACCAGGGCGCTGGCGAAGGCCGGTTACCACGCCAAGAGCGGCTGGCTGACCTCCGCGACGTACGGCGGCAGCAGTTGGCTCGGCCACTCCACCAGCCTGTCCGGCCTGTGGATCAGCAACCAGCAGCGCTACCGCACGGTAATGGCCAGCGACCACCTCAGCCTCACCAAGGTGTTCAAGAAGACCGGCGACTGGGACACCGTCGGTGTGATGCCGGGCGTGCAGAAGGCGTGGCCGGAGCAGAGCTACTACGGCCTCGACAAGGTCTACAACGCCTTCGAACTCGGCTACAAGGGACCGAAGTTCAGTTGGTCCACGATGCCCGACCAGTACGCCCTGGAGCAGTTCCAAAAGCGCGTCCACGGCAAGAAGCGCACCGACGGCAAGGCACTGATGTCGGAGGTCATCCTGACCTCCAGCCACCAGCCGTGGGCGCCGATCCCGAAGATGGTCGGCTGGGACCAGCTCGGCGACGGCTCGGTCTTCAAGGGCATCGAGGCGGCGGGCAACAAGTCGGCCGACGTCATCGCCGACACCACCAAGTCCCGTGAGGAGTACGGCAAGTCGATCCAGTACTCGGTGACCGCGCTCACCCAGTGGCTGACCCGGTACGGCAGCAAGGACACCGTGCTGGTCTTCCTCGGCGACCACCAGCCCATCGCCCGCGTCAGCGGCAACCACGCCAGCCGTGACGTGCCGATCTCCATCGTCGCCAAGGACCCGAAGGTGCTGGACAAGGTGGCGGACTGGGGCTGGTCCGACGGCCTGCGCCCCGCGCACGACGCCCCGGTGTGGAAGATGAGCGCCTTCCGCGACCGCTTCCTGACGGCGTACGGCTCCACCCCGCACCCGAAGAAGGGCTGAACGAGCGGCAGGACGTACGGAGTTCGGGCCGGTCCCCCACGGGGGGCCGGCCCGAACCGTCGCTTCTCAGTCGCGGAACTCCGTGGGCTTGGTGCCGGGAGGCGCGGTGCCCGGTTCGAGGCGGACCACGATGCCCTTGGACGTGGGCTGCCTGCTGATGTCGGCGATGCTGTTCAGCGGGACCAGCGGCTGCACCTCCGGGTAGTAGGCCGCCGCGCACCCCTTGGTGGTGGGATACGGGATGACCTCGTAGCCGTCGACCCGCCGCTCCACGTCGTCGTCCCAGACGCCGATGATGTTGACGAAATCGCCTCTGGAGAGACCGAGTTCGGCCATGTCGTCCGGGTTGACCATGATGATGTTCCGGCGTCCGTGGATGCCCCGGTAGCGGTCGTTGTCGGTGTACGGGATGGTGTTCCACTGGTCGTGCGAGCGCATACTCTGCAGCACCAGATGGCCGGGCGGCGCGGTGGACATGTCCCAGTCGTTGCAGGTGAACATGGCCTTGCCGGTGGCGGTGGCGTAGACGCCCTCGTTCACCGGGTTCGGCAGCTTGATGCCGCCGGGGCGGGCGACGCGCCGGTTGAAGTCGTAGAAGCCCGGGATGATCTGGGCGACCCGGTCGCGGATGTTGCCGTAGTCCGACTCGAAGTCCCGCCAGGGGATGGTGGACTTGCCGTCGAAGGTGCGGTCGGCGAGCCGGCACAGGATGGCGACCTCGCTGAGCAGCAGCCGGGAGGCGGGGCGGAGCTTGCCGAAGGAGGTGTGCACCTCGCTGGAGGTGTTCTCCACGGTGACGAACTGCACGCCGCTCGCCTGGATGTCGATCTCGGTGCGGCCCAGACAGGGCAGGATCAGCGCGGTGTCGCCGGTGACCGTGTGCGCCTTGCTGAGTTTGGTGGAGATCTGCGCGGTGAGGCGACACTTGCGCATCGCCTCGTCGGTGACGTGGGTGTCGGGGGCGGCGCGGACGAAGTTGCCCGCGAGCGACAGGAACACCTTGACCTTGCCCTCGCCCATGGCCTGGATGGCCTTGACGGAGTCCATGCCGTGGTGACGGGGCGGGTCGAAGCCGAACTCGGCCTTGAGGGCGTCCAGGAACTCGTCGGGCATCTGCTCCCACACGCCCATGGTGCGGTCGCCCTGGACGTTGCTGTGCCCGCGCACCGGGCTCGCGCCACAGCCCACCCGGCCCAGATTGCCGCGCAGCATCAGGAAGTTGACGATCTCCCGGACGGTCGGCACGCCGTGCCGCTGCTGGGTGACGCCCATGGCCCAGCACACGATGACGCGCTTGGCGCGCAGCACGTAGTCCCGGACCTCCTCGATCTGCTCCTTCGTGAGCTGGGTTGCGGTGAGGATGTCGTCCCACGAGACGGTGCGGGCGTGCCGGCTGAACTCCTCGAAGCCGGAGGTGTGGTCGGCGATGAAGTCGTGGTCGAGCACGGTGCCCGGGGCCGCGTCCTCGGCTTCCAGGAGCAGCCGGTTGATGCCCTGGAACAGGGCGAGGTCGCCGCCGCTGCGGATGTGCAGGAACAGGTCCGAGATCTTGACGCCGTCACCGATGACGCCCCGGACCTGCTGCGGGTTCTTGAACCGCAGCAGGCCCGCCTCGGGCAGCGTGTTCACCGAGATGATCTTGCCGCCGTTGTCCTTGGTCTTCTCCAGCGCGGAGAGCTGGCGCGGATGGTTGGTCGCCGGGTTCTGGCCGACCAGGAAGACCAGGTCGGCCTGGTAGAAGTCCTCGAGGGCGACCGTTCCCTTTCCGGTGCCCAGCGTCTCGTGCAGGCCGAAGCCGCTGGTCTCGTGGCACAGGTTGCTGCAGTCGGGCAGATTGTTGGTGCCTAGGGCGCGGGCGAAGAGCTGGAGCAGGAAGGCCGACTCGTTGCTGGCACGTCCCGAGGTGTAGAAGACGGCCTCGTCGGGGTGGTCGAGCGCCTTCAGTTCATCGGCGATCAGGCCCAGGGCGTCGTGCCAACTGATCGGCTCGTAGTAGTCGGAGCCGGGCCGCTTGACCATGGGTTCGGTGAGACGGCCCTGCTGGTTCAGCCACAGGTCCGACTGCTCGTTCAGCCAGGACACCGGGTGGGCGCGGAAGAAGTCACGGGTGATCCGGCGCGCGGTTGCCTCGTCGTTGATGTGCTTGGCGCCGTTCTCGCAGTACTCGTTCATGTGCCGGTGGCCCGGCGCGGGGTCGGCCCAGGCGCAGCCGGGACAGTCGATGCCGCCGACCTGGTTCATCGTCAGCAGGGTGGTGGCGGTGGTGCGCAGCGTCGTCTGGTCGAGGGAGTACTCGAGCGCGTGCGTCACCGCCGGGACGCCCGCCGCCCACTTCTTGGGCGGGGTGACGACCAGGGGCTCGTCGGGCTCGTGCTTCGGCGCCTTCTTCATGGGAACTGCCTCTCGCTCTGTCCGGCGTCACGTCCGTGTCCCCCTGACCTGCGTGTTCGGCTATGGCGGGTGTGCGGTCCGGGCCTCAGCCCACGGGCCACTTGGGCACCCGGCTCCGGGGCGGGTTCGGCTCCGACGGGGTCACCCGGCCGTTGTGGATGGAGCCACGCCAGGCGCCGTTCGCGGCGCCGAGGCCCTCGATGACTTCCTTGAAGTTGTCGAGAGCCTCGCGGACGGCCTGTTTCACGCGCTGGGCGGAGCCGGGCAGCCTGTCCAGCAGGCCGTGCGGCTCGATGTGCAGATGGACCTCGATCACCGCCCGGTCCGGTCCTGCCGCGCGGAAGTACACCTCGCCCCAGTGCCTGGGGTGCCGCTCCGCGTCACGCCAGGCGATCAGCGAGTCCGGCCGCTGTTCGACGATCTCGGCCATGAACTCCCGGGGAAGCGGCCCGACCCGGACCTTCCAGCGGGTCATCGCGGGCCCCACCTGATCCACCCGCAGCACGGGTCTCATCATCCGGGGAAAGCTCTTGAACTGCGTCCACTGGTCGTACGCCGTACGCACCGGCACCTTGACCTCGACGGACTGCTCGATGGTGCTCATGATCCACCCGCTTCCAGGCACGGTTGCCTCAAGTCTTGCGGGAGCACCGAGGGGTCGCCACAGCGGAGACACCCTTTCCGGCAGGGCATGTGCGAGCTTTTACGGCGACGTTCGCGGCATGGGAGCGTGGGTGCCGCGGCGCGGCGCGGCCGGGGACTCGCAGATGCGAGGCGCGAAGGATCTTCCGGCGCGGGGTCCTGGACCGGCCGCCCGAGCCCTCAAACCGGCTGTGAGAGCCCTCTTCCCGGCCTGTCGGCCGGTGCGGTGCGTGCGAGGGAGCCGGGTCCGGGAACGGCGAAGGGCCGAGCCCCCGAGCGGCCCGGCCCTTCTCGCGCACCCGACGGCACTCAGCCGCCGGACGTGTCCAGTTCCGCGTCCTCACCGACGCCCGCGCAGTCGTACGGGTCCTTCAGCCAGCCGTCCGGCAGCACCACGCGGTTGTTGCCGGAGGTGCGCCCGCGCGGGCCGTCGGCACCGGTGGGCCAGGGCTGGTCGAGGTCCAGCTCGTCCAGCCCGGCGCGCAGCGCCTCCAGCGACGAGGTGATCGCGAGCCGCTTGCGCATCTCGGAGCCGACCGCGAAGCCCTTGAGGTACCAGGCGACGTGCTTGCGGAAGTCGACCACGCCCTTCGCCTCGTCGCCGAGCCACTCCCCGAGCAGGGTGGCGTGGCGGACCATGACGTCGGCCACCTCCTTCAGGCTCGGGCGCGCCAGTTCGTCCGTACGCCCCTCGAAGGCGGCCACCAGGTCCGCGAACAGCCACGGCCGGCCGAGGCAGCCGCGCCCGACGACGACGCCGTCGCACCCGGTCTCGCGGACCATGCGCAGCGCGTCCTCGGCGGACCAGATGTCGCCGTTGCCGAGCACCGGGATCTCCGGGACGTGCTCCTTGAGCCGCGCGATGGCCTCCCAGTCGGCGGTGCCGCCGTAGTGCTGGGCGGTGGTACGGCCGTGCAGCGCGATCGCGGTGACGCCCTCCTCGACGGCGATGCGGCCGGCGTCGAGGTAGGTGATGTGGTCGTCGTCGATGCCCTTGCGCATCTTCATGGTGACCGGCAGGTCGCCCGCGCCGGAGACGGCCTCGCGCAGGATGGCGCGCAGCAGGTTCCGCTTGTACGGCAGCGCGGAGCCGCCGCCCTTGCGGGTGACCTTGGGGACCGGGCAGCCGAAGTTCAGGTCGATGTGGTCGGCGAGACCCTCCTCCGTGATCATGCGGACGGCCTTGCCGACGGTGGCCGGGTCGACGCCGTACAACTGGATCGAGCGCGGCTTCTCGGTCTCGTCGAACCGGATGAGCTGCATGGTCTTCTCGTTGCGCTCGACCAGCGCCCGGGTGGTGATCATCTCGCTGACGAACAGGCCCTTGCCCCCGCTGAACTCCCGGCACAGCGTGCGGAAGGGCGCGTTGGTGATCCCCGCCATGGGTGCGAGCACGACGGGCGGCGCCACGACGTGCGGGCCGATGGAGAGGGGCTGGTTCATCAGGGGCTCCGGGTCGGATGTCGGTGGGGCGGCGGTGGCCCGTGGGGCGTGGCCCCGTCGCCGGTGGGCCGGGGGCCGTGGTGCCGGTGGGCGGGGCCGTGGTGCCGGTGGGGCGAGGGCCGCCGTCCATTGTCCCTCATGTCCCCCGGGTGGCCGCCCTTTCGCCGATATCCGTGCATTGGTAATTAGTTAGCCGCACTATTGAAATGGGCGTACGATGGAGCCCATGCCCGAGCTCAGCCACCGGCGGCGGCTGCTCGTGCTCGCGATCTGCTGCATGAGCCTGCTGATCGTGAGCCTCGACAACACCGCCCTGAATGTCGCGCTCCCCTCGATGCAGCGCGAACTCCACGCGACCACCTCCGGCCTCCAGTGGACGATCGACGCCTACACCCTGGTGCTCGCCTCGCTGCTGATGCTCGCGGGCTCGACCGCCGACCGGATCGGCCGCAGACGCGTCTTCATGACCGGCCTGACGATCTTCACCGTCGGCTCCCTGCTGTGCTCCCTGGCGCCGAACCTCGAACTGCTCGTCGTCTTCCGCATGATCCAGGCGGTCGGCGGCTCGATGCTCAACCCGGTGGCGATGTCGATCATCACCAACACCTTCACCGACCCGCGCGAGCGGGCGCGGGCCATCGGCGCGTGGGGTGCGGTGGTCGGCATCTCCATGGCGGCGGGTCCGCTGGTCGGCGGGCTCCTGGTGGAGTCGGTCGGTTGGCGCTCGATCTTCTGGGTCAACCTGCCGGTGGGCGCGGCGGCCCTGCTCCTGACGCTTCGCTTCGTCCCCGAGTCCCGCGCGCCGAAGCCGCGCCGCCCGGACCCGGTCGGCCAGCTCCTGGTGATCGCCCTGTTCGGCTCCCTGACGTACGCGATCATCGAGGCGCCGGACGCGGGCGCGGCGACGGTACTGCCCTTCGGCGCGGTCGCGCTGGCCGCGCTCCTCGCCCTGCTGATCTACGAACCCCGTCGCGCGGAACCCCTGATCGAACTGCGCTTCTTCCGCTCGGCCCCCTTCAGCGGGGCGACGGTGATAGCGGTGAGCGGCTTCGCGGCACTGGGCGGCTTCCTGTTCCTGTCCACGCTCTACCTCCAGAACGTCCGCGGCCTGGACGCGCTCCACGCGGGCCTCTGGATGCTCCCGATGGCCGCCCCGACCCTCCTGTGCGCGCCCCTCTCCGGCCGTCTGGTGGGCAGCCGAGGTCCCCGCATACCCCTGCTTCTGGCCGGCGCCGCGATGACCCTGAGCGGCATCCTCTTCGCCGCCTTCGAAGCGGAGACCTCCAACCTCACCCTCCTCGCCGGCTACGTCCTCTTCGGCATCGGCTTCGGCTTCGTCAACGCCCCGATCACCAACACGGCGGTCTCGGGAATGCCCCGCGCCCAGGCGGGCGTGGCAGCGGCGGTCGCCTCCACGAGCCGCCAGCTGGGCCAGACCCTGGGCGTGGCGGTGGTCGGCGCGGTCCTGGCGTCCGGCATCGGCGACTCCCCCTACCGCGACACCTTCGTCTCCGCCGCCCGCCCCGGCTGGTGGATCCTGACGGCATGCGGGGCGACGGTCCTGGTCCTCGGCTACGTCACGAGCGGCCGCTGGGCCCGGGCCACGGCCACCCGCACGGCGGAGCGGCTGGAGGCACCGGAGGTGCGGGAGTCGGTGGGGGCGGGGCGGGCCTGAGCCGCGTACCGGCCCACTCGATGCCGGGTCCGTCCCGCCGCCGACGGCTCCGGCCCGTTCACCCCGCCGCGCACGCCAGCTCGTACAGTCGCTCCAGCCGCTGCCGCGTCTCCTCGTTCTTCGGGGTGTAGATCACCATCCGGGGGCCCGGGTCGGGGCCCAGCCACAGGTCGGTGTGTTCCAGGGTGAGGTGACCGACGTAGGGGTTGAGGAACTCCTTCGTCTTGGAGCGGTTGCCGACGACCTCGTACCGCTCCCAGTGTTCGCGGAACTCGGGGAGTGCCTGGAGGCGCTTCAGCAGGACTTTCCAGGCGGGTTCGCCGAGGTGGCCGGCGAGGGAGGCGCGGAGGCGGGCGGCCATGAGGCGGAGGGTGTCGTCGAGGTGGACGATCGAGGAGCGCCAGTCGGGGTGGGTGTAGGCGAGGAGGACGCAGTTGCGGTCCTCCGGCGGGACGGCGTCCAGGTCGCAGAGCAGCCGGGCGTAGGCGCGGTTGTAGGCCAGGATGTCGTACCGGCTGTTCTGCACGGCGGCGGGGTACGGCTCCATCTGGCGCAGCGCGTCCCGCAGGGCCGGGGTGAGGCTCGGGCAGATCGCGGCGGGCGTGGGGTCGGTGGCCCCGGCCAGCTGGAAGAGGTGGGCGCGCTCGCTGGGGTCGAGCAGCAGGGTGCGGGCGAGGGCGTCGAGGACCTGGACCGAGACCTGGATGTTGCGCGCCTGCTCCAACCAGGTGTACCAGGTCACGCCCACCGCGGAGAGGTGCGCGACCTCCTCCCGGCGCAGTCCCGGCGTACGGCGCCGCGCGCCCCGCGGCAGCCCCACCTGCTCGGGGGAGATCCGCTCACGGCGGCTGCGCAGGAACGTGGCCAGCTCATGGCGCCGGATCTCCGCGCTCTTGGTCACGGGGGCGGTGGTTCCGGCGGTGATTTCCTGGGCCATGGTCGACATGGTTCCAGGATGCGGCCGCCCTCACCCAGTTTCCAGGTACTTCTGCCACCAGGATGAGCGGGAATCGGTACCAGGTTGCCTGCTCCGCCCGGCTCGGACGGAGGGGATTGGCGGGTAGTTCCGGTACCAGGATGAGAACACTCTGGTACCCGTCTGTGCCGCGCCGCAGGCTCGTGAACATGACCGAGACCCTCAACCGCGCGCCCACCGTGCGCGCCCCGGCGGCGGCACCCACCCTCACCGGGCCGGGCCTGCTCACCGTCCTGCTGGCCGCGGCACTCCCGCTGGTCGACTTCTTCATCGTCAACGTCGCCCTGCCCGCGATCGGCACCGACCTCCACGCGAGCGAGGCCGTACTGGAGCTGGTCGTGGCCGGGTACGGCGTCACCTACGCCGTCCTGCTCGTCCTCGGCGGCCGGCTCGGCGACCTCTTCGGCCGGCGGCGGCTGTTCCTCGCCGGCATGGCCGCCTTCGGGCTCACCTCGCTGGCGTGCGGGCTCGCGCCGGGCGCGTGGAGCCTGGTCGCGGCGCGGGCGGCCCAGGGTGCGTCGGCCGCGATGATGCTCCCGCAGGTGCTCGCCACCATCCAGGCCACGACGACCGGCGGCCGCCGCGCCCGCGCGATGAGCCTGTACGGCGCGACGGCGGGGCTCTCCATGGTCATCGGCCAGATCCTGGGCGGCGTCCTGGTCGCCGCCGACATCGCGGGCACCGGCTGGCGGTCGATCTTCCTCGTCAACGTGCCCGTGGTCGTCCTCGGCCTGGTACTCGCCGTCCGCCGTGTCCCCGACACCCGCTCCCGGCACCCCGAACCGGTGGACGTACCGGGCACCGTCCTGCTCGCCGTCGCCCTTCTCGCGCTGCTCGCCCCGCTGACCGAGGGCCGCGCGACCGGCTGGCCGCCGTGGACGTGGCTGTCGCTGGCCGCCTTCCCGGTCGCGGCCTGGGCGTTCTACGCCGTCGAGCGGCGCGCGGACCGGCGCGGGCACACCCCGCTGCTGCCGCCGAGCCTGTTCGCGGCGCCGTCGCTGCGGCGCGGGCTGCTGATCATCGTGCCGTTCTCGCTGGGCTTCAGCGGGTTCATGTTCGTGATCGCGCTGAGCCTTCAGCAGGGGGCGGGGCTCGGGCCGGTGAAGGCGGGGCTCGCGCTGGCGCCGATGGCGGTGTCGTTCCTGCTCGTCTCGCTGGCGGGGCCGCGGCTGATCGCCCGTTTCGGCACGCGGGTGGTGGCCACCGGGGCCGTGCTCCAGGGCATCGGCATCCTGCTCATCGCGCTGGCCGTGTGGCGGGACTGGCCGCACCTGGGTCTCGGCACGCTGCTGCCGGGCGCGGCGGTCGCCGGTGCCGGACAGGCCCTCCAGTTGCCCAACCTGCTGCGCATCGTCCTGTCGGAGGTACCGTCCGCCCGCGCCGGAGTGGGCAGCGGGGTCCTCACCACCACCCAGCAGGCGTCCCTCGCCCTCGGTGTGGCCACTCTGGGCGCGCTGTTCCTCGGCCTGATCCCTCACCTGGGGATGCGGGACGCGCTGCTCGCGGCGCTCGTCACGCAGTTGGGAGCGATCCTCGTCACGGGGCTGCTGAGCCTGCGGCTGCCTCGCGAGGTGGGGTGAGGAGGCGGGAGGCGTGAAGGCGCGTGAGGGGCAGCACATGGGCCGGGTGTGTGCCGGGCACGGCGGCTCCGCCCGGGTGCGCCCGGCCCCCGTTGCCCGCGCCCGCTGTGACGGTCCCCACCCTCCGTTCCCGCCCCCGCCCCACTCCCCGTGCTGCACACTCCGCCCATGGAGAGCAGGGGTACGGGGACTGTGCGCCGGTGGGACCGGCATGGGCGGGTGCACGAGGTGGGGGTACGGCAGGACGGGCTGCGCCGGGTGATCAGTTGCGGGACCTGCGGCTGGCGGGAGGGGGCGCGGTTCCTGCCGTGGGGCAGGGCGGAGGAGCACCTGGAGAAGGCGGCGGCACATCTGGCCGAGGCCCATCAGGCGACGGTCGACCCCGCGCGGCGATGAATCCGCGCCGCCGTGGGAGTCGTCACCAGTGACGTCCCACGCCGACCGGAAGGCGATCGCCATGACCGCACTGCACGACACCCTGACCCAGTACGTCGACGACGGCCGCCTCCCCGGCGCGGTCGCGCTGGTCGCGCGCGGAGACGACGTCGAGGTGGTGACCGTCGGACACGCGGACGAGGGCCGGAGCGTGCCGATGGCGCGGGACTCGCTGTTCCGGATCGCCTCGATCAGCAAGCCCCTCACCGCCGCCGCGCTGATGATGCTGGTCGAGGACGGCCGCGTCGCTCCTGAGGACCCGGTGGAACGGTGGCTGCCGGAACTGGCCGCGCCCATGGTGGTGCGGACACCGGAGAGCCCGGTGGACGACGTGGTCCCCGCCGAGCGGTCCATCACCGTGGAGCACCTGCTCAGTTCCCGGCCGGGCTGGGGCTTCCCCGCCGACTTCTCGCTGCCCGCGGTCACCGCGCTGCTCACCGTGCAGAACGGCCGCTTCCCGCACACCTACCCGGCCCTCGACACCTGGCTGGCCGAACTCGCCAAGGTGCCGCTGCTGAACCAGCCCGGCGAGGCGTGGCTCTACAACACCGCCTCCGACCTCCAGGGCGCCCTGATCGCGCGGGCGTCCGGCAGCACGCTCCCGGAGTTCATGGCCGAGCGGATCTTCGAGCCCCTCGGCATGAAGGACACCGGCTTCTCCGTGCCGGAGCCGGAGTGGCACCGGTTCACCACCGCCTTCCGCCCGGGCGAGGACGGCACCGCCGAGGTCTCGGACGACCGCGTGGACGACTGGAAGCGGCTCCCCGGCTTCCCCTCCGGCGCGGGCGGCCTGGTCTCCACCGCCGACGACTGGCTGGCCTTCGCCCGGATGCTGCTCGCCCGCGGCGAGAGCCCCGAAGGGCGCCGTCTCCTCTCCCCGGAAGCCGTGACCCGCATGACCACCGACCGCCTCACCCCGGCCCAGCGCGAGGCCAGCCCGCTCTTCCTGGAGGGCCAGGGGTGGGGCTACGGCGGCTCGGTGGACATCGCCCGCACCGAACCCTGGACCGTCCCCGGCCGCTACGGCTGGGTCGGCGGCACCGGCACCACGGCCCACCTGATCCCGGCCACCGCCAAGGTCACCGTCCTTCTCACCCAGGTCGCCATGACCGGCCCCACCCCACCGGCGGCGATGCGCGACTTCTGGCGCGTCACCGCCTGAGCGGCGGCCGGCGCCCGGCGGACTACCCGGCCGCCCGCAGCCCCCGTATCAGCAGCCCCACCACCGCCTCGAAGTCCGTCTCGATCTCCGGGCGCTGCCAGTCGCGGGCGTGGCAGGGGTCGTGGAAGCGGGCCGTGGCCTGGAAGACGGCTCGGGCTTCGGCGGTGGGGTCGGCCGGGCGGAAGGTGCCCGTGTCGACTCCGGCCCCGATGATGGTGGCGAGTTGGCCGGTGAGGTCGGTGATGTGGTCGCCGACCGTGGCGCCGTTCTCGTCGGCCAGGACGCTGTAGGTGGCGAAGAGCTCGGGGTCGTCACCCGCCTTGTGCCGCTTGGCCTCGAACAGGGCGGACAGCCAGTCGCGCAGCCGTTCCTCGGCGGGGCCCGGGCCCCCGGCGATGCCGGCCAGCTTGAGCGAGGTGCGGTCCAGCCAGCGCTTGGTCACCGCCTCGCGCAACGCCGCCTTGGTACGGAAGTGGCGGTAGACACTGCCGTGGCTGACACCGAGCGCGCGGGCCACGTCCACCACGGTGGCTTTGGCCGGGCCGTGGCGGCGCAGCACCTCCTCGGTCGCTTCGAGGATGCGCTCGGCGGTCAGGGTCTCGGTCGCTGCCATGTCCTAGACCGTACCTGGCGGGAAGGCGGCCGTGACCGGCGGAGACGGGTCCTTTCGCCGGGCGCCCGGGCCGCGTCTCACCGCTCGCTGTCGAGCATGGCCATCTGGGCCGGGGCGTACCGCTCCCCCGCCGCCGCGTCCGCCGGTACGGCCTCCTCGATGGCCGCGAGGTCGGCCGTGTCCAGGGTGACGTCGAGCGCGCCCAGTGCCTCGGAGAGCCGCTCGCGGGTGCGGGCGCCGACCAGCGGCACGATGTCCTCGCCCCGGGAGAGCACCCAGGCGATGGCGATCTGGGCGACGCTGGCGCCCTTCTGCTCGGCGATCTTGCGCAGGGCGTCCACCAGGGTCAGGTTGTGCTGGAAGTTCTCGCCCTGGAAGCGCGGCGAGAAGGCACGGAAGTCGGTGGCCTCGAAGTCGCGGTCGGCGGTGATGTGGTTGGAGAGGAGTCCGCGCGAGAGGACGCCGTACGCCGTGACGCCGATGCCCAGTTCGCGCAGGGTGGGCAGGATCTCGCGCTCGGGACCCCGGGAGATCAGCGCGTACTCGATCTGGAGGTCGGAGATCGGGGCCGTCGCGGCGGCCCGGCGGATGGTGTCGGGGCCGACCTCGCTGAGGCCGATGTGCCTGACCCAGCCCTTCTCGACCAGTTCCGCGACGGCGCCGACCGTCTCCTCGATCGGCACGTCCGGGTCGAGACGGGAGGGGCGGTAGATGTCGATGTGGTCCACGCCGAGGCGCTGGAGGGAGTAGGCGGCGAAGGTCTTCACGGCGGCGGGGCGGCCGTCGAAGCCCAGCCAGGCGCCGTCCGGGTCGCGCAGGGCGCCGAACTTCACGCTCAGCACGGCGTTCTCCCGCAGGTGGGCGGGGGCGGTGCGGAGGGCTTCGCCGACCAGCAGCTCGTTGTGGCCCATGCCGTAGAAGTCGCCGGTGTCGAGGAGGGTGACGCCCTCCTCCAGGGCGGCGTGCACGGTGGCGAGGGCCTCCGGGCGGTCCGCCTCTCCGTACATGCCGGACATGCCCATGCAGCCGAGGCCGAGGGCGGAGACCTGGGGGCCGGTGGTTCCGAGATTGCGCGTGGGGATCGTCATGCGTCCAGCCTGGCACGACGACTGACAGAATTCAATATCTGTCATCTGTTATTTGTCATCCGCTCGCGGGTAGGAGCCCCTCGGGCGCCCGGTGCGGGCACGAAAAAGCCCACCCTCCGGCCCGGAGGACCGGACAGGAGGGTGGGCGGAGATGAAGAGGTCAGGCGCCGATGAGACGGGCGGCGAGGTAGCCCTCGATCTGGTCGAGGGAGACGCGCTCCTGCTTCATCGTGTCGCGCTCGCGCACGGTCACCGCGTTGTCCTCGAGCGTGTCGAAGTCGACGGTCACACAGAACGGGGTGCCGATCTCGTCCTGACGGCGGTAGCGGCGGCCGATGGCGCCGGCGTCGTCGAAGTCGATGTTCCAGTTCTGGCGCAGCGCCTGGGCGAGACCCTTGGCCTTCGGGGACAGCTCGGGGTTGCGGGAGAGCGGGAGCACCGCGACCTTGACCGGGGCCAGGCGGTGGTCGAGGCGCAGCACGACGCGCTTCTCCATCTTGCCCTTGGCGTTGGGCGCCTCGTCCTCGGTGTAGGCGTCGAGGAGGAAGGCCAGCATGGTGCGGCCGACACCGGCGGCGGGCTCGATGACGTAGGGGGTCCAGCGCTCGCCGGCCTCCTGGTCGAAGTACGAGAGGTCCTGGCCGGACGCCTTGGCGTGGGCGCCGAGGTCGTAGTCGGTCCGGTTGGCGACACCCTCGAGCTCGCCCCACTCCGAGCCGCCGAACGAGAAGCGGTACTCGATGTCGGCGGTGCGCTTGGAGTAGTGGGAGAGCTTCTCCTTCGGGTGCTCGAACCAGCGCATGTTCTCCTCGCGCAGACCGAGCCCGGTGTACCAGTTCCAGCGCTGCTGCATCCAGTACTCCTGCCACTCCTCGTCCTCACCCGGCTTGACGAAGAACTCCATCTCCATCTGCTCGAACTCGCGGGTGCGGAAGATGAAGTTGCCGGGCGTGATCTCGTTGCGGAAGGACTTGCCCATCTGGGCGATGCCGAACGGCGGCTTGCGGCGCGAAGTGGTCTGCACCTGGGCGAAGTTGGTGAAGATGCCCTGGGCGGTCTCGGGACGCAGGTAGGCGACGGAGCCGGAGTCCTGGGTCGGGCCGAGGTGGGTGGAGAGCAGACCGGAGAACTGCTTGGGCTCGGTGAAGGTGCCCTTGTTGCCGCAGTTGGGGCAGTTCAGGTCGGCCAGGCCGTTCGCCGGGGCGTGCCCCTTCTTCTCCTCGTACGCCTCTTCCAGGTGGTCCGCGCGGAACCGCTTGTGACACGAGGTGCACTCGGTCAGCGGGTCCGTGAAGGTGGCGACGTGACCGGAGGCGACCCAGACCTCGGGGGCCAGGATGACGGACGAGTCGATACCGACCACGTCCTCGCGCGACGTCACCATGTAGCGCCACCACTGACGCTTGATGTTCTCCTTGAGCTCGACACCCAGCGGTCCGTAGTCCCAGGCGGCACGCTGTCCGCCGTAGATCTCACTGCACGGGAAAACGAAGCCACGGCGCTTGCTCAGGCTGACGATGGTGTCGATCTTGTCGGCGGCCACGGTGCTCTCTTCATTACGACGACGGGCGTTGAAGCGAGATGCTTCCAGCGAATGATTCAGGTTACCGGCGCAGGCTCCCCCTCGGCCAAATCGGCCCCCGCCCGCAGGCGCCCCGGGACTGGGCAAGATCACCCAAGGCCACCCAAGCCCCTCCCAAACTTCTCCCGCGAGCGCCCGCATCGCAAGACGCCGGGAAGCTTGTTGACAACGGTTTCCATCTTTGTTGAAAATGACTGTCATGAACGTACGACGACGCCTCATATCCGGGTCCGCGTGCGCGGCCGCCACCGCGCTGGGCCTCGGCGTGCTCACCGGCTGCTCGGGCGGTGCGAGCGCGACGGGCAACACGGACAAGCTGGACGTCGTCGCCTCCTTCTATCCGATGGCCTTCCTGGCGGACGAGATCGGCGGCTCCCACGTCCACGTGACGACGCTGACCACCCCCGGCCAGGAGCCGCACGACCTGGAGATCAGCCCCCGGCAGATCGCGGGCCTCCAGGACTCCGACGCCGTCCTCTACCTCAAGGGGCTCCAGCCGTCGGTCGACAAGGCCGTGGCCGAGTCGCCGGTCAAGACCAAGATCGACGCGGCCGCGCTGACCACGCTGGAGGAGCACGGCACCGAGGTCGGCGGCCACGCGGGCGAGCACCCCGCGGGCGGCCACGACGAGGAGGAGTCGGGCAAGGACCCGCACATCTGGCTCGACCCGGTGCGCTACGCGCAGGTCGCCCAGGGCGTCGGCCGCGCCTTCGAGAAGGCCGACCCGAAGCACAAGGCCGCCTACGCCAAGAACACCGACGCCCTGGTCGAGCGGCTCGGCGAACTGAACACGCGGTACAAGGACGGGCTCGCGCACACCCGATCCAAGGTCTTCGTCACCACCCACGCCGCCTTCGGCTACCTCGCCGAGCGCTACGGCCTCACCGAGGAGGCCATCAGCGGCCTCGACCCCGAGTCCGAGCCGAGCGCGGCGCGCGTGAAGGACCTCCAGAAGCTGGCGAAGGCCGACGGCGTCAGCACCGTCTTCTACGAGACGCTGGTGAGCGACAAGACCGCAAGGACCATCGCCGGGGACGGCCGCCTCAGGACCGATGTGCTCGACCCCCTCGAAGGCATCACCGAGAAGTCCCGGGGCCGGGACTACTTCGCCGTCCAGGAGGCCAACCTCAAGGCCCTCCAGAAGGCGCTGGGGGCGAAGTGACCGGCACCGGCACCGAGCGCGTACTGGAACTGCGCGCCATCCGCGCCGAACTCGGCGGCCGCCCCGTCCTGCGCGGCGTCGACGTGACCGTGGGGCGCGGTGAGGTCGTCGCGCTGCTCGGCGCCAACGGCTCCGGCAAGTCCACCGCCGTACGCACCGCCATCGGGCAGGTGCCCGCCCTCTCCGGCGCGGTGGAGTTGTTCGGGACGCCGCTGAAGTCGTTCCGCGCCTGGTCGCGCGTGGGGTACGTGCCGCAGCGCACCAGCGCGGCCGGGGGCGTGCCCGTCACCGTGACCGAGGTCGTCTCCTCCGGGCGGCTGTCCCGTACCCGCTTCGGCCTCTTCCGCAAGTCCGACCGGGAAGCGGTGCGCCGCGCCCTGGAACTGGTCGGCATGGCGGACCGCGCCGGGGACTCGGTGACCGCGCTCTCCGGCGGACAGCACCAGCGGGTGCTGATCGCGCGGGCGCTGGCCGCCGATCCCGAGCTGCTGATCATGGACGAGCCGATGGCGGGCGTGGACCTCGCCAGCCAGGAAGTGCTGGCCGCGACGCTGCGCGAGCAGGTCGCGGGCGGGGCGAGCGTGCTGCTCGTGCTGCACGAACTGGGCCCGCTGGAGCCGCTGATCGACCGCGCGGTCGTCCTGCGCCACGGCTGCGTGCTGCACGACGGGCCGCCACCGAAGGCCGTGGGTCAGCACGCGCTCCCGGGCCACGACCACGTACACCCGCACGCCCCCGAGGGCGCCGGACCGAGCCGGACGGGACTGCTGAGCTGATGGACCTCCTGAACTACGCCTTCATGCAGCGGGCGCTCCTCGCGGCCGTCCTGGTCGGCATCACCGCGCCCGCGATCGGCATCTACCTCGTCCAACGCCGCCAGCCCCTCATGGGCGACGGCATCGGGCACGTGGCGATGACCGGCGTCGGCCTCGGCTTCCTGCTGCACTCCTCGCCGGTGTGGATGGCCACGCTGGTCTCGGTCGCGGGCTCGGTCCTCATGGAGCTGATCCGCTGGTACGGCCGCGCGCGCGGTGACATCGCCCTCGCCATGCTCTTCTACGGCGGCATGGCGGGCGGCGTGATGCTGGTCAACCTCGCTCCGGGCGGCTCCAACGCCAACCTCACCTCGTACCTCTTCGGTTCCCTGTCCACGGTCTCGCCTGCCGACGTGACCGCGATCGTGGTGCTGGCCGCGCTGGTGGTCGCGGTGACACTGGGACTGCGGCGGCAGTTGTTCGCCGTCAGCCAGGACGAGGAGTTCGCCCGGGTCACCGGGCTGCCGGTGCGGGCGCTGAACCTGCTGACCGCCGTCACCGCGGCCGTCACGGTCACCGTGGCGATGCGCGTGGTCGGTCTGATCCTGGTCTCCGCGCTGATGGTCGTACCGGTGGCCGCCGCGCAGCAGCTCACCCGGGGCTTCGCGGCGACCTTCGGCCTCGCGGTGGCGATCGGCGTCGCGGTGTCCCTCGGCGGCACGGTCACGTCGTTCTACGTGGACGTTCCGCCCGGGGCCACGATCGTGCTGCTCACCATCGCCGCGTTCGTCGTCCTCGCGGTGCTGGCGGCCCCGCTGGCCCGCCGACGCGCCCGTACGGCACGGCTGTCCGGCGACCCGGCGGAGTGCACGATTCCGGCCGCGCGGACGGCCGGGGACGAGGTCGGCGTCTGACCCGGCGGGGTCCGGGCTGGCACAATGGCCCGGTCAGAGGCGCAGACTTGAGGAGGCACCCGGTGACGACCGCTGGACCGCCCGTGAAGGGCCGCGCGACCCGGCAGCGCGCAGCGGTGGCGGCGGCCCTGGACGAGGTCGACGAGTTCCGCAGCGCGCAGGACCTGCACGACATGCTCAAGCACAAGGGCGACTCGGTGGGTCTCACGACTGTCTATCGCACCCTGCAGTCCCTCGCCGAGGCCGGCGAGGTCGACGTCCTGCGCACCTCCGACGGCGAGTCCGTCTACCGCCGCTGCTCCACCGGCGAGCACCACCACCATCTCGTCTGCCGCACGTGTGGCAAGGCGGTCGAGGTCGCGGGCCCGGCGGTGGAGAAGTGGGCCGAGGCCATCGCCTCGGAGCACGGCTACGTGAACGTGGCCCACACGGTGGAGATCTTCGGCACGTGCGCGGACTGCGCGGGGGCGCGCTGCTGAGTTCGGCGGGGGTGACGTTGCCGGCCCCGGACCCCCGGACCCCGGCAACGCCTACGGACCGAGTGGACCTCCGTCCACGCCGTCGGGCCAGGGTGCCGCGGGCTCAGCCGCCGCCACTTCGGCACTCGCGTCCGTACGTCAACTCGACACCTCCCGCGTCCCCCTGTCCGCGCTGAAACTCAGCAGCGCACGAGGTGGCGGTCCAGCAGCGCCCGCAGGCGGTCGACGTCCGCGCGGTCGGGCAGGCCGTCCTTGGGGAGCATCGTGAAGCCCGTGGCGTCCTTGTCGTCGCTGACCAGGACGAAGACGCGGTCCGTCTCGCAGTACCGGGGCTGGGCCTGCCAGGTGACCGAGGTCGTGGTGGTGTCGGTCGCCAGCGAGATCCCCGTCTCCGTCACGGTGACCCGCCATATCCCCTGCCGGTCGGCCAAGCGCTGGAGCGGGCGGGCCGCCAGCCAGGGGGACAGCAGGGTCAGCAACGGAACAGCCACGCTCCCCACCAGCAGCACGAGCGGCACGCCCGGCTTCCCGGCGGCCAGGAGGACGACCTCCAGCACGAGGAAGAACCCGGCGGCGAAGGAAAGGGTGCGCAGGCGCCGCCCGGTCCGGCTCAGCCGCATCTGTGCCCGCACGGCCGAGACGAAGTCCGCCGCCACCGGGCGGCACGTCAGCTCCACGACGTCGCCGGTCATGTCCTTGTCCATGTCCACTCCTTGACTCAGCAGCGCGTGAGGTGGCGGTCGAGAATCGCGCGCAGACGGTCCACGTCCGCGCGCTCGGGCAGGCCGTGCTTGGGCAGCATCGTGAAGCCCGTGGCGTTTCCGTCGTCGCCGACCAGGACGAAGACGCGGTCCGTCTCGCAGTACCGGGGCTGGGCCTGCCAGGTGATCGACGCACTGATCGTGTCGGTCGCCACCGAGATCCCGGCCTCCGTCACGGTGGCGTGGAAGACGCCCTGCCGCTGGGCGTACCGGGCGAGACGGCGGCCCGCCAGCCGGGGCGACAGGGGGAACACCACCGCGAGGATCAGCATCGACAGGAGCGCGCCCGATGACAGGTGCCCGTCGACGCCGGCGAGGCGCAACGCGACCTGCACAACGACGATGCAGGCCAGCACGACGGGCAGCCGGCGGAACATCCACTTCAGGGGAGTGACCCGTGTCCGGGCCCGCAGCGCCGAGGCGAAGTCCGCCGCCACCGGCCGGTACGTCAGCTCCACCACGTCCCCGGCCGACTTCTCGACAACATCCGGCCCTTGCTCCACAGCCCCACCCCTCACCATGTCCGTGACCGTGAGAGGGATCGTAAGACCAGATGATCTTCCGCCACGAGCCCTTTACGACGCTCAGTCGAGCCCGGCGTGCCGCTCCGGCAGCGCGCGCAGCCGCGCGGTGTCCGAGTCCGCGCCCCGGCCCCGCCGGCGCGACGCAATTCCCCGGCGACTCCTCCCCGGACCAGTGATCAGCGGTCGTGGTGATCAGTGATCACGAGGAGGGATCGCGAGGGGCGAGGCAAGGTCACGCCTCGGCCGGGTCGTTGCCCTTCATCGCCGCCTCCATCGCGAGCAGGTCCTCGTTCGGGACGGCGCCGCCGAAGCGGCGGTCGCGGGAGGCGAACTCGACGCAGGCGCGCCACAGGTCACGCCGGTCGAAGTCGGGCCACAGGACGTCCTGGAAGACCAGCTCGGCGTAAGCGCTCTGCCAGAGAAGGTAGTTGGAGGTGCGCTGCTCGCCGCTGGGGCGGAGGAAGAGATCGACGTCCGGCATGTCCGGGTAGTACATGTACTTCTGGATCGTCTTCTCGGTGACCTTGGACGGGTCGAGGCGCCCCGCCTTCACGTCCTCGGCGATGGCCTGCGCCGCGTCGGCGATCTCGGCACGGCCGCCGTAGTTCATGCAGAAGTACAGGGTGAGCAGGTCGTTGTCCTTGGTCTGCTCCTGGGCGATCTGGAGTTCCTTGGCGACCGACTTCCACAGCTTGGGCATACGGCCCACCCACCGCACCCGGATGCCCAGCTCGTCGAGCTGGTCGCGGGTCTTGCGGATGAAGTCGCGGTTGAAGTTCATGAGGAAGCGCACCTCGTCGGGCGAGCGCTTCCAGTTCTCGGTGGAGAAGGCGTAGAGGGAGATGTTGCGCACGCCGACCTCGATGGAGCCCTGGAGCACGTCGAGCACGCGCTCGGCGCCCACCTTGTGCCCCTCGGTGCGCGGCAGCCCGCGCTCCTTGGCCCAGCGGCCGTTGCCGTCCATGACGATCGCGACGTGCTCGGGGATCAGCTCCCCGGGAAGCTTCGGCGCACGCGCGCCCGAGGGGTGCGGCTCGGGCGCCTTGTACTCGCGCTGCCGCCGCCCCAGAAATCCGCGTACGACCATGTGCTTCTCGTCTCCTCAGCCGTGCTAGCCGCTTACTTCTCTACGTACCGAAGGGAGCGCAGCCCGCGCTCCAGATGCCAGTGCAGATAGGCGGACACCAGGCCGCTCCCCTCGCGGACGTGCCGCGCCTCGGCCGCGTCCGCCGTCTCCCAGTCTCCCGTAAGCAGCGCGGCGAGGAGCACCAGGGTCTGCGGGGACGGCACGACGCTGCCCGCGACCCGGCAGTCCACGCAGACCGAGCCGCCCGAGGCGACCGAGAAGAACCGGTTCGGCCCTGGCATCCCGCACCGCGCGCAGTCTCCGAAACTGGGCGCGTAGCCGTTCACCGCGAGCGAGCGGAGCAGGAACGCGTCGAGGACGAGATGCGGGGCGTGCTCACCGCGCGCGAGGGTGCGCAGGGCGCCGACGAGGAGCAGATACTGCTGCACGGCCGGTTCGCCCTCGTGGTCGGTGAACCGCTCGGCCGTCTCCAGCATGGCCGTCCCGGCGGTGTAACGGGCGTAGTCGGTGACGATCCCGCCGCCGTAGGGCGCGATGGTCTCGCTCTGCGTGCACAGCGGCAGACCGCGCCCGATCAGCTCGCTGCCCCGTGCGAAGAACTGCACGTCCACGTGCGAGAAGGGTTCGAGCCGCGCCCCGAACTTCGACTTCGTCCGCCGCACTCCCCGCGCCACGGCCCGCACCCGCCCGTGCCCGCGCGTGAGCAACGTGATGATCCGGTCCGCTTCCCCGAGCTTCTGGGTGCGCAGCACGATGCCGTCGTCGCGGAACAGACTCATGGGGCCATTCTCGCGCACGCGCCCGGTGCGCAGGCCCGGTCCGCCCGCTTCAGGACGCGGCGGGCTCCGCGTCGCCGTCCGGCGCGCCGCCCGCGCCGGCGTTCCACAGTTCGGTGAAGCGCCTGATCCGCTGCTGTACGTCGTCCTCGCGGGCGTTCACGGTCGTCCAGGAGTTCACGCTGAGCTGGTCGGCGCCGATCTCGTAGGACAGGGCCCCGTCGAAGATGATGAAGTCGATCATCTTGCCGCGCCGGACGTGCAGCGGGAGCGAGGAGAGGGCCACCACCCGGACCTCGATGCGCACGTCCCGCTGTTCCTTGAAGACGTCGTCCAGGCGCGGGATGTCCTCGGGGTCCTTGACGACGAACAGGCGCCGGACCTTGATGCCGCGCGCCTCGATCGCCTCGCGCTGCGCCTCCAGATAGCGTCCGGCCGGTTCGGTGCTCCAGAAGTTCTGGTCGACGGAGGTGCTGATCGCGTCGATGCTCCGCTGGGCGCACTTGGTGAGGCTGAGCAGCCAGTCGTGGTTCTCACCGGGGCACTCGGCGGTGAGGTTGGTCAGGTCGTCCATCTGGAGGGCGAGCCGGTTGATCTCCTCGTGCGCGAAGTCGTGGAGGATCTCGGGGCCGGTGGAGACGACCAGGGTGGCGCTCTCGGCGAGCCGGGGCACCGCGTCGCCGCGCAGCTTCTCGACCTCGTTGAAGAGCTTGGTGGCGCGGCCGATGTCCACGAAGCGTTTGTCGACGGAGCTCTTCAGATCGTTGAGCTGGTGCGCGAAGGTCACCATGAACTGGACGATCAGTACCGCGCCTCCGCACAGCACCGACAGGACCAGTTGCCAGACGTCCTCGGCGGTGGGCGCGAGCACCGTGGTCAGGACGTACACCACGCCGCCCGCCACGACCGTGACCAGCAGCTTCTGCAATAACCGGCGGCCCGCGTCCTCCCGGCCCCCGGTGTCGGAGACATGGTGGCCGTGGTGGCCGCGCGTTGTGATCGTTCCTGTCATCCCGCTTCTCCCCCCGTCGGGATCATGTGGGCTTGCCTGTCGGTTCAGGAGGCGGCCAGGGCGGCGGCCTCCCGGGGCAGCAGGGCCCGCAGGGCCATCTGGTCGCGGACGCGCTGTACGAGGTTGTGCCACTGGCGGCTGAAGCCGGGGTGCTGCTCCAGGGCCGACCAGAGCGGGCCGAGCGCCGGGTCGACGCGGGCCATGGGCATCCAGAGGTGGAGCAGGTGGTCGACGAGCGGGCGCAGCACCTTCAGGGCGGCGGCGCCGTCCGCCCGGGCGAGCGGCAGCCCGTCGAGCTTGCCGCTCACGGTGGTCAGCAGCCAGTCGTGCAGGGCCAGGTCCTCGCAGAACCCGGCGACCGCGGCGGGCGGCAGGTCCTCGGGGACGCTCAGTTCCGCGGTGCGCAGTCCGTCGGTGTCGTCGACGGTGAGGCTCACGAGCCGGGCCGGTGTCCCGGCCGGGGTGGGCAGGGCGACCCAGCGGAGCCGGGTGGTTCGGGCGCGCAGCGGGGTGTCGTGGTCGAGGAGGCGGTGGTTGCGGGAGATCCGGGCGAGCATCCCCTCGGCGACCGAGCCGGTGTCCAGCAGGTCGGGGGCGTGCGCCTCGCGCAGGAAGCCGTCGGCGACGGCGCGGACCGGGAGCCGTCCGAGGGGGACGAGCACACCGGGGTGGACCAGGTACTCCCCCCAGGGGCGCCGTCGGTCGGGTCCGCTCGCGGGGGCGGTGAAGTGGGCCGTGGCCTGGAGCACCCTGCCCTCGGTGAGGGCGGCGCGGGCGGCGAGGGTGCCGATGGCGCGGGCCTTGGCGCCGTTGGCGGCGGGCAGCCGGCAGTCGACGCCGGTGAGCACGTCCGGGGAGAGGGCGTGCGGGTTGGGGCGCCGGGAGAGGCGGACGCGTTCGTCGGGGCGCAGCCGCAGCAGCCGTTCGGCGGTGCGCTCGCTCACCGCGTCGCGCGTGGGCAGCAGGCAGGTGCGGACCTCGCCGCACATCAGTGCCGGGGCGGCGGCCATGTCAGATCCCCGGCGGGAAGAGGTAGGAGGTGCGCTCCACGACGCCCTCGGGCAGCGTGACCTTCTCCTGGCCGGCGCGTCCGACGGCCTGGCCGACCGCGTCGGCGTCGACGTGGACCTGGCCGAGGATGACGCGTACGGCGTGTTCGACGGGCAGGAAGCGGACCGGGAGCACGCTGCACGTGTAGTAGGCGGTGAAGGGCGCCGCGGCCGGGTTGAGCCGGAGCAGGGGCGGCAGCGCGTCCCAGTCGTCGGGGAAGGGCGTGTCGCGGTCCCAGGGGGTCGGGGTGAGGACGGCTCGGCCGTCGTCGCGCAGGAGCCCGAGCCGGGCGAGCTGCCAGACGGCGGCGAGGAAGGCGCAGGACCAGGTGCGGTGGGGTCCGTTGTCGTCCCAGAGTTCGACGTCGACGAAGACGGAGTGGCCGCGGGCCTCGGTCTCGGCGGGCGGCTGCCAGGCGCTGTCGGCGTCGAGGGCGGCGGAGGTGCGCCGGGTGGGGGCGCGGCGGCCGTTGGTGAGCCAGCCGGTACGGCTGACGGGCGGGCGGAAGCCGTTGCTGCCGGGCGGGGGCGACTCGACCAGGCGCTGCATCACGGACTCGGCGAGCCCGGCCCGCTCGGGCCGGGCGGGGTCGGCGAGCGCGCAGCCGGACTCGCGCGCGAGGTAGTCGATGGTGAGCCCGGCCCGCTCGGCGGCCTCCAGCAGGGTGGGCACGAGCTTGGCCGGGGTCGACAGGCGGCTGAAGTAGTCGTCGATGAGGAAACAGGTGCTGATCCGGGGCCGTTTGCCCGCGGGCAGTGTGCCGGCCCAGGCGCGGGCGGTGTCGGCCCAGGGGCGTACGGCGGTGAAGTGGCGGACCAGCCGGTCGGCGCCCTCGGCGAAGTCCTCCATGTACAAGTGGCCCAGTTCGAGGGAGAGATGGGAGTACGGGACGGACTCGGTGACCGGATCGGCGCTGGTCTCCCGGAAGACGGCGGCGGCCTCCGTCACAGTTGCCCCCAGTACTTGTCGTCGGTGAGCCGCTCGGCCAGTTCCACCAGGGCCTGCCGGGTGGTGAAGTTGGCGATCTTGCTGTCGAGCACGTCCTCGTCGGTGATGAGCTGTTCGCGCATCTGGAGCACGGGCTCCAGCGGGATCGAGGCGAGGGCGCGGGTCTTGCCGATGCCGAGGGAGGCGGCGAGTTCCTCCAGGCGTTTGTCGCACTGGCGCATCCAGGCGTACTGCGCGGCGGGCATCTGGGCCCACTGCGGGGACTCCAGGTCGGGCACGGCGGCCCGCACGAAGCGCACGGAACCGAGGAGCGCGGTGCGGTCGTGACCCATGGCGATGCCGGAGCCGAGGATGCCCTGACGGCCGGAGAGGAGTTCGGCGGCGGCCATCACGTGCTGCCGGGTCCAGCGGTGGTAGAGGAGCCAGCGGAAGCGGATGTGCCGCAGTTCCTCGCGGGCGGTGGCGGTCAGGGCGAGGTCCATGGCGTAGCTGCGTCCGGCGCTGAGGTCGACCACGACGAGGTCGAACTCGCGGTGCAGGCGCAGGAAGAGGTCGACGCAGCGGTGCAGGTTGTCCTCGTCGGTGACGAACTCGCCGCCCCCGCGGTCGCCGGGGAAGAGGACCAGGCGTCCGGAGCCGCTGGGGCGGTCGCTGAGGACGGGGTGTTCGGTGCGGCTCCACACGTCGATGCGCAGCGGTTCGCCGGTCTTGCCCTTGAGGTAGGCGTGCAGGCCGCGGCCCTCGGCCTCCTCCATGACGTTCGGGGTGTCGAAGACGGCGGTCGCGGTGGGCGAGCCGAAGTCGAAGTCGAGGTAGCAGACGTCGTCGCCGTCGAGGGCGCGTCGGTAGGCGAGGTTGGCACTGGTGACGGAGCGTCCGGTGCCCCCCTTGTCGGAGGCGGCGAAGACGAGCACGGCTCATACCCCCTGGGATCCGGCCGCGCGGGCGCGGGCGAGGTCGTCGAGACGGCTGAGCACGTTCAGGGCGAGGGCGCAGGACGTGCCGGGCTGGGTGTCGAGCAGGGAGCGGGCGCGGCGCAGGTCGGCTTCGATGCCCTTGAGTTCCGCGCCTTCCTGGCTCTTGGCGATGGGCGCGGGCTGTTCCAGTTGCTCGGTGCCGAGGAGGTGGGTGGCCTCGCTGAGCAGGGCGCGGGCGAGTGCGGTGGGTTCGGCGCTGCGGATGGGCGGCTGGTTGTAGAGCTGCTGGGCGGCGACCAGGCACTCGGTGACGCGTTCGGTGATGGTCCAGGAGGGCTGCGTCTGGCGGTCGGCCGAGTCGGGGAAGACGGCGTGCACGTTGTCCCACAGACCGACGCCCTCGCCGTCGGTGATGCGCCGCAGCCACAGGTGGTCCATGGTGCGCTCGGCGAGCCGGAGCAGCCGGGAGTGGGCGGGGACGTTGCGCGAGAGGGCGCACAACTGGATCGTGCGCTTGAGGAGTTGGGCCGAGAAGTCGGTCATGGTCCACCGCATGGGTGGCCCGAGCGGATGGTCGGAGGCGAGCGGCAGGCCGAGTCCGGGGTTGTGCAACTGAACGGCGAAGTCCTGGCGGGTGGTGCTCGCGGTGACGCGACCGCGCTCGGCGAGGCGCTCCATGATGCCGACGGTGCGGTTGAGGTCGTCCTCGGTGGCGCGGCGGCGGACCAGGTCGTGGACGAGGATGGAGGCGACGCACAGGGAGAAGTACTCGGACTCCATGCGCTGTCCCGTGGTGCGCCAGGGGATGTCCTCCAGGGGCCAGCGATCGTCGTCGAAGCGGGCGATGCCGGACCAGTACTGCTGGGTGATGGTCCAGCGCAGCCGGAGCGCGTCGGCGAGTTTCTGCTGTTCCTGGTTGAGCAGGCCGAGGACGAGGGTGCGGTCGGAGAACAGGTCCTGGATGCCGTCGAGGGCGACGACGGTGAAGTAGAGGTAGGGCACGGCGCGGGCCACGCCCGTGGGCTGTTCGCCGATGGACTCGGAGGTCTCCACGAAGGGTGCGCCCCGCACGACGCTCCAGGCCCAGCCGCATTCGAAGAGGCGGTTCTCGTTGCCGAGCTGTTCCTCGACGTCGACGCCGAGGACGACGCTCTCGCGGATGACGGCGCGCAGGGCACGGAAGCGTTCCTGGAACTGCTGGAGGACCATGCGGTCGGGGGTCCGGCCCTGGCCGATGAGGCGGCACAGCGCCTGGCCCTGCGGGGAGTCGACGGTGTACACGTCGACGGTGAAGGCGCGCAGCAGGTTCACCATGGCGGCGGTGAGCCGGTCGCTGGTCGCCTCGCGCAGCGATTCGATGAGCTGGAGCGTGCCGGGCCGTTCGGTCTTGGTCTGGTAGACCTTCAGGAAGCCGAGGGTGGCCAGGCAGAGGGTGACGGAGAGGCTGTAGGAGTCGACGACGCCGAGGGCCCGCTGTTCCTTGGACAGTTCGTCCTCGGGGCCGAGGGCGGCGAAGTAGCTTCCACCGGAGAAGGTGGGGGTGTCACCGGCGCGGTGCCGCTCCATGAATTCGGTGAGCACGCGGACGAGCGTTTCGGGGATCTCGGTGGCGTCACCGACCAGCCGCAGGGATTTCTCCACGTCGGGCTGGGTGGTGTCGGGCGCGTCGAGGCGGAATGCGGGTGCCTCGGTGGCGGGGTACAGCAGGCAGAGCAGCCGCTCGGCGTCGGCGACGCTGCTCAGACCGCCCGTTTCCCCCCATTCCCAGGCTCCCCCGGCGAAACAGTGGCGCGCTACGGCCTGCCAGATCGACAGCAGATTCTGTCTGGGTTGGATCTGCATCCCCATGCCCCTCACACAGGTATGTCATCCCGACGGTGAAGACGGTGAATGGATCTCCGCATTTACCGGTCGCTCCGATGACCCGTGGCGACGATCATTCCCGTGTAGCCCTCGCGCAGCAAGCCCCCCGGCTTTCCCAGCCGGTGCGTCCGGACATTCGACGCGTGAATGTCGAGTGTCGCACGGACCCCCTGCTCGTCGATGTCGAGTGCGGGGAAATCACTCTCCCCCACCCGGTATCCCCGCGAGTGTTCCATGAACGCGGCGGCGAACGGGGCGCCCGGTTCGAGAGCGGCCATGAAACAGCCCACGGCCTGCCGGAACTCCTCGGGCGAGGCGGTCATCGACTCGGCGACGAAGAACATGGTGCCCATCGCCCAGCGCTCGTCACCCCTGGCGAGGTCGAAGAGGTTGCCCTGGCGGGGCTGGACGGTCTGCGCGAACCGCGCGCGCGGGTCCTCGACCCGCCGGGGGTACGCCTCGTCCCGGCACAGCACGTCCCAGAACTGGTCCCACTGGGGGCCGTACGACTCGAGCTGGGCGTTCAGATACTGCACATTGGCCGGCGAGCGCTCCAGCAGCGTGATCTTGTCGCACCAGGGGAGCATGCACAGCGCCGGATAGATGTTGGGGCCCGCTCCCGCGTCGATCCCGGAGGCCACCGAGCCCGAGCCGCCGAAATGACCGCTGAAATGATCTCGGACGACGGTGATGATCGCCTCGTCGTCCGGGTGCAGGACGCGATAATTGTGCTCGATGTACGCCTGGGGGTCGAAATCCTCCCACGCGACTTCACCATTCAGCTTCTTCACGCCAGCAGGCGATCCCGAGGTCATTAACTCAGCGTAGCAGGATGAGCGCACAACGAAACCCACGCCACGCAAGATTCATCAACGGGCGAGGTAAGATCAATATCGGAACTGCGCGCGATTTCGATCGCGTGACACAGTGAACCACATTTGGTCCGGATCTCTACTTGGATGACCGAAAAACAGCAGGTAACCATGGGAGAAGCCGCACCGATCACGCCTCGGATGCGGCTGCATACTGTCGCATCAGTGCGGATATCGCACGAATTTCGGGGACCGGAAAGGGGACGGAATGATTCCTCTTCACGGAGACCGCTTCCTGCGAAAAATCACCGAAGCGGATCTCCCTGACGTGCTGCGGCTCGACCGCGAGACCTTCCCGGAGGACCCCTATCCCTACTTCGTGCTGCGCCAGTTCCACGACGCCCTCGACGACCACCTCCTCGTCGTGGACGACGGCACCACGCTGCACGGATACATCCTCGCCACCCCGCCGCACCACGCCTCGAGCTGGATACTCAGCCTCGTCGTCAGCCCGGCCCTGCGGGGTAACGGCCTCGGCCGCGAGCTGATGACCGAGATGCTGCGGCAGCTCCGCAAGGAGGGCGCGGGGGAGGTCCTGCTCACGGTCGACCCCGCGAACGGCTCCGCCGTGGCTCTCTACCGCCACCTCGGCTTCACACCGTCCGGCGAGCCCCATCCCGCGTACTTCGGCCCCGGGGAGCCGAGGCAGCGGATGCGGCTCCTGTTCTGACCGGGACGCTCAAGAGCGGTCACGACAGTGGCGGGACCGGCGCCGCCGCAGCCGACGGGTTCAACCGGCCCGCACCCCTCTCCAGTTGACCTCACCCCTCAACGAGCCGCGAACCTGCGCACATACCCCCGCTGCCAAGGCGTCTCCACCGCACGCCGGTCGTAGTGCCGCCGTACGAAGTCCACCGCCTCCCCCGCCGGCACGCCGTCCAGGACCGCCACACAGGCCAGCGCCGTGCCCGTGCGCCCCCGGCCGCCCCCGCACGCGAACTCCACGCGGTCGGTCGCCGCCCGCTCCCACGCGTCGGTGAGGACGGCTCGGGCGGCGACGTGGTCGGCGGGGAGGCGGAAGTCGGGCCAGCGGAGCCACTGGAACTCCCAGGGGACGCCGGGGGGCCGCTTGCCGAGGAGGTAGACGCCGTAGGTGGGCGGGGGCGCGGCGGGGTCCAGGGGTCCGCGCAGGCCCCGGCCGCGCACCAGGCGCCCGGAGGGGAGCCGGAGTACGCCGGGGGTGTGCTGGTCCCAGGGGGGTGTCGACGGGTCGTCACTCATGGCCGTGATTATTTCGGCGGGGCGCCGGGCGGGCGGTGCCGACACCAGGGGCGCCGGGAATCCCGCCGCACCCCTTCTCCCCACTTGTTCCGCCAGGTATCTTGCATCGCATGGAACCAGGTGATTCGACCAAGCAGGCCCGGGCGGCCGCCCAGTTGCGCAAGGGGGTGCTGGAGTACTGCGTGCTCGCTCTGATGCGGGACCGCCCGCGCTACGGCGTGGAACTCCTGCAAGCGCTGGAGGGCTCGGGCACGCTGGCGACCAGTCAGGGGACGGTCTACCCGCTGCTCTCCCGGCTCCGTCGCGACGATCTGGTCACCACCACCTGGCAGGAGTCCCCCTCCGGACCGCCCCGGCGCTACTACGCGCTCACCGACAGCGGCCGGGCCGCGCTGGACGAGTTCACGCGCGTCTGGCCCGGCTTCCGCGACGCCGTCGACGCCTTTCTGGCCACCGCGCCCTCCCCGACCGGAGATTCCGCATGAAGACTTCTGCCGATGCCGTCCGCGACTACCTCCTCGCCGTCGAGCGCGAGGCGTCCGCGCTGCCCGCCGACCGGCGTCAGGAACTTCTCGCCGACCTGGCCGAGCACATGGAGGTGACACGCGCCGAGCGCCCCGACGCCCCGGTCGGTGAGGTGCTGGCGGAGCTGGGCGACCCCCGCCTGATCGCGGCGACGGCGCTGGCCGAGGCGGAGGGCGGGGCAACCCGCGTGCCGGTCGTGGGCGTCGACGCCGCCCCCGCCGAGCGCGGCAAGGTGCATCCGCTGGTCCCGCTGCTGATGCTGACCCTCTCGCTGCCCTTCATGATGATCTTCCCCGACCTTCCGGGGCCCGCGTTCGGCGTGCTGTTCCGCATCGTCGGCGCGGTGCTCCTGTGCACCTCGGTGCACTGGACCGCCGTCCAGAAGACCACCGGTGTCCTGCTCACCGCCGTCCTGCCGAGCGCCGTCTTCGCCACCGCCAACCTCTCCGGCAACGGCCCGGCGACCGGCACCCCGGCTCTCCTGGCCAACCTGGCGGCGCTCGTCCTGCTGGCGGGCGTGGCGACCTGGCTGTGGCGGGCGCGGCGCGGCTGAGGCGAGGGCCCGGCACCGGGGTCACCGGCACCGGACCCGCCCGGCCGGTCCGCGGGCTCAGGGACGGCCGAAGAAGAGGCTGCCCGGCGCGTCCGGGTCGTTCGAGAAGCAGTGCTCACGGATCGCGCGGGCCCCCAAATCCGCTTTACCGCGCGCCCCCGTCCCCGCCAAGCTGGCCCCATGCCTCGCAGACTCATGTTCGTGCAGCTGAAGACGGGCTACGACACCGACCGCGGGCCGTCCTGGATCGGCTGGGTGGAGTTCTCGAAGACCTGGAAGACGGCGTACTTCCAGGGGCGGACCCTGCGGCGCGGCACCGGCCTCGGCCTGTCCGACGCGAACTTCCACGACGTCGACACGGACGACACCTTCTGGCTCTCCGGCCCGAAGCGCGACCGCACCGACACCCGGTACGGCCCGGGCACGCCGACCGTGGAGCCCGACGCCGCGGACGCCTACCGCGCGTTCCTGCGGGGCGACCAGTGAGCGGCCCGGCCCCGCTCCCTCCCGCGACCGTGCTCGTCCTCGACCGGGACGACTGGCTGTACGTGTACACGTCCTTCGCGCACGTCACGAACGACCTGGAGGCGATCGACGTCGCGGAGGGCGAGTACACCGCCTACGCCCCCGACGGCCGCGTACTGGCCCTCACCGCGCCGGGCGGCCGGCGGGGTCCGGTCGTCCTGGCCCGCACGGAGGAGTTCGACCCCGTCGGGCTGGAGCGGCGGGTCGCCCGCTCCTGGCGGCGCCACCACCCGCGCCATCCCCCGCTCGGCCCGGCGGAGACGGCACGCCGGTTCCTCGACGAGGAGAGCCGCCCCCGCGAGGGGTGGCCCGCCCGGCTGCCGAAGCGGGGCTGACCTCGGCACGGGCCGGCACTCCGTCGTCCGCGACCCGGCCGACGGCCGCCTCACCTGGTCCGACCAGACCCTGGCGGCGTTCGACGAACCGGAGCACGGGCAGCCGTGAGCGGTCCGGCCGTGAGCGGTCCGGCGGGAGCGGTGCGGCCGGGCGCGGCGGCGCTCCCGGCCGCCCGGTCAGAACCTCCGCCGCGCCACCTCCAGCAGCCGCCCCGTCTCCCCCGCGCCCAGCAGCAGCGCCGCGCCGATGGCGGCCAGCGCGCCCTGTTCCGCCGGGGTGTACGGGCCGTCCGCCAGGGCGATGCGGGCCGCGTCGAGGAAGAGGGCCTCGCGGCCGGGGGCGGCGAGGTGGGGGGCCAGGGGGTCCAGGGTGGTGTGGAGTTCGAGGGCGAGGCCCGCGCCGTAGGGGCCCGCGGCGTCGGCCAGGGCCGCCAGTTCCTCCTCCGCGCAGTCCTCGACGCCGCCCGCGCGGACGGTGGCGGCGGCCTTGGCCACGGGGGCGCGGGAGGCGGTGCCACCGGCCACCAGGACTGCGAGGGCGACCGTGTGGACCGCGTCGCGCAGCATCACGGAGAGACGGCGCGAGGTGGGATGGTCCAGGGCGTCGAGGCCGTAGTGGCGCCGGCAGGCCGCACACTCCACCACCGGGCCGGTCTCGCCGCGCGAGAGGACCGGTACGCCGAGGAGGGTCAGGCGGACGTGACCCGTCATCCGCTGGTAGTTGCGGTCGCCCCCGCAACCGGGGCAGAAGAACTCGCCGTCCCCGGCCGGAGTCCAGGTCGTGCGGGTGCCCAGAACGCGCGCAGCTCTGGCGGCACGGCCGTTTCGTCCCCGTACTGGCAGCACGTCGCACCTCCGCACGTAACGACGCGGCAACATCGCCGCGCTGGCGTGATGTTAGCCACACTGCGGAGCCCGAGTCAGTACCTCGAACGAGACCGGACCATTACCCCGGGTGAACCATGGCCGGTATACGCCACCTGAACAGCGGCGCCCGGGCCGTCGTACGCAGGTCGTATACGACGGCCCGGGCGCCGAAAGGCCCGGTCAGGCAGGGGTCAGCGGGTCGCGCGGTTCACCGCGGAGACGACCGCCTTCAGCGACGCACGTGTCGTGTTCGCGTCGATGCCGATGCCCCACAGAACCTTGTCGCCGATCGCGCACTCGATGTAGGAAGCCGCCTGCGCGGAGGCGCCCTCGCTCATCGTGTGCTCCTGGTAGTCCAGCAGGCGTACGTCGACGCCGATGGACTGCAGCGCGTCGAAGAAGGCCGAGATCGGACCGTTGCCCGAACCGGTCAGGACGGTGTCCGCGCCGTCCACGGTCGCCTCGACGGTCAGCGTGTCCACGCCGTCGGTGTCGGTGGTCGACTGGCCCATGCGCACCTGGATGCGGCCCCACGGGTTCTCCGGGTTCGGCAGGTACTCGTCCTGGAAGACGGCCCAGATGTCGCGCGGCGTGATCTCCCCGCCCTCGGCGTCCGTCTTGGCCTGGATGATCTTCGAGAACTCGATCTGCATCCGGCGCGGCAGCTCCAGCTTGTGGTCGTTCTTCAGGACGTACGACACACCGCCCTTGCCGGACTGCGAGTTGACCCGGATCACGGCCTCGTAGGAGCGGCCCACGTCCTTGGGGTCGATGGGCAGGTACGGCACCGCCCACTCGAGGTCGTCGACCGTGACGCCCTTGGTCTTCGCGTCGGCCTCCATGTGGTCGAAGCCCTTCTTGATGGCGTCCTGGTGGGAGCCGGAGAAGGACGTGTAGACCAGGTCGCCCACGTACGGGTGGCGCGGGTGGACCTCCATCTGGTTGCAGTACTCCCACGTGCGACGGATCTCGTCGATGTCGGAGAAGTCGATCTGCGGGTCGACGCCCTGCGAGAACAGGTTCATGCCCAGGGTGACCAGGTCGACGTTGCCGGTGCGCTCGCCCTGCCCGAACAGACAGCCCTCGACGCGGTCGGCACCCGCCATCACGGCCAGTTCGGCGGCGGCCACCGCGGTGCCCCGGTCGTTGTGCGGGTGCGCGGACAGGACGACGTGCTCACGCCGGGAGATGTTGCGGTGCATCCACTCGAAGCGGTCGGCGTGCGTGGAGGGGGTCGAACGCTCCACCGTGGCGGGCAGGTTGAGGATGATCTCGCGGCCCGGACCCGGCTGGTAGACGTCCATCACCGCCTCGCAGACCTCCAGTGCGAAGTCCAGCTCGGTGTCGGTGAAGATCTCCGGGCTGTACTGGTAGCCGAACTCGGTCTCGGGGCCCAGCAGCTTCTCCGCGTACTCCATCACCAGGCGGGTGCCGTCGACGGCGATCTGCTTGATGTCGTCCTTGGAGCCGCGGAAGACGACCCGGCGGAAGACCGGTGCGGTCGCGTTGTACAGGTGGACGGTGGCGCGGCGGGCGCCCTTCAGGGACTCCACGGTCCGCTCGATCAGGTCCTCGCGGGCCTGGGTCAGGACGGAGATCGTCACGTCCTCGGGGATCGCGCCCTCTTCCTCGATGATGGAGCGCACGAAGTCGAAGTCGGTCTGGCCGGAGGCGGGGAAGCCGACCTCGATCTCCTTGTAGCCCATCCTGACCAGCTGGTCGAACATGCGGCGCTTGCGCTCGGGTGACATCGGGTCGATCAGCGCCTGGTTGCCGTCGCGCAGGTCGGTGGAGAGCCAGCGGGGGGCGGTGGTGATCCGCTTCTCCGGCCAGGTGCGGTCGGGGATGTCGACCTGGTCGTACCGGCCGTACTTGTGGATCGGCATCGGGCTGGGCTGCTGGCGGTTCGCCATGATCGCGTGGGCTCCTCGGAAGGTCCGGATGGACGGCCGACGACGCAACACCAGAGCACCGCGGGGAGGGGGTCGGCCTCTGTCTACAGGCCCTCGCCGCGGCAGCTAAGGAGAAGCAGCCCGAAACGCATGATGCTCCGCAGCCTAGCCGAGCCGTCCGGGAGCCGCCGGGGCGTATCAACATGCGGAACCGGAGGGGGTATCCCGGCTCGGACGCGTCCATACCACCCCGTGACGCGGAGTGACGACGGAAATCACCGCATTTCATCAATCACGGTTGCAACTAGTGACTTTGACGTCACGCAGTGCGAGCATTTTCAGGTATGAGCACCCACGGGGGCTTCGAGCCCGTCTTCTGCACCATCGTCCCGCCACACCTCCTCGACAAGCTCGCCCAGGACTCCGACCCGGCCCTCGCGGGCCCGGCCCGCCGCTCCCTGGAGCGCGACGCGTTCGAGCGCACCCGCCGCCGGCTGACCACCGTGATCGGCGCCGCCGCCGTCGCGCCGCACGGCGCCGGCACCGACCAGCCGCACCGCACGATCTACGACGCCCGGCACACCCAGAACCTGCCCGGGCACCGGGTGCGCACGGAAGGCTCCGAGCCGGGCTCCGACGCCACCGTCAACCGCGCGTACGCGGGACTCGGCGCCACCTTCGAGCTGTATCTGAAGGCGTACGGCCGCCACTCCATCGACGACAGCGGACTGCCGCTGAAGGCGACCGTGCACTTCGACAAGGATTACGACAACGCCTTCTGGAACGGCGAACAGATGGTGTTCGGCGACGGGGACGGCGAGATCTTCCTCGACTTCACCATCCCGGTGGACGTCATCGGTCACGAACTCACCCACGGCGTCACGCAGTACACCGCCAACCTCGCCTACTTCGGCCAGTCCGGCGCGCTCAACGAGTCGCTCTCCGATGTGTTCGGCTCGCTGATCAAGCAGTACACGCTCCGCCAGACCGCCGCCGACGCGGACTGGCTGATCGGCGCGGGCCTGCTCGCCCCGCGCGTCTCCGGCAAGGCCCTGCGCTCCATGAAGGAACCGGGCACCGCCTACGACGACGACGTCCTCGGCAAGGACCCCCAGCCCGCCGACATGGAGCACTACGTGCACACCGGCCGGGACAACGGCGGCGTGCACATCAACTCCGGCATCCCCAACCGCGCCTTCTACCTCGTCGCCTCCGCCATCGGCGGCTACGCCTGGGAGAAGGCCGGCCAGATCTGGTACGACGTGCTGACCGGCGGCGAGCTCGAACAGGACGCCCAGTTCCGCGACTTCGCCACCCTCACCGTGAAGGCGGCCCGCGCACGGTACGGCGCCGGGGCGGAACTCCAGGCGGTGGAGAAGGCGTGGGAGGGGGTCGGGGTGCGGACGCTGTAGTTCCGTACTAGACAAGTCCCCATGCGTATCCAAGTACGGCGCACGGGCGGCTTCGCGGGCATCGAGCGGCGGGCCGAGATCGACACCTCGACCCGCCCCGACGCCACGGAGCTGCGCTCCCTGGCCGAACGCGCCCTGGCCTCCGGCCACGCGGCCCCGCCCACGGGCGTCCCCGACGGCTTCCACTACGAGATCACGGTCGACGGCCGCACCATCCATGCGGCGGACCCCCGACTGAGCGACGCACAGCGGGAATTGGTGTCCCGGGTGCTGAAGGAGGGTGCGTAGCCACGCCGTTGGGTTCAGCCGCTCGGCCAACTCGGCCCAGGCCCACTTGCGGGTGAGGGCGAGGTGTCGCTCGCACGGGCAGGCGCGGGCCGCCTTGCCCACGCCCGGCCTGGTCTCGGCCTCGGGCGCGGCTGCTCCCTGGTGTCGGCCTTCGCCTTCGCCTTGGCGGCCGACGGCCGGATCTCGGGCATCGGGGTCGAAGCTGCCCGGAGCGTCTCGACGCGCCGGGCAGCGCCACAGCGGGGCGGTGACTCCGTGCCGGGAGGCATCGGCGCCGTTGACGCAGCGGCGCGACCCCGCGGATGATCCCCGCATGGTGACTGACGCGCGCGGTCCTGTACCCCGGTTCCCCGACGGGTTCCTGTGGGGGGTGTCCACCTCGGCGCATCAGATCGAGGGGGCGGTCGGGCTGCGGGAGCCGTCGGTGTGGGACGTGTTCACCGCGGAGCCGGGGCGGGTGAAGGACGGGTCGACGGCGGCGGTCGCGTGCGACCACTACCACCGGTGGCCGGAGGACGTGGCGCTGCTCGCGGATCTCGGGGTGGACGCCTACCGGTTCTCGGTGTCGTGGCCGCGGGTCGAATCCCCTGGTGGCCTCGACTTCTACGACCGGCTGGTGGACGCGCTGTGCGCGGTGGGCGTGCGGCCGGTGCCGACGCTGTTCCACTGGGACCTGCCCGCCTCGCTGGACTGGCTGGAGCGGGACACGGCGTACCGGTTCGCGGATCACGCGGCCCGGGTCGCGGAGCGGCTCGGGGACCGGGTGGGGCAGTGGATCACGCTCAACGAGCCTGCCGAGCACACCCTGTTGGGGCACGCGCTCGGCATCCACGCGCCGGGCAAGCGGCTGCTGTTCGACGCGCTCCCCGCCGCCCACCACCAGCTCCTGGGCCACGGCCTCGCGGTACGCGCCCTGCGCGCGGCCGGGGCGAGCAGCGTCGGCATCGCCAACTCGCACGCCCCCACCTGGCCCGCCTCCGCCGACCCCGCCGACCAGGAGGCCGCCGCCTTCTACGACCTCCTGCTGAACCGGCTGTTCTTGGAACCGGTCGTCCTCGGCCGGTACCCGGACGGCATGGGCGAGCTGATGCCGGGCGACACCGAGGCGGACGCCCGGATCATCGGGGAACCGGTGGACTGGTACGGGATCAACTACTACGCGCCGGCCCGGGTGGGCGCTCCGCAGGGCACCGACACCGAGTTCGGCGGTGTCACCGTCCCGGCCGAACTCCCCTTCTCGCTGAAGGAGATCGAGGGCTACCCGGTCACCGACTTCGGCTGGCCCGTCGTACCCGAGGGTCTGACCGAGCTGCTCACCGGGTTCCGCGACCGCTACGGCGACCGGCTGCCTCCGGTGGTCGTCACCGAGAACGGCTGCTCGTACGAGGGCCTCGACGACCAGGAGCGCATCACCTATCTGGACGCCCATGTCCGCGCCCTGCACGGCGCGTTGACCGCCGGGGTCGACGTGCGCGGCTACTTCGTGTGGTCCCTGCTGGACAACTTCGAGTGGGCCGAGGGGTACGCCCGCCGCTTCGGTCTGGTCCACGTGGACTTCGCGACGCGGGAGCGCACCCCGAAGGCGTCGTACCGCTGGTACCGCGAGCTGCTGCGGACGCTGCGCGGCCAGGGACGCGGCTAGGGCCTGTCTGGGGAGAGGCCCCTACAGGTCGTACCCGCCGGACACCTCGATGTTCTGCGCGGTGACCCAGCGGCTCTCGTCGGAGAGCAGCGTGGCGATCAGCGCGCCGACGTCCTCGGGCTCGCCGACCCGTCCGAACGCGGTGCGTGCGGCGAGGGCCGGGATCACCTCCGGGAAGCGGGTGAAGCCGTCGTCGCCGAGCCGGGTGCGGGTCGGCCCGGGCGAGACACCGTTGACGCGGATGCCGCGCGGGGCGAACTCCTTGGCCATGTACCGGGTGAGGACGTCGATGCCGCCCTTCAGGGCGGCGTAGGCGGAGTAGCCGGGCTCCGGGGAGGCGGCCGTCGCGGAGCTGCTGCTCGTGTTGACGATCGCGCCCCCGTCGGCCATCAGCGGCAGCAGCCTCTGCGTCAGGAAGTACGGCCCCTTCAGCAGGACCCGCGCCAGCAGGTCGAAGGTGTCCTCGGTCATGTCCTCGATCAGCGCGGAATGAGCGAGCCCGGCGTTGTTCACGAGGTGGTCGAACGTGTCCCGCCGCCAGGTGTCGCGCAGCACGCCGGCCACGGTGTCCCGGAAGGCGTCGAAGGTGCCGGACGCGCCGAGGTCCAGCGGCAGCGCGACGGCCGTGCCGCCCTCCTTCTCGACGGCGGCCACGGTGTCGAGCCCGCCCTGCCGGTTGCGGCCGTAGGTGAGGATGACACCGATCCCGCGCTTGGCGATCTCGACGGCGGCGGCGCGCCCGATGCCGGAGCTGGCTCCGGTGACGATGGCGACCTGCATGGTATTCCTCCAGGAGTGAGGGCCGATGGGCTTCCTCCCTCCATTAGGCGCCCCTGACCTGCAGAAACGTAGAGCAATCCTCCTCCGTACCTGCACGATCCTCTCGTGTGCGGGAGCCGGGACGGCCGGAGGTGCTGCAATGGCGGTATGCCGGAGGAGAGACGAACGGAAGCACTGCTGGAGGAGCTGCGCGCCCTGCTGGAGCGGCATGTGCGGCCCGACTGGACCACGGCCGTCGAGGGCGTGCTCATCTCGCGGGTCGACCGCCCCGATCCCCCGGAGCCCTCGATGTCGGGGACCGTGCTGGCGGTGATCGCGCAGGGCGCGAAGCATCTGGCCCTGGGCGACAGGGTGTTCGCGTACGGCGCCGGGCAGTATCTGGTGGCGTCGGTCGACCTGCCGGTGACGGGCCACTTCACCCACGCGGACCCCGGTCACCCGGCCCTCGGTTTCGGTCTCACCCTGGATCCCTCGGCCGTCGCCGAGCTGCTGCTCGATGCGGCACCCGGGGACCTCCCCCGTGCGGCTCAGAGCGCTCCGTCGGGCATCGCCGTCAGCGACGCGCCCGTCGCGCTCCTGGACGCGGTGGTCCGGCTGGTGCGGCTGCTGGGCGAGCCGCGCGACCGGGCCGTCCTCGCGCCGCTGGTCAAGCGGGAGATCCTGTGGCGGCTGATCACCGGGGAGCAGGGCGCGACGGTCCGCCAGCTCGGCCTGCCCGACAGCGGGCTCAGCCATGTCTCACGGGCGGTCGGCTGGATCCGCGAGCACTACGCGGAGCCCTTCCGGGTGGCGGACGTGGCGCGGCTGTCCGGGATGAGCGTCTCGGCGTTCCACCGCAACTTCCAGGCGGTGACGGCGATGAGCCCCATCCAGTTCCAGAAGCAGATCCGGCTCCAGGAGGCGCGGCTGCTCCTCGCGACCCGCCCCGGCGACGTCACGGGTGTCGGCCGGCGCGTCGGCTACGACAACCCGTCGCAGTTCAGCCGCGATTACCGGCGTCGGTTCGGGGCCCCGCCGAGCCGGGACGCGGCGCGCCTGCGGGAGGCGGTGCGGAGCCCGGCGGGGGTGCTGACGTGAGCGGGGGTGCCCGTCAGAATCCGAGCTTGCGGAGCTGCTTGGGGTCGCGCTGCCAGTCCTTGGCGACCTTGACGTGCAGGTCGAGGAAGACCGGCGTGCCGAGCAGCGCCTCGATCTGCTTGCGGGACTTGATGCCGACGTCCTTCAGGCGCTTGCCCTTGGGGCCGATGATGATGCCCTTCTGGCTGGGGCGCTCGATGTAGACGTTGGCGTGGATGTCGAGCAGCGGCTTGTCCGCCGGGCGGTCCTCGCGGGGCAGCATCTCCTCGACGACCACGGCGATGGAGTGCGGCAGCTCGTCGCGCACGCCCTCGAGCGCGGCCTCACGGATCAGCTCCGCGATCATGACCTGCTCGGGCTCGTCGGTGAGGTCGCCCTCGGGGTAGAGCGCCGGACCCTCGGGCAGCAGCGGCACGATCAGGTCGGCCAGCAGACCCACCTGCTTGTCGCCGGTCGCCGAGACCGGCACGATCTCGGCCCACTCGAAGCCCAGCTCCTTGCCGAGCTGGTCGATGGCGATGAGCTGCTCGGCGAGGGTCTTGGAGTCGACCAGGTCGGTCTTGGTGACGATCGCGACCTTGGGGGTCTTCTTGATCCCGGCCAGCTCCTTGGCGATGAACCGGTCGCCGGGACCGATCTTCTCGTTCGCCGGGAGGCAGAAGCCGATCACGTCGACCTCGGCCCAGGTGGTGCGCACCACGTCGTTCAGCCGCTCGCCGAGCAGGGTGCGGGGCTTGTGGAGGCCAGGGGTGTCGACCAGGATCAACTGGGCGTCGTCGCGGTGGACGATGCCGCGCACCGTGTGCCGCGTCGTCTGGGGCTGGTTCGCGGTGATCGCGACCTTCTGCCCGACGAGAGCGTTCGTGAGGGTGGACTTGCCCGCGTTGGGACGGCCCACGAAGCACGCGAAGCCTGCGCGGTGGACGCTGTCGCCCGACCGCTCGGATGACTGGGTACGAACGCTCATGCCGACCATTCTCCCTGATCCTCGGAGCGGCGCCGCACGGGCGGGTGCGGGGGTCCGGTGAGGGGTCGCGGTACGGCCGGTCAGCGCGGCCCGCGTCGTCGGGCATCACGCTCCGAAACATCACGGTAACGCCCCCGTAGGCGACCGGAAACGCGGACCGGTGACCCTCTGACGAGCCCGCGCCCCCTCCCGACCTTCCCGACCGCTGGAGACGCCCGTGACCCTCGCCGCCGCGCACGCCGACTCCGGCGACACCGCCTGGCTGCTCGCCGCCACCGCCCTGGTCCTGCTGATGACCCCGGGCCTGGCACTCTTCTACGGCGGCATGGTCCGCGCGAAGAGCGTGCTCAACATGCTGATGATGAGCTTCGTGTCCATCGCGCTGGTCACGGTGGTGTGGCTGGCCGGGGGCTACTCGCTCGCGTTCGGCACGGACGTGGGCGCGGGTCTGCTGGGCGGCCTGCACGAGGCCGGCATGGCCCACATCGGCCCCTCCGCCCTGCACGGCACCGTCCCCACCCTCCTCTTCGCAACCTTCCAGCTCACCTTCGCCATCATCACGGCCGCGCTGATCAGCGGGGCGGTGGCGGACCGGACGCGGTTCCCGGCGTGGCTGGTGTTCGTCCCGCTGTGGACCCTGCTCGTATACGTTCCGGTCGCGCACTGGGTGTGGGGCCCGGGTGGCTGGGTCGGCGGCGGGGGTCTGGGCGCGCTGGACTTCGCGGGCGGGCTGCCGGTGGAGATCACCTCGGGCGCCTCGGGGCTCGCGCTGTGTCTGGTGCTGGGCCCGCGGCTCGGCTTCAAGAAGGACGCGATGCGCCCGCACAACCTCCCGCTCGTCGTGCTAGGCGCCGGTCTGCTCTGGTTCGGCTGGTTCGGCTTCAACGCGGGCTCCGCGCTCGGCGCGAACGGGCTCGCCGCGGCGGCCTTCCTCAACACCCTCGCGGCCGGCTGCACCGGGCTGCTCGGCTGGCTCCTGGTCGAGCAGAAGCGGGACGGCCATCCGACGACGCTCGGCGCGGCCTCGGGCGCGGTGGCGGGACTGGTCGCGATCACCCCCGCCTGCGGGGTGGTCTCCTTGCCGGGCGCGCTGGTGGTCGGGCTCGCGGCGGGCGTCGTCTGCTCGTACGCCGTGAGCTGGAAGTTCCGGCTCGACTACGACGACTCGCTGGACGTGGTGGGGGTCCATCTGGTCGGCGGCGTCATCGGCACGCTGCTGATCGGGCTCTTCGCGGACCCGGCGCTGACCGGCGGGGCGGAGGGGCTGCTGCACGGGGGCGGGTTCGCTCTGCTGGGCCGGCAGTCGGTGGCCGTCCTCGCGGTGGGCGCCTACGCGTTCACGATGACGTACGGCCTCGGGAAGCTCCTCGACCGGGTGATGGGCCTGCGTGCGAGCGAGGAGCACGAACGGACCGGCCTCGACCTTACGGTGCACGCCGAGACCGCCTACGATCACGGGGTCCTGGGCCATGGCGCCCCCGTCCGGAAGGCCGGCACCCCCGCATGAAGCTCATCACCGCCGTCGTCAAACCCCACCGCCTCGACGAGGTCAAGGAAGCCCTCCGCGCCCTCGGCATCCACGGGCTCACCGTCACCGAGGCGAGCGGCTACGGCCGCCAGCGCGGACACACCGAGGTCTACCGCGGCGCCGAATACCAGGTCGACCTCGTCCCCAAGGTCCGCCTGGAGGTGCTGGTCGAGGACGCGGTGTCCGACGACGCGATTACGGCGGTGGTCGAAGCGGCGCGCACCGGGCGCATCGGGGACGGCAAGGTGTGGGCGGTACCGGTGGAGACGGTGGTGCGGGTGCGGACGGGAGAACGGGGACCTGCGGCGCTTTGACCAAGTCCGCCCACGCACCGGGAGGGGCGGCAGCGGCCGGGAGGTTCGGGGGCTCCGCAGGCGCCGAGGGGGCTCGGGCCGGCCGGCTGCGCCGGAGGCGTTCCCGGCGCCGGGGCCCTTCTCGCCCACCCGAGCCGCCACCCCGTCACGGTGCCCTCTCAGCCTCCCGAGACGGGTGCGTGGGCGGGCGAGGTGGGGGGTCCAGGGGGCGGAGCCCCCTGGGGAGCCTCAGGGGGCGGGGACGGTCAGGTGGACGACTCCGTCGGGGGCGGCGAGGAGGACCGGCGTGCCCGCGCCTCCCAAGTCGGCAACCGCGGCCAAGTCCTCAGCCGCAACCCCCTCCGCCGCGCTCACCACCGCCGCCGCCTCGAGAGACCTCGCCCCCGAAGCCACGGCCATCGCAACCGCCGTACGCAGCGCGCTCAGCGACAGCGACGGCAACTCCACGGACCCCGCCGCATACGTCCGCCCCGTCTCGTCCCGTACCGCCGCCCCCTCGGCGACACCGTTCCGCGCCCGTACCGACCGCGCCAGCGTCACGATCTTCCGGTCCTCAGGATCAAGCTCGTTCTCGCTCATGCCCCGAGCATACGAACAGCGGAACCCGCCCCCGCCAGCCACTCCAGCTTGGCGGCGGTGTCCGCCTCGTCCAGCGGGGTGTGGAGGACGACGAGGAGGTCGGGCCGGGCGGGCACCTGCATCGCCGTGGACTCGACGACGAGCCGCCCGGCCACGGGGTGCTCCAGCTCCTTGCGGATCTGCCCCTGGTCCTCGATGTCCCGCTCGGCCCAGATCCGGCAGAACTCGGCGCTGGCCGCGCTGACTTCGGAGAGGACCGCCTGGAAGCCCTCGTCGTCGGGGGAGCCCGCGTACATCGCGCGGAACTGCGCGACGACCGTGCGCGCGTTCCGGTCCCAGCTCCGGCTGCGCGACCGGTAGAGCGGGTCGGTGAAGAAGTCGACGAGGCAGTTCCCGGGGGAGCCCCCGCGCCCCATGCCGAACACCACCGCGGCCGCGTGGTTGAACATCACGCAGTTGTAGTAGCGGTCCATGATGTGCGCCGGATACGGCATCCACGTGTCGATCAGCCGCCGCAGCCCCTCGCACATGTCCCTCCGGTCCGGGGCGACTTGGGGCGCGGGCGGGTTGAGCCCGGCGAGCAGATAGAGGTGCCGCCGCTCGGCGTCGCTGAGCCGCAGCACCCGCGCGACCGCGTCGAGGACCTGCGGGGAGACGGAGATGTCCCGCCCCTGCTCCAGCCACTGGTACCAGGAGGCGCCCACGCCCGCGAGCACGGCCACCTCCTCGCGCCGCAGCCCCGGCGTACGGCGCCGTACCCCGCCGGCCGGGAGGCCCGCCTCCTGGGGGCTCACCCGGGCGCGCCTGCTCATCAGGAACTCCCGCAGCTCGGTGCGCCGTTCGCTTCTCGCCGCACCCGTGCCCGTACTCGTGCCCGTACTCGTGCCCGCAGGCGCCACGTGCCGCTCCCCCGTCGTAGCCGTGTCTGGTGGTGCCACCACCACCATAAGTTCCGACTCCCCGCGTTTCTTCCCGTGCCCGCAAGCTCGTGCCATGGCGATCGACACGACCGAACCGACCACCGCACCGACTCCGGAAGCGGACCTCTCCGCACGCGAACTCCCCACCCCCGTAAGCCCCGTACGGCTGTCCACCCGCGACAGGCTCGTCCTCTTCGTCCTGTGTGCCGCCCAGTTCATGGTCGCCCTGGACTTCTCCGTCCTGAACGTGGCGCTCCCCCGGCTCGGCGCGGACCTCGGCATGAGCCGTACGGCACTCCAGTGGGCGGTCACCGCCTTCGCGCTGCCGTCCGGCGGCTTCCTGCTGCTGTTCGGCCGCGTCGGTGACCTCTACGGGCGCCGCAGACTGTTCCTCGGCGGGCTCGGCTTGTTCGGCGCGGCCTCGCTGCTGGCGACGCTGGCCTGGAACCCGGAAATCTTCCTCGCCGCCCGCGCGCTGCAGGGAGTCGGCGCGGCGGCCATCGTGCCGACCGGCATGTCCCTGCTGACGACCACCTTCACGGAGGGCCCGGCCCGCGACCGCGCGCTCGGCGTCTCCGGCGCCCTGCTGTCCCTCGGCTTCACCACCGGCATGATCGCGGGCGGTGTCCTCACCGACACGCTCGGCTGGCGCTCCACGATGGCCCTGCTCACGCTCGTCACGCTGCTCGTGCTGCCGCTGGCCCCGGCCCTGCTGCCGGAGTCCCGCACCGGCGCGCACCGTCACCTGGACGTGCCCGGCGCGGTCACCGTCACCGGCGGTCTGCTGTCCCTGATCTACGCCCTCTCCAGCGCCGCCGACCGCGGCTTCGGCCATGCCGACGTGCTGCTCTGCCTGGTCGCGGGGCTCGCCCTGCTGGCCGGGTTCACCGTGATCGAGTCCCGTACGCCCGCCCCGCTGGTCTCGCTGCCCATGCTGCGCCGTCGCACGGTGGCGTGGGGCAACCTGGGCGGCCTGGTGACCTTCTCGATGATGTCCGCGGTCATCTTCGTGCTGACCTTGTACCTCCAGGAGATCCTGGGCCTGTCCGCCTTCGAGACCGGGCTCGTCTTCGGCGCGCAGGGCGTCCTGTCGGTCGTCGCGGGCACCCTCGCCCCGAGGGTCGTCGGCCGCCTGGGCGCTCCGCGCACCCTGGTCGTCTCGCTGACCGGTCAGGGCGCGCTGGTGGCGACCCTGCTCCTGCTGGACACCGGCTCCTGGTCGGCGTGGCTCGCCACCGCCGCCGTCTCGCTGGCGAGCATGTGCCACCTGGGCGCGATCGTGTCGTACGGCCTGACCGTCACCTCGGGGGTCCCGGACTCCGAACAGGGCCTGGCCACCGGCCTGGTGACCTCCACCCAGCAGGTCGGCATCACCGTCGGCATCCCCCTGCTCGGCAGCCTCGCCGCCGCCTCCCCCGACCTTCTCTCCGGCGTCCACACGGTGCTGGGCCTGGACGCGGCGATCGTGCTGGCCGCCGCCGCGCTGGTCGGGGCGGGGCTGCGCCGGGGCCGGGCAGGGGTCTGAACCCCCGCGGCGTCACGGGCGGTCGAGCCGCAGCCGCTCCGCCCGTGGCAGTCCGGCCACGACCAGGTCGTAGGAGTCCTCGACCAGTTCGCGCAGGAGGGCGTCCGGGAGGGTGCCGTCGGCGGTGACGGTGTTCCAGTGGCGCTTGTTCATGTGGTAGCCGGGGACGATGAGGTCCTCGTACTCGGTGCGGAGCCGGATCGCGTCCTCCGGGTCGCACTTGAGGTTGACCGTCAGGGGCCGCGCGCCCAGGTTCGTGAGGGCGAACATCTTGCCCAGCACCTTGAAGACCGAGGTCTCCGGGTTGAACGGGAAGTCCTCCACGACCGCGTTGAAGGACAGGCAGAGGGCGCGCAGCTCCTGGGGCTTCACTCGGGTTTCTCCTCCCGGGCCCGGCCTCCGGCGGGCTCGACCAGCACCGTCACGATCTTGTTCCGGCGGCCCGCAGAGGACTCGGCGGTGAGCTTCAGGCGCCGCTCGTCGGGGAGTTCGACCTCGGCCGAGGCGCCCGCGATGGGGACGCGGCCGAGCGCCTTGGCGAGCAGGCCACCGACGGTCTCCACGTCCTCGTCGTCGTACTCCTCCAGGCCGTACAGCTCGCCGAGGTCGGTGATGTCCAGGCGGGCGGTGACCCGGTAGCGGCCGTCGCCCAGCTCCTCCACGGGCGGCAGCTCACGGTCGTACTCGTCGGTGATCTCGCCGACGATCTCCTCCAGGATGTCCTCGATGGTGACGATGCCCGCCGTGCCGCCGTACTCGTCGATGACGACGGCGACGTGGTTGCGGTCCTTCTGCATCTCGCGCAGCAGGTCGCCCGCGTTCTTGGTGTCGGGCACGAAGACGGCGGGTCGCATCGCGGTGGAGACGAGGTCGTTCTCGGCGTCGCGGTTGATGTGCGTCTTGCGGACCAGGTCCTTGAGGTACACGATCCCGACGATGTCGTCCTCGCTCTCGCCGGTGACCGGGATACGGGAGAACCCGGAGCGCAGGGCGAGGGTGAGGGCCTGGCGGATGGTCTTGTACCGCTCGATGACGATCAGGTCGGTGCGCGGCACCATCACCTCGCGCACCAGGGTGTCGCCCAGTTCGAAGACGGAGTGCACCATGCGGCGCTCGTCGTCCTCGATCAGCGATTCCTGCTCCGCGAGGTCGACCATCGCGCGCAGCTCCGCCTCGGAGGCGAACGGGCCGCGCCGGAAGCCCTTGCCGGGGGTGAGCGCGTTGCCGATCAGGATCAGCAGCGAGGGGATCGGGCCCATGATCCGGGCGAGCGGCAGCAGCACGTACGCCGCGGCCGTGGCCGTGTTCAGCGGGTGCTGCCGGCCGATGGTGCGCGGGGAGACGCCGACGGCGACGTACGACACGAGCACCATCACCGCGATGGCGATCAGCAGGGCTTCCCAGGTGTCCGGGAACTCCCGCACGCAGGCGTACGTGACGAGCGCGGCCGCCGCCATCTCGCAGGCGACGCGGACCAGCAGGGCGACGTTCAGATAGCGGGTGGGGTCGGCGGCGACCTGGGCGAGCCTGGCGCTGCCCCGGCGGCCGGACTTGACGGCCTCCTCGGCGCGGAAGCTGGAGACCCGGGCCAGGCCCGCCTCCGCGCAGGCGGCGAGCCAGGCCACGACGATCAGCGCGACCGCGCCGATCACGATCTGCGAAGTCATGCGCCCCCGCCTACGAGACGGTCGGCGCCGGGGACGGCCCGGTCATCCCGCGCTCGGCGCGCCAGCCGTCCACGATGGCGGCCTGGAGCCCGAACATCTCGGCCTTCTCGTCCGGCTCCTCGTGGTCGTAGCCGAGGAGGTGCAGCACGCCGTGGACGGTGAGCAGCTGCAGCTCCTCGTCCATGGAGTGCTGGGTGGGCGCGTCGGCGCCCTGCTTGGTGGCGACCTCGGGGCAGAGCACGATGTCGCCGAGGAGGCCCTGCGGGGGCTCGTCGTCGTCCTTGCCCGGCGGACGCAGTTCGTCCATCGGGAAGGACATGACATCCGTCGGCCCCGGCAGGTCCATCCACTGGATGTGGAGCTGCTCCATGGCGTCGGCGTCCACGACGATCACCGAGAGCTCGGAGAGCGGGTGGATGCGCATCCGCGCGAGCGCGTAGCGGGCGATGTCGAGGATCGCCTGCTCGTCTACCTCGGTGCCGGACTCGTTGTTGACGTCGATCGACATGGTCGTGCTGGTCTACTTCCCCTTGGGTCCGGCCTTGCCGCGGCTGTGTCCCTTGCGGGCGCCGTTCTCGGTGCCGTGCGTGCTGTCGTACTGCTCGTACGCGTCGACGATACGGCCCACGAGCTTGTGCCGGACGACATCCTGCGACGACAGCCGGGAGAAGTGGACGTCCTCGACGCCCTCCAGGATGTCCTGCACCTGCCTCAGGCCGGACTTGGTGCCGTTCGGCAGGTCGACCTGGGTGACGTCACCGGTGATGACGATCTTCGAGTCGAAGCCGAGGCGGGTGAGGAACATCTTCATCTGCTCGGGGCTGGTGTTCTGGGCCTCGTCCAGGATGATGAAGGCGTCGTTGAGCGTGTTGTGCGTCAGCAGGTGGTCCTGGGTGACGTAGAGGGAGTCCTCGGCGGCCACCTGGATGCACACGCACTCCTCGCGGCCCGCGGGCTCGATGCTGTCGATGAACCGCATCGGCCGACCGCCGCCTCCGGCCGCGTGATACGTGTCGCGCTTACGGGCGAGACGGAAGGGCTCGACGCCTTCCGGGAGACGGATGTCGATGATGTGGGCGTCGTGCCGGTACCCGACCTCGCGCCCCTTGGCGAGGCCCGGCCTGCGGCCCTCGGCGGCCCTGCGGCGGGTGTACGCGACTCCGCCCAGCGACTGGACCAGCGCGATCACATCGTCGCGGAGCATGATCGACGTGGTCGTGTACTGAATCCGGCAGGTGCGATCCCGCTGGGTGACGGGACCTCCGTCGGAGTCGAGCAGGCCCTGGAGGACGGCCAGCCGGACTTCGGGCGAGTTGTACAGGTAGTCGTCCGGAACGGACTTGGAGTGCGAGCGGGTACGCAGGAGGTCCAGCTCACGCAGGACGCGCGTGACCGGGTTCTCCAGCGTCACCACGTCGCCCGGCGACTTGACGCGGTTGAGGACGTAGTCGGGTCCGCCCTTGTGGCGTACGGCAACGCCGGGCAGGGCGCCTTCCAGAGCCTCGGCCAGTTCCGGATCCTCCGTCGCGAAGGAGGGAGTGGTCGAACCGGTCAGGCAACCGTCGCCCAGCAGCAGACCCAGCGCGTACGGGTCCAGGGGGACAGGGCGCTCGGGGAAGCAGACCGGCGCCGTGAGGAGAGGCAGCTCGTACCGGCGGGCGTGCGCGGCCCGGAGATTGCCGATCATCTCCTTGGTCTCCAGGACACGCCAGGGCTTGTCGCGGCGTTTGTCGGACGCCGTACGGACCGTCCACAGGTGCTCGCCGCAGCACAGCGTCCAGGAACCGTCCTGGGCCGTGACACGGTAGATGTCCTTCTCGCCCTGCGGGTAGACACCCAGCACCGGCGTCGGTTCTCCGTTGGAACCGATGACCAGGTCACCGACCTGGAGGTCGCCGATGGGGCGCCACCCGTCCGGGGTGAGGACGTTGGTGAAGACCGGCTGGGCCCGGCCGCGCATGTACGCCAGCGGGGCGACCTCGATCGTGCCCGCCGCCATGAGCCGTGGGATCGAGTCGGGGTCGAGCATGTCGTGCAGGGCGTCGTAGAGCGGGCGCAGGTAGGGGTCGATCTTCTCGTAGAGCGTGCCGGGCAGGAAGCCGAGCCGCTCGCCGGCCTCGACCGCGGGGCGGGTGAGGATGATCCGGTTGACCTGCTTGGACTGCAGCGCCTGCACCGCCTTGGCCATGGCCAGGTAGGTCTTGCCGGTGCCCGCGGGGCCGATGCCGAAGACGATCGTGTGCTTGTCGATCGCGTCCACGTAGCGCTTCTGGTTCAGCGTCTTGGGGCGGATCGTGCGGCCGCGCGAGGACAGGATGTTCTGTGTCAGCACCTCGGCCGGGGTCTCCGGGCCGTCGCTCGTCCCGTCGTCGCTCGCCTTGAGCATGGCGATCGAGCGTTCCACTGCGTCCTCCGTCATCGGCTGCCCGGTGCGGAGCACGAGCATCATCTCGTCGAACACGCGCTGGATGAGGGCCACTTCCGCCGGGTCGCCCGTCGCGCTGATCTCATTGCCCCGGACATGGATGTCGGCCGCCGGGAAGGCCCTCTCGATCACGCGCAGCAGGGAGTCTCCGGACCCCAGCACGGTGACCATGGGGTGCTGGGCGGGAATGCTGATCTGCGCTCGCGCCCGCTGCGCGGAAGTCTGAGCTGTGGGTGTCTGAGTCATGGGCCGGCGCTCGGGGCCTGCGATTCCTCCTCATCACGGCCGCACCCCTGAGGGCGGCCTCACACCACCCAGAGTACGACGGGGCCCCGACAAGGCGGCAGCGGTTTTCCTCCGGTCGGGGGGTGCCCGTGCGGGGGCCGCGGCGGTGATCGCCTGGTACCGCGGGCCGCCGGGTGGCTCTGCGGCGCCCGGACGGCTCGCCGGACGGTCGGCCCCCGCCCGGGCTCGCCCCTATGCCGACCGCCCGAAGCCGATCGTCGGGACCGCTCGGCGCAGGGGCCAGGGGCGGTCCAGGTGGGGTGGGACCAGGTGGTCGAGGAAGGCGTAGCGGTGGAGGGCTGTGGGGTTCTGGGAGGGCAGGGACTGGACCCGGCGCCACCAGGCGCCGATCTCGGACCAGCCGGGGGCCGAGAGGGAGCCGCCGAATTCCTGGACGGAGAGGGCGGCCGTGAGGCCGGCCAGGGCCAGGCGGTCGGCGAGGGGCCGGCCGGCCAGGGTGGCCGTCACGAAGCCGGCCACGAAGACGTCGCCCGCGCCGGTGGGGTCCAGGGCCTCGACCTCGATCGCGGGGACCTCGGCCGTTTCGCCCGTGCGCCGGTCGACCGCGTAGGCGCCCTCCGCGCCGAGGGTGACGACGGCGAGGGGCACGTGTGCGGTGAGGGCGTGCGCGGCCGCGCGGGGGGAGCTCGCGCCGGTGTACCGCATCGCCTCCTCCGCGTTGGGCAGGAACGCCTCGCAGTGCTCCAGGTCGGCCAGCCCGGCGAGGTCCCAGGCGCCGGTGTCGTCCCAGCCCACGTCCGCGAAGATGCGGGTGCCGCGCCGGGCGGCCTGCGCGATCCAGGGGGCGCGCGTGCCGGGGGTGAGGGAGGCGACGGCGGCGCGGGCGGGGGGCGGGCAGTCGGGGGCCGGTTCCTCGGGCGGCGGCTCGTGGCCGTGGGAGATCATCGTCCGCTCGCCCTCGTACGCCATGGAGACCGTCACCGGCGAGTGCCAGCCCGGCACCGTCCGCGACGGCGTGAGGTCGATGCCCTCGCCCCGGGCGAGCGCGTCCCAGCAGTACTCGCCGTAGTGGTCGTCCCCGAAGGCCGCCGCGAGCGACGTACGCAGACCGAGCCGGGCCAGCGCGGCGGCCATGTTGGCGACCCCGCCGGGGCTGGACCCCATTCCCCGCGCCCACGACTCGGTACCCCGCACCGGGGCCGAGTCCAGGCCGGTGAACACGATGTCCAGGAAGACCGTGCCGGTGAGATACACGTCGAAGGGCGGATCGCCGGGCGCGCGCAGGCCGGCGAGCGGGTCGACCTGGGCCTGGTGGCGCGCTGCCTGCGTGAGGTGTTCCGGGTCTCCTCCGGCTTCCTCTCCGGCCATCGCGGGGGACGGGGTCACGGCTGGCTCCCTGTCGTGGTGCGGATCTGGCCAGTGTGCACCACGTCGGCGACGTACAGGGAAGGTCCCGTACGACGTCAGCCCCACGTGGTACCCGGGGCCGAGCCGCAGGGAGGGGCCGCGTCCTCACCAGCGCGGCATCACCGGTGTCCGCCATCCCGGTTCGGCCACCCGCATCGCCGCCGCGTCGTCCCGGTCGCGCAGCGTTCCGTCGTCGTCGACCCAGCGCCGATGCAATCGGGCCAGCTCGTCACGGTCCAACTCGACGCCCAGTCCGGGTCGTTCGGACACCGCGACCCGGCCCTCACAGAACTCCATCCGTTCGGTCAGCACGTCCTCCGACTGCCACGGATAGTGCGAGTCGCACGCGTGGTGCAGGTTCGGCACGGTCGCCGCGACCTGGGTCATGGCCGCGAGGCTGATGCCCAGATGCGTGTTGGAGTGCATGGACACCCCGACCCCGAAGGCCGCGCACGTCGCGGCGAGATGCCGGGTGTTGCGCAGCCCGCCCCAGTAGTGGTGGTCGGAGAGGACGACCTGCACGGCGTCGCGCAGGAACGCCTCCCTGATCTCCCCGAAGGTGGTCACGCACATGTTGGTCGCGAGCGGCACCCCGCACCCGGCGGCCACCTCGGCCATCGCCGGGGTGCCCAGCGTCGGGTCCTCCAAGTACTCCAGCACGTCCGCGAGTTCCGCCGCCACCTTCAGGGAGGTCGGCACGGACCAGGCGCCGTTGGGGTCGAGCCGGAGCGGCTGCCCGGGGAACGCCTCGGCGAGCGCCTGGACGGCGGCGACCTCCTGCTCCGGCGGGAAGACCCCGCCCTTGAGCTTGAAGGAGGTGAACCCGTACCGCTCCGCGAAGAGGCGGGCCTGCGCCACGATCCCCGCCGGGTCCAGCGCGGCACCCCAGTCGTCCGGCTCGTGCGGCACGCCGTCCGGGTGGGCGCCCCACTTGTAGAACAGGTACGCGCTGTACTCCACCGCGTCCCGCACCCGCCCCCCGAGCAGCGCGTGCACGGGAAGCCCGAGCGCCCGCCCCTGCGCGTCCAGACAGGCGACCTCGAAGGCGGAGAGCACCGAGAGACGGAGCTTGTCCGCGCTGCGCACCCCGCGCAGTCCGCCCGCGTCCAGCGCCCCGCGCACCCGCTCCTCGTCCACGTCGAGCCCGAGACCGAACAGCGCGTTCACATCCGTGACCGAGCGGCCGACGAGGTGATCGGCCAGCGGGCGCGCCAGCTCCAGGTAGTCGGTGTCCCCGTAGGTCTCCCCGAGCCCGGTCGCCCCGCCGGCCGTGACCACCTCCACGATCAGCCGCGGGGTGTACGGCTGGTGCACGCCCTGGGCGTTGAGCAGCGGCGGGTCGGCCACCAGGACGGGGGTCAACCGGACCTCGACCACGGTCAGTTCGCGGTTCACAGCGCGGCCCCCACGAGGTCGAGCCCCGCGGCCAGCAGCTCCCGCAGCGCGCCGAGGTCGGCGTCCGACGGGTCGACGAGCGGGGCGCGCACGGGTCCGACCCGCTGTCCGCGCAGCCGGGCCGCCGCCTTGACCAGGGAGACCGCGTAGCCGGGCGCCCGGTCGCGCAGGTCGGCGAAGGGGCCGTAGAACTCCCGGAGCAGCTTCTCGGTGGTGCCGTGGTCGCCGCCGCGCAGGGCGGCGAAGAAGGCGCCCGCGATCTCGGGGGCGAAGGCGTGCACGGCGGAGGAGTAGGCGGGGACGCCGACGGCGGCGTAGGCGCGGGCCTGCAGTTCGGCGGTGGCGGCGCCGTTGAAGAAGAGGAAGTCCTCGGGGGCGGCGAGGGTGAGGCGCCGGAGGCGGTCGAGGTCGCCGTGTCCGTCCTTGAGGCCGATGACCTGGGGGGTGCGGGTCAGGCGCCGCAACGAGCGGGTGTCGTAGGTGACTTGACCGCGCTGGTAGGTGATGAGCGGGAGCCGGGTGCGGGCGGCGAGCTGCTCCAGTTGAGCCACGAGGCCGGTCTGCGGGGCGGCGGTGAGGTAGTGCGGGAGGACGAGCAGGGCGTCGGCCCCGGCCTCCTCGGCGATCCGGGCGAAGCGGGCGGCCTGCGCCCAGCCGTACCCCGTCCCGGCGACCACGGGCACGCGCCCGGCCGCCTCCTCGACGGCGAGGGCGACGACCTGCCGGTACTCGTCCTCGTCCAGGGAGAAGAACTCGCCCGTGCCGCAGGCCGGGAAGAGGGCGCCGGGTCCGGTCGCGAGCCGGGAGGCCACATGGGCGCGGGAGCCCTCGGGGTCGAGGGTGCCGTCGTCGTGGAAGGCGGTGAGCGGGAAGGACAGCACACCGTGCGCCATGCCCTCCCGCAGCCGTTGTGCCACGTTCCGCGCATCCGGGTCGTCGCTCACCGGCCACCATCTCCCCTTGTGAATGCCGATCACGTATGAGAACAGAGGCTAGGTACACGTACATGACACCGTCAATGGCGCCTCGGGGAAGGCGGGGAGAGGGAGCGGGGGTGTGCGCGGCCGGAGTGCGGCGGCAGACCGGAGCGCGGGCGCGCGGACGCGCACAGCGAAGAGCCCCACCCCGCCAGAGGCGGGATGGGGCTCGGTCGAGCGCCGGGCAGGCCTTGCACCTGCATTTCCCCGCAGGAAGCGGGGCGTCTTTCCTTGGACCACCAACGCACTGTCCGCCACCGGGAGTTCCGGCGACCGCGACGTGATCAACCATAGCGCATCCATGGCCGTTTGTGATCACCCGAGATCGGAAACCGACCGCCCGCCCGATCCTCCACCAGTCACCCGCCCGGAGGAGCGCACTCAAATACCCGCACTCACACACTCCAAACTATATGTGATCCAGATCACACGTACTCAACTTCTGCTCGAAACCACGTGCTTGATACAACTTGCTCGCGCCCTCCCGTCCCCCGGACCACCGGCGCCCCTCTCCCCCTTTCGCATCCTCTCGAGCTGTCGCTCTCGCCTGCCCTGGGAACGCCCGTGTCCGCCCCCCGCACCACCCCCTGGCCCCTCGTCGCCCTTTTCACGGCCGGGTATCTCGCGCCGTATCTGCTGCCCACCACCGTCGGCAGACTCGACGCCGGGCTGCCGCTCACCGCCACCGAGGCAGGCGCCACCGGCAGCGCACTGCTGCTGAGTTCCGCCACGGCCGGTTTCCTGCTGGCCGCGCGCGGCGGGCGAGCCGGGGCGCGCACCCTCGCCCGCGTCGGCCTCGCTCTCGCCGTCCTGGGCTACGGCACCGCCGCCCTCACCGGTGCGATCCCGGCGGTCGTCGCGGGCGTGCTCGTCGGCGGCCTCGGCTCGGGCACCGCCACGGCCGTCGCCGCGAGCGGCATAGCGGGCCGCACCGACCCGCACCGGGTCACCACGCTCGGTCTGCTCACCGTCTCCGCCCTCGCGGGCGCCCTCTATCTGACGATCCCGCACCTCGGCCCGGGCCACGGCCTGCCGCTCGCCGCGATCGCCCTGACCGCGCTGGCGGTCCTCCCCCTCACCGGCCGCCTGGACGCCCGTACGGCCGCCACCACGGCGAGCACCGGCCACACCCGGCTCCCCCACCGGGGCACCGGACTGCTGCTGGCCGCCGCCATGCCCTGCTGGTCCCTGGCGCAGAACTCGCTGTGGGGGGTCAGCGGCCGGATCGGGCTGACCCAGGCGCACCTGAGCGAGGTCACCGTCGGCGCGGTGTTCGCCGTCGCGCTCGGCGCCGGGCTGCTCGGCGTCCTCGGCGCGGGCGCGCTCGGTCCGCGCATGGGCCGCGCGGTGCCGATCGGCGTCGGTACGGCGCTCATCGCGGTCTGCGTCGTGCTCAGCGCGTCGGCCTCGGGACCGGTGTCGTTCGCGGGCGGGGAGATCGCCTGGAACGCCTGCTACCCGCTCGTGCTGTCGTACGTCATCGGGCTCGCCGCCTCCCTCGACCCGCGCGGGCGCTGGGCGGTGCTGGTCGGCTCCGCGGGCTCGCTCGGCACCGCGGCCGGACCGCTGGCCGGCAGCCTGCTGTCGGCGTGGGCGGGCTACCCGGCGATGGGCCGGATACTGGCCGTCGTCCTGCTGGTGTCAGCGGTGCCGATGACGGCCGCGGCCCTGCGCGCGACCGCCCCGGCCCGCCGGACGAGGCGGATCGCGGACCTGCCGGTGGTGGAGATCCCGCTGGCGGAACTCCCGCACGCGGAAACCTCCCTCGCGGGCGCCTCTCCCGCGCAGGTCCCCCTCACCGAGGTCTCTCTCGCGGAGGTCTCGCCGGCGAGGATCCCCCTCGTGGAGATCCCCGCCCTGGAGCCGCTCCTGGCGGAAACGGCACCCGGTCTCCCGGTCCGGGCCCTCCCGGGTCACTCGAACTCGTACGCCTCCACCTCGGCGAGGTAACGGGCGCGCAGCTCCTCGTCGTCCTCCAGGAAGGAGGCGAGGAAGGAGTTGCGGGCCAGTTCGCGCAGGCGGTCCCGGGACAGGTCGAGCGTCTCGTGGACCGCGGCGAAGTTGTCGCCCGCGTAACCGCCGAAGTAGGCGGGGTCGTCGGAGTTGACCGTGCACATCAGGCCCGCTTCCAGCATCGCCGGGAGCGGGTGGTCGGCCAGGGTGTCCACGGTGCGCAGACGCACGTTGGACAGCGGGCACAGGGTGAGCGGCACCCGGTCGCGGACCAGCCGCTCGACCAGCGCCGGGTCCTCCATGCAGCGCAGCCCGTGGTCCACGCGCTCCACGCCGAGGACGTCCAGCGCCTCGGTGATGTACTCCGGCGGGCCCTCCTCCCCCGCGTGCGCCACGCGGCGCAGACCGAGCGCGGCGGCGGCCTCGTACACCTCGCGGAACTTCACCGGCGGGTGGCCGACCTCGGCGGAGTCCAGGCCGACACCGGTGATCCGGTCCAGGTACGGCTTGGCCGCGTCCAGGGTGGCGAGCGCGGACTCGGCGGACTCGTCGCGCAGGAAGCACATGATCAGCTTGGTGGAGACGCCGTGGTTCTCCACGCTGGAGCCCAGCGCGCGCCACAGCCCCTCGACCACGGTGCCCATGTCCACGCCCCGGGCCAGATGCGCCTGCGGGTCGAAGAAGATCTCGGCGTGCCGGACACCCTGCGCGGCGGCGCGCGCGAGATAGGCGTTGGCGAGGTCCTCGAAGTCCTGCTCGGTGCGCAGGACGGCCATCAGCTCGTAGTACAGGTTCAGGAAGGACTGGAGGTCCTCGAACCGGTACGCCTCGCGCAGCGCCTCGGTGTCCGCGTACGGCAGTGTGACGCCGTTGCGTCCGGCCAGCCGGAAGGCCAGCTCGGGCTCCAGGGTGCCTTCGATGTGCAGGTGCAGTTCAGCTTTGGGGAGGGGCATCAGAGCATCGTACGGCCCTTTACCAGCCCATTCATCCGCCCGCCCGGGTGGTGCTCAGCGGCGTTTGGGCACCGGTACGCGCTGGAGGTCCCGGGCCACGGTCAGCTCCCCGGTGAAGCCCGCCGCGCGGGCCTGGCGCTCGAAGGCTTCGGGGTCGGAGTACCGCTGGCTGAAGTGGGTGAGGACGAGGTGCCGCACGCCCGCGTCCCGGGCCACGGCCGCGGCCTGCCCTGCGGTCAAGTGACCGTATTCCTCGGCCAGTCGTGCGTCCTCGTCCAGGAAGGTGGACTCGATGACGAGCAGGTCGCAGCCCTCGGCCAGCGCGTGGACGCCGTCGCACAGCCGGGTGTCCATGACGAACGCGAATCGCTGTCCGCGCCGGATCTCGCTGACCTCCTCCAGCGTCACCCCGCGAAGCGAGCCCTCGCGCTGGACACGGCCCACGTCCGGGCCAGCGATGCCGTGCGCGGCGAGCCGGTCGGGCAGCATCCGCACGGCGTCGGGCTCGGTCAGGCGGTAGCCGTAGGACTCGACGGGGTGGGAGAGGCGGCGGGCCTCCAGCGTGTAGCCGGGGGTCCGCGCCAGGATGCCGTCGGCGTCGGCGGGTGCCTCGGTGAGGGCGACGGTCTCGCGGTAGGCGGTGGCGTACCGCAGCCGGTCGAAGAAGCGCTGCCCGGAGCGCGGGTAGTGCGCGGTGATCTCGTGGGGCACCCGGTCGAGGTTGATCCGCTGGATCACCCCGGCGAGTCCCAGGCTGTGGTCGCCGTGGAAGTGGGTGACGCAGATCCGGTTCAGGTCGTGCGCGGCGACCCCGGCGCGCAGCATCTGCCGCTGGGTGCCCTCGCCGGGGTCGAACAGGATGCCCTCGCCGTCCCAGCGGAGCAGATAGCCGTTGTGGTTGCGGTGCCGGGTCGGGACCTGGCTGGCGGTGCCGAGGACGACGAGTTCGCGTACGGACATCTCTTTTACCCGGGGGGCCATTCGAGGCCGCGGCCGCCGAGGACGTGCGCGTGGGCGTGCCAGACGGTCTGCCCTGCGCCGGCGCCGGTGTTGAACACCGTGCGGTAGCTCTCGAGCTTTTCCTCGTCGGCGATGTTCTGCGTCTCGGCGAGCACGTCCGCGGCGAGCTGCGGGGCCTCGGCCGCGAGGGTGGCGGCGTTCTTGTAGTGCGCCTTGGGGATCACCAGGATGTGCGTCGGCGCCTGGGGGTTGATGTCCCGGAACGCGAGGGTGGTGTCCGTCTCGCGGACCACGGTCGCGGGGATCTGGCCTGCGACGATCTTGCAGAAGAGGCAGTCCTCTTGGGGTTCCCCAGCCATTTCGCTGCGCTCGCTTTCGCCGGTTCGGTGGTCTTCGGGCATCGTAATCGGTTCGGTGCGGGTGCGTTGGGGCTGGTCACGCAGTTCCCCGCGCCCCTTGGGTTGGCAGGGTGCGGGTGTTTTCGCGGTGCCCCACGTGCCCTCAGGTGGGCAGGCCCGGAGGAGTCTTCGCCGGCTGCCGCTCCAGCGCCTCCAGTGCCAGCCTTATCGCCTCGTCCAACTGGGTGTCCCTGCCCGCCGCGTAGTCCTGGGGCTTCTGGACGACCTCCACGTCGGGGTCCACGCCGTGGTTCTCGACGCCCCAGCCGTAGCCCTCCAGCCAGAAGGCGTACTTCGGCTGGGTGATCAGGGTGCCGTCGACCAGGCGGTAGCGGCTGTCGATGCCGATGACGCCGCCCCAGGTGCGGGTGCCGACGACGGGGCCGATGTCCAGGGCGCGGATGGCGGCGTTGACGATGTCGCCGTCGGAGCCGGAGAACTCGTTGGCGACGGCGACGACCGGGCCGCGCGGGGCGTCCTGGGGGTAGCTCTCGGGTCGCATACCGCGCGGGAGGTCCCAGCCGACGACGCGGCGGGCCAGCTTCTCGACGACCAGTTGGGAGGTGTGGCCGCCGCGGTTCTCGCGGACGTCCACGATCAGGCCCTCGCGGGCGACCTCGACGCGCAGGTCGCGGTGGATCTGCGCCCAGCCGGGGGCCTGCATGTCCGGGACGTGGAGGTAGCCGAGGCGGCCGCCGGACTTCTCGTGGACGTAGGCGCGCCGGTCCGCGACCCAGGCGTGGTAGCGCAGCGGCTCCTCGTCGGCGACGGGGACGACGACGGCGTGCCGGGGTTCGCCGCCGCCCGCCGGGGAGACCGTCAGCTCGACGGGCTTGCCCGCGGTGCCGGTGAGCAGCGGGGCGGGGCCGGTGACCGGGTCGACGGGGCGGCCGCCGACGGCCACGAGCGCGTCGCCGGGGCGCACGGCGACGCCGGGCGCGGCGAGCGGGGAGCGGGCCTCGGGGTCGGAGGTCTCGGAGGGCAGGATGCGGTCCACCCGCCAACTGCCGTCCTCGTGGCGGGAGATGTCGGCGCCGAGCAGACCCTGGCGGGGGCCGCCGCCGTAGCCGCCGCCGGGGGTGACGTAGGCGTGCGAGGTGCCGAGTTCGCCGTGCACCTCCCACAGGAGGTCGACCAGGTCGTCGTGGGTGGCGAGGCGGTCGAGGACCGGGCGGTAGCGGTCGAGCACGCCGTCCCAGTCGGTGCCGCCCATGTCGGGGCGCCAGAAGTTGTCCCGCATGATCCGGCCGGTCTCTTCGTACATCTGCCGCCACTCGGCGACCGGGTCGACGGTGTGCCGGATGCGGCCGAGGTCCACGACGATGTGGGAGTCGCCGTCCTCGTCGTCGGAGGCGCGCCGGTCGGCGGGTACGACGCGCAGGCGGCCGTCGCTCCACAACAGGACCCGCTTGCCGTCGCCGCTGACCCGGAAGTGGTCGGCGTCGGCGGCCAGGTGTTCCAGGCGCTGCTGGGCGAGGTCGTAGCGCTCCAGCTCGGTCTTGGGGTCGGGGGCGTCGGGCGTGGCGCGGGCGGCGCCGAGGACTCCCCGCACCGGATGGCGCAGCCAGAGGACGCCGTCGCGGGCGGCGCGCAGGTTGGTGTAGCTGGCGGCCTCGACCGGGAAGGGCACGATGCGGTCCGCGAGCCCGTCGAGGTCGATCCGGGTGACCGGGGCGCCCTCGCTCTCCGGGGTCTCGTCCTTGTCGGGGGTGCCGAAGGGGCGCCCGTGGCGCTGCGGTCCGAAGGGGGACGGCGTGGTGGCGGCGAGGGTGATCAGGTGCGGGCGGACGCTGTCGACGAAGGCCAGGTCGAAGACGTGCCGGTCGTAGACGGGGTCGAAGGAGCGGCTGGAGAGGAAAGCGAGGTGCTTGCCGTCCAGGGTGAAGGCGGGCGCGTAGTCCTGGAAGCGCAGCGGGGTCGCCTCGGTGACCGTGAGGTCGGTGGTGCCGGCGATGCGGATCTGGGAGAGCGGGCGGGGGCCGGGGTGGGCCCAGGCGAGCCAGCCGGAGTCGGGCGAGAAGGCGAGGCCGTGCACGTCGCCGTGCTCGCTGCGGTCGACCTCGCGGACCTCGCCGGTCTCCCGCTCGACCAGCAGCAGCCGTCCGTCGTGCGAGGCGACGGCGGCCCGGCTGCCGTCGGGGGACATGGCGAGCGCCAGGACACGGCCGAGCCGTCCCGCCGCGATCCGGCGGGGTACGGCGCCGGGGGCTAGGCCGGTGGCCGGGGCGAACTCCAGGGCGTCCTCGCCCTCGGCGTCGGTCACCCAGACCACCCACTCCTCGCCGTCGGCGCGGAAGGTGCGCGGCAGCCGGGCGCGGACGCCTGGCTCGGCGGCCAGGGCACGGGCGGGGCCGCCCCGGTGGGTGACCCAGTGGACGGTGCCGCGCACGGCCACGGCGCTGCCGCGTCCGGTGTGGTCCGGGGAGGCGGAGCCGAACCAGCGGGCGGTGCTGACCTGGTGGGGCTGGAGGTCGACGCGGGCGCCGCCGAGGCGGATGTCCAGGCGGCGGGGTTCGGCGCCGTCGAGGTCGTCCAGGATCCAGAGTTCACCGGCGCTGGACCAGATCACCCGGGTGCCGTCGGTGGCGGCCTGGCGGGCGTAGAAGCCGGCGAGCGGGGTGTGGCGGCGCAGGTCGGTGCCGTCGGCGAGGGAGGAGTAGAGGGCGCCGGTGCCTTCGTGGTCGGAGAGGAAGGCGATGCGGTCCCCGACCCACAGGGGGCTTTCGAGGTTGCCGTCGAGGTCCTCGTGGAGGCGGACGAACTCGCCGTCGCCCTCGCGGTCGATCCACAACTTGCCTGCCGTGCCGCCCCGGTAGCGCTTCCACCAGGCGGCCTCGCGGCCCATGGGCGCGGAGAGCAGGACGGTGTGCGGGCCGTACGCGATGTCACCGACCGGGCCGTACGGCAGGGTGGTGGCGGGACCGCCGTCCAGCGGGACGGCGCGGGCCCAGGTGCGGCGGAGGCTGGCCTGGCCCTGGGTGCTGACCGCGAGGACCTCTCCGCCGGGGGTCCAGCCGAGCACCTGGGTCTTCCAACTTCCCCAGTAGGTCAGGCGCTTGGCGGATCCGCCGTCGACCGGGGCGATGTGCACCTCGGGGGCGCCGTCGCGGGTCGAGGTCCAGGCGAGGGTGGTGCCGTCGGGGGATATGCGGGGGTGGTTCACCGGCACGTTGTCCGCGCTCACCCGCCAGGCGCGGCCGCCGTCGAGCGGGGCCACCCAGACGTCGTCCTCGGCGGTGAAGGTCACCAAGTCGCCGCGCAGGTGCGGGAATCGGAGATACCCAGAGGTCGTCGTGGTCTTCGTGTCTGCCGTGAGGTCCTTGCCAGCGCCCTGAGTCACGCGGTCACCTTACGCGCGGTCCGGCGTCGTGGCGCCGGATTTGGATCACTTGCCTTCGACGGGCCAGCAGGTCGGATCGCCCTTGCACCACAGGGTCCGGGTGACGGTGACCGTCACGGTGGGCCGGGGCTGTCCCGGCGGGCGATAGGTGGCGGGCGGGGTGTAGGCGGAGCTGGGTTCCGCGTCGCAGTCGCCGAGTCCGCTGACCCGGAAGACCCGGCGACCGTCGACGGTGGCGGTCAAGTGGCCGCGCACACACGCTCCGTTGACCGCGCGGGTCACCTCACCGGTGACGGCTATCTTCTTGCCGTCCTTGGTGCGGCCCTGGCAGTCGACGCTGACGACGGTGGCCGTGGAGGGCGAACTCGACCTGGCCGGAGTGGCGCTGTCGCCCTGTTGCCCGACGCAGGTCAGCCAACTCACGTCCACGTGGCGACGGTTCAGCTCGGCGGTCGCGGTGGAGTCGGTGGTGTAGGCGACGGTCGCGGACCCGAGATCGGTCGGCTGACACGCGGTCATCGCACCGATCCCCAGTGCCGCGAGCCCGCTCACGGCCAGCAGCCGTCCACAACGGCGCCGATCCCACCTCGAAGCCCCCATGCCTCCCAGCGTGCCACCGACTCCCACCCCGCGGAAGGCCGCCTCCGGCCAGTCACCCGAACGTGCGGCGCACGCCCGGCAGCCCGTGCGCGGCGTGCGCTGCCTTCCCGGGATGCGCGGCGAACGCAGGGTGCGGCGGCTGGTCCTTCCGGACGGCACCGCCTACCGGTGGACCGTCGTCACCGGCACGCGCCGGAGACCGGGTGCCGGGAGGTGCTGACCCTCGGCCGGGACGGCGCCGTGCTGCGGATCGTCTTCCGGGACGGCCCGGGGCGGGTGCTGGGCACCGGGGCGGCCTACGCCCACTCCGGGCTGGTGTGCGACGAGCAGGGCCGCCGGGCGAACCTCCACCGGCCCGCCGTCGTACGGGCGTTCGTGGACGAGGTGCGCCGCCGCGGGTCCACGGGCGGAGAGCTGGACGGCTGGGAACTCCTGCCCGTCGTCACGCTCGGTCTCGAAGCGGCAGCCACTCCTGAAGCTCCACCAGGTTCCCCTCCGGGTCCTTGAGGTGGGCCACGCGTATGCGGTCGGTCATCGGGACCGGCCCGTGCAGGATCTCGGCCCCGCGCCCGGAGACCTCGGCGCAGTACGCGTCGAGGTCGTCCACGCGCAGCACGATCAGTGAGCGGTGACCGGCGGCGGTGTCGCCCAGTTCGTCCAGGACCCCGGCCATGCCCGCGCGGTCCTGGAGCGCGATCCCGGCCGAGCCCGCGTGGGGGCTGAACTTCTCGTAGGGCCCGTTCCGCGCGCCCGACTGGGGCCGCAGGCCGAGGACGTCGGCGTAGAAGCGGTAGCAGGCGGGGAAGTCGGTGACCAGCAGCCGTACCTGGCTCAGTTCCACTAGTGGCTCCGGTGTCAGGACCAGCGGCCGGTGCGTCCCAGCAGGAGGGCGGCGGCGGCCGTTCCGGCGGTGGAGGTGCGCAGGACTGACGGGCCGAGGACGCAGGCGCGGGCGCCGGCCTCCTCGAAGAGCGCCAACTCGTCGCGGGAGACGCCGCCCTCGGGTCCGACGACGAGCACGATGTCGCCCGTCGCGGGGAGGTCGACGGTGGCCAGCGGCACGCTCTCGTGCTCGAAGTCCGAGTGCAGCACGGCGGCGAAGTCGGCCTCCGCGAGCAGCGCGGCGACCTGCTTGGTGGAGGCGGCGTCGGCGACCTCGGGGAAGCGGACCCGGCGGGACTGCTTGCCCGCCTCGCGCGCGGTGGAGCGCCACTTGCCGAGCGCCTTCAGACCCCGGTCGCCCTTCCACTGGGTGATGCAGCGGGCCGCCTGCCAGGGCACGACCCGGTCGACGCCGACCTCGGTCATGGTCTCGACGGCGAGTTCACCCCGGTCGCCCTTGGGCAGCGCCTGCACGACGGTGATGCGCGGGGCGGGCTCGGGCTCCTCCACGACGGCGCCGAGCCGGACGAGCAGCCGGTCCTTGCCCTCGGTGCCGGTCACCTCGGCCACGGCGTGGCGTCCGGCGCCGTCGGTGAGGACGACCTCCTCGCCCGCCTGGAGCCGCTTCACGGAGACGGCGTGCCGTCCCTCGGGGCCGTCCAGGACGAACGGTCCGCCCTCCGGGCCGAAGTCCTCCACCACGAACACGGGAGCGGTCATCCCGCGCCACCTCCGTCAGCCGACTCTGTTGTCGCAGCGCGCAGTTCGGCGGCCAGTACCTCCACCAGCCGCCCGGCCGGCAGCGCGCGGGCCAGCCGGTGTCCTTGTCCCGCCCACAGCGCCATGCCCTGCGCGTCCCCCGTCCCGGTGGCGGCCCGGCGCAGCGGGGCGGTCAGGTGGTGCACCGCCGGGTAGGCGGCGGGCGCGTCCGCGCCGTGTTCGCGCAGGAAGCGGTTGACCAGGGCCCGCGCGGGGCGTCCGGTGAAGGCGCGGGTGGGCTCGGTGTCCGGGAAGGCGGGGTCGGTCAGCGCCCGCTTGTGGGGGTCGGGGGCGCCGGACTCGGGGGTGGCGAGGAAGGCCGTACCGAGCTGGGCGGCACTGGCGCCGGCCGCGAGCACGGCGGCGATCTGCGCGCCGCGCATGAGCCCGCCCGCCGCGACGACCGGCAGGTCCACGGCCTCGGTGACCTGTGCGAGCAGCGCGAGGAGCCCGAGCCCGGTGCGGTCGCGGGCGGGGTCGTCCCGGTGGGTGCCCTGGTGGCCGCCCGCCTCGATGCCCTGCGCGATGACGGCGGCGGCCCCGGCGCGCTCGACCGCGCGGGCCTCCTCGGCGGTGGTGGCGGTGACCAGCGTGACGGTCCCGGCGCGGCGCAGCGCGTCCAGCGCCTCGGGCTCCGGCACGCCGAAGTGGAAGGAGACGACGGGCACCGGGTCGGCGAGGAGCAGGGCCAGTTTGGCGTCGTAGGCGTCGTCGACCGGGCCGTAGGGGTCGCCGGTCGCGGTGCCGTAGCGCTCGCTCTCCCCGGCGAGGCCGCGGGCGTACGCCTCGACGGCGGCGGGGTCGGCGGTCTGCCGCTGGGGCAGGAAGAGGTTGACGCCGAAGGGGCGGCTCGTCAGGCCGCGCAGCCGCTCGATGTCGGCGCGCAGCGCGTCCAGGGCGCGGTAGCCCCCGGCGAGGAAGCCGAGGCCGCCCGCCTCGCAGACGGCGGCGGCCAGTTCCGGCGTGGAGACGCCGCCCGCCATGGGTGCCTGCACGATCGGAAGCGTGAGGAGATCGGCGAGGGTGCGGGGCATGTCCGCATCGTGTCACGTCCGCCGCGCGAGTCCGAATCGGACCCGGCGCCCCTGCCGCGGAAACGGAAGGAGGGGGGTGCCGGGCACCCCCCTCCTTCTGCCGGCGCTCTCGGTCAGCGGCCGTTGAACGCGTCCTTCAGCCGGGAGAACAGACCCTGCTGGCCGGGCTGGAACTGGCCCGTGGGCCGCTCCTCGCCGCGCAGCTTGGCCAGTTCGCGCAGCAGCCGCTCCTGCTCGGGGTCGAGCTTGGTCGGCGTGGTCACCTCGACGTGGACGATCAGGTCACCCCGGCCGCCGCCGCGCAGATGCGTGACGCCCCGGTTGTGCAGCGGGATCGACTGGCCGGACTGGGTGCCGGGCCGGATGTCGACCTCCTCCATGCCGTCCAGCGTCTCCAGCGGCACCTTGGTGCCGAGGGCCGCGGCGGTCATCGGGATGGTGACCGTGCAGTGCAGGTCGTCGCCGCGCCGCTGGAAGGTCGAGTGCGGCAGCTCGTGGATCTCGACGTACAGGTCACCGGCGGGGCCGCCGCCGGGGCCGACCTCGCCCTCGCCCGCGAGCTGGATGCGGGTGCCGTTGTCGACACCGGCGGGGATCTTGACCGTCAGGGTGCGCCGGGAGCGGACCCGGCCGTCGCCCGCGCACTCGGGGCACGGGGTCGGGACCACGGTGCCGAAGCCCTGGCACTGGGGGCAGGGCCGCGAGGTCATGACCTGGCCCAGGAAGGACCGGGTGACCTGGGAGACCTCGCCGCGGCCGCGGCACATGTCACAGGTCTGCGCGGTGGTGCCGGGGGCGGCGCCCTCGCCGTTGCAGGTGTTGCAGACGACCGCGGTGTCGACCTGGATGTCCTTGGTCGTGCCGAAGGCCGCCTCGTCCAGCTCGACCTCGATCCGGATCATGGCGTCCTGGCCACGGCGCGTGCGCGAGCGCGGACCGCGCTGCGACGCCGTGCCGAAGAACGCGTCCATGATGTCGGAGAAGTTGCCGAAGCCACCGGCTCCGAAGCCGCCCGCGCCGCCACCGGCGCCGCCGGCCTGCGAGAGCGGGTCGCCGCCGAGGTCGTAGACCTGCTTCTTCTGCGGGTCCGACAACACCTCGTAGGCGGCGTTGATCTCCTTGAACCGCTCCTGGGTCTTCGGATCCGGATTGACGTCCGGGTGCAGCTCGCGCGCGAGCCTGCGGAACGCCTTCTTGATCTCATCCTGCGACGCGTCGCGGCGCACGCCGAGAACGGCGTAGTAATCCGTGGCCACTTACGACTCCGCCAGGATCTGTCCGACGTACCGTGCCACTGCGCGTACCGCTCCCATCGTTCCCGGGTAGTCCATGCGGGTCGGTCCGACCACGCCGAGCTTGGCAACCGCCTCGCCGCCCGAACCGTAGCCGACCGACACGACGGACGTGGAGTTGAGTCCTTCGTGGGCGTTCTCGTGCCCGATACGCACGGTGACGCCCGGATCTTTGGCCTCGCCGAGGAGCTTGAGCAGCACGACCTGCTCCTCAAGTGCCTCCAGGACGGGCCGGATCACCAGGGGGAAGTCGTGTCCGAAACGGGTGAGATTGGCGGTGCCGCCGATCATCAGCCGTTCCTCGTTCTCCTCGACCAGTGTCTCCAGCAGTGTGGAGAGCACTGTGGAGACGGTACCGCGATCGTCGGCCTCGAACGCATCGGGGAGGTCCTCGACCAGTCGCGGCACGTCGCTGAACCGGCGTCCGGCGACCCGGCTGTTGAGCCGGGCGCGCAGATCGGCGAGCGAGGATTCGCCGAACGGCGCCGGGCAGTCGACCATCCGCTGCTCGACCCGGCCGGTGTCCGTGATCAGCACCAGCATCACGCGCGCGGGGGCGAGCGAGAGCAGTTCCACGTGCCGCACGGTCGAGCGGGTCAGCGAGGGGTACTGCACGACGGCGACCTGCCGGGTCAGCTGCGCGAGCAGCCGGACCGTGCGGGCCACCACGTCGTCCAGGTCGACGGCGCCGTCCAGGAAGTTCTGGATCGCGCGCCGCTCGGGCGCGGACATCGGCTTGACGCCCGCGAGCTTGTCGACGAAGAGGCGGTACCCCTTGTCGGTGGGGATGCGCCCCGCGCTGGTGTGCGGCTGGGCGATGAACCCCTCGTCCTCCAGGGCGGCCATGTCGTTGCGCACGGTGGCCGGGGAGACGCCGAGGTTGTGCCGCTCGGTGAGCGCCTTCGACCCGACGGGCTCCTCGGTGCCCACGTAGTCCTGGACGATGGCGCGCAGCACCTGAAGCCTGCGTTCACTCAGCATTCGGCGCGCACCTCCATCTTGTCGCCCTGCGGCACTCGACCTGCTCCCTGGCACTCTGCTGGGGCGAGTGCCAGACTTCCCCCGCCCAGTGTACGGCCGTGGGGTACCGCCCGGGCAAGGTCAGCGGTACTGCGCCGGCTTCTTGCCGATAGCGTCCCGGTATGAGCGTGACTTGGGAAGACCTGGGGTGGGAGCGGCTTGGCGAGGGTGTCGGACGGTGCCGGCTGCCGGGCTGGGACTGTACGGCGGGGCTGGTGGTGGGCTCGGGTGCGGCGCTCCTCGTGGAGGCGGGGTCGAGCCTCGCGGAGGGTGCCCGCCTCGAGACGGCGGTGCGGGAGCTGACCGGCCACGATGTGACCCATCTCGCGCTGACCCACCCACATTTCGATCACGTGCTGGGCGCGGCCGCGTTCGCGGCGGCGGAGACGTACGCGGCGGTGGGCATGGACGCGGTGCTGGCGCACGAGGCCGGGGAGCTGCGGCACGACGCGATCACCCAGGGTCTGCCGGTCGCGGAGGCGAACGAGGCGGTCGCCACGCTGCCGGTGCCGCTCCACCCCGTCTCGGGCGAGCTGACGCTCGACCTCGGCGGCGGCCGTCAGGTGCTCCTCGCCAACGTCGGTCCGGGCCACACCGCGCACGATCTCGCGGTCCTGGTGCCCGGCTCGCCGGAGGTCGTCTTCTGCGGCGACCTGGTCGAGGAGTCCGGCGAACCCCAGGCGGGCCCGGACGCCGTACCCGCCCGCTGGCCCGCCGCCCTGGACCGGCTGCTCGCCCTCGGCGGCGAGGACGCGCTGTACGTGCCCGGTCACGGAGCGGTGGTCGACGCGCACTTCGTTCGGCGCCAACGCGACGCCCTGGCAGCCCGTTTCGGCGTGTCGTGACAGGGGCGGTACGGGTTCTCCTATCGTCATGGGAATGCGCGAGTACTCCCCCGATCTGACCGCCCCCTGGAAGAAGCCGCAGCCGGTGCCGCAGGTCGCGGCCGAGCCGGGTCTGGTGGTGGAGGAGCCCGGCACCGGGTTCTGCGGAGCGGTGATCCGCTGCGAAGCGGGCACGGTGACGCTGGAGGACCGCTTCGGCAAGCACCGGGTGTTCCCGCTGGAGCCGCGCGGCTTCCTCCTCGAAGGGCGCGCGGTGACCCTCGTACGCCCCTCCGCCGCCCCCGCACGCCCCACCCGCACCGCCTCCGGCTCCGTGGCCGTCCCGGGCGCCCGCGCCCGCGTGGCCCGCGCCGGGCGCATCTACGTCGAGGGCCGCCACGACGCCGAACTGGTCGAGAAGGTCTGGGGCGACGACCTGCGCGTCGAGGGCGTGGTGGTGGAGTACCTGGAGGGCGTGGACGACCTGCCTGCCGTCGTCGCGGAGTTCTCCCCCGGCCCGGACGCCCGCCTGGGCGTCCTGGTGGACCACCTGGTCCCCGGCACGAAGGAGTGGCGCATCGCCCAGTCGGTGACCAGCGAGCACGCCCTGGTGGTCGGCCACCCCTACATCGACATCTGGGAGGCGGTGAAGCCCTCCGCCCTCGGCATCTCCGCCTGGCCCCGGGTGCCCCGCGGCCAGGACTGGAAGACGGGGGTGTGCCGCGCGCTGGGCTGGCCGTCGGAGAACACCGGGGCGGTGTGGCAGGCGATCCTGGCGAAGGTGACGTCCTACAAGGACCTGGAGCCGGAGCTGCTGGGACGGGTCGAGGAACTGATCGACTTCGTCACGGACGGCGGCGGGGCCTGACGCCGCCCGGCGTGATCAGTCCACCAGGTCCCGCACCACCGCGTCCGCGAGGAGCCGTCCGCGCAGGGTGAGCACCGCGTGGCCCGCGTCGTACGGGCCGGGGTCGAGCAGGCCGCCCGACAGGGCCCGGCGGGAGGCCGCGAGACCGTCGGGCTTCAGGAGGGACAGGGGGACGCCCTCGCGCAGCCGCAGCTCCAGCAGGACGCGCTCCACTCGGCGGTCCTCATCGGAGAGGAGTTCGCGGCCCGCGCCCGGGGAACGCCCGGCGGACAGCGCGGCGGCGTACGCGCCGGGGTGCTTGACGTTCCACCAGCGGACGCCGCCCACGTGGCTGTGGGCGCCCGGTCCCGCGCCCCACCAGTCGGCGCCGCGCCAGTACAGCTCGTTGTGGAGGCAGCGGCCCGCCTCGGAGGTGGCCCAGTTGGAGACCTCGTACCAGTCGAAGCCCGCCGCCGAGAGCATCTCCTCGGCGATCAGATAGCGGTCGGCGTGGACGTCGTCGTCCGTCATGGGGACCTCGCCCCGGCGGATGCGGCGGGCGAGCTGGGTGCCCTCCTCGACGATCAGGGCGTAGGCGCTGACGTGGTCGGGGCCCGCGCCGAGGGCCGCCTCCAGGGAGGCGCGCCAGTCGTCGTCGGACTCGCCGGGCGTGCCGTAGATCAGGTCGAGGTTGACGTGCTCGAACCCGGCCGCGCGGGCCTCCGCGACGCAGGCCTCGGGGCGGCCCGGGGTGTGTGTGCGGTCCAGGATCTTCAGCACGTGCGGCTTCGCGCTCTGCATGCCGAAGGAGATCCGGTTGAAGCCGCCGGCGCGCAGCTCGGCGAGGTAGGCGGGGGTGATCGTCTCCGGGTTGGCCTCGGTGGTGATCTCCGCGTCCGGCGCGAGTCCGAACTCGTCGCGGATCGCGCCCAGCATCCGCACCAGGTCCCCGGCGGCCAGCAGGGTCGGCGTGCCACCGCCGACGAAGACCGTGCGGACCTCGCGCGAGTCGTCGCCGAGCACCTTGCGGGCCAGGCGGACCTCGTCGGTGAGGGTGTCCGCGTAGTTGTCCCGGGAGGCGAGCACGCCGCCGGTGCCGCGCAGCTCGGTGGCGGTGTAGGTGTTGAAGTCGCAGTAGCCGCAGCGGGTCGCGCAGTAGGGGACGTGCAGATAGAACCCGAGGGGCCGCTCGGCGGCGCCGGCGAGCGCGGCGGGGGGCAGCGCGCCGTCGTCGGGGACGGGCTCGCCGTCGGGGAGTGCGGAAGGCATGTCCTCCATTGTCCCGTACTCGGGACGGCACCCTGCCGGACCTCACTCCGCCTGGAGCACCAGCAGCGCCAGGTCGTCGTCCGGCAGGTCGGGGGCGAAGCCGAGCACCAGGTCGTGGATGCGCTCCGCGATGCGCTCGGCGTCCAGGCCCGCGCACCCCGCGAGGGCGTGCGCGAGCCCGTCCTCGTCGTCGAACTGGCTGGAGCCGGAGCGGCGCTCGGTCACCCCGTCCGTGACGCACAGCAGGCTGTCGCCGGGCAGCAGCTCGACGCTCTCGCTGGTGTACGTCTCGTCCTCGACCACGCCGAGCAGCGTCTGCGGCCGGGCGGCGCTGCGGACCGCGCCGTCGGGGCTCAGCACCAGCGGCAGCGGGTGCCCGGCGGAGGCGAGGACGCAGCGGAAGCCGCCATCCGCGTGCGGGATCAGCTCGCCGTAGAGCAGGGAGAGGAAACGGCTCTGCGGGCCCTCCCCCGGCGCGAAGGGGCCGCCGCCCGCCGCGATCAGCGCGCGGGCGGCCGCGTCGGCGGCCTCGGTGGCGTCGTCCAGGAGGAGCTGGTTGAGGCGGTCGAGGACGCCCGCGACCGGGTAGCCCTCGCGCGCCAGCAGCCGGATCCAGGGCCGGGCCAGGCCGATCACCACCGCGGCCTCCGGGCCCTTGCCCTGGACGTCGCCCACGGCGAAGCACCAGCGGCCGTCGCCCGCCGGGAAGATGTCGTAGAAGTCGCCGCTGGGGCCGCCCTTGTCGCGGGGCTCGTAGACCAGCGCGCTGCGCACGCCCGGGATCTCCGCGACCGCGCCGGGCAGCAGGCCGCGCTGGAGGACGGCGCTGATGGTGGCCTGGCGGGCGTACTGCCGGGCCGCGCCGATGGCCAGCGCCACCCGGCGCCCCAGGTCCTCGACCAGCCCGGTGACCTCGTCGGGGAAGCGGAGCAGCCCGCAGCGGCCGATCACCAGAGTGCCCAGCGGGCGGCCGCCCGCGATGAGCCGGTAGGCGAGCGCGGTGCCGTGGGTGCCCTCGGGTCCGAGCGCGGCGCCCGGCCAGGGGTAGGGCTCCGGGCCCGAACGCACGCCGTCGGGGCGCGGCGGCTCCTTCTCCAGGGCGCGGAGCAGCTCCTCGATACGGCTCTCGTGGGCGTGCCAGACCCGCACGGGCCCGGAGCCGCAGCCGGTGCGCACGGTCGCCTCGTCCTCCAGCCACACCGCGCACCAGTCGGCGAGCCGGGGCACCAGGAGCTGGCCGGTGAGGGCGGCGACCAGGTTCTCGTCGAGCTGGCCGGCGAGCAGGTCGGACGCCTCGGCGAGGAAGGACAGCGCGCCCCGGCCCAGCCAGTCCCGGTCGCCGCCGGGGCGCTGCGGCTGCGGTGCCAGGGCCTCGGCGGCGCGCAGCGCGGGTACCGGCGCGGGTCCCTCGGGTTCCTCCTTGCCGCCGGGCGGCAGCCGGGCCCACAGGGTCTTGCCGTGGGAGCGGTAGGTGACGCCCCAGGTCTCGGCGAGGGTGGCGACCAGGCGCAGTCCGCGCCCGTGCTCGGGCATCTCGGGCGCGTCGGGGTCGGCGGGGTCGCGGGGGGCGCGCGCCGGGTGGTGGTCGTGCACCTCCACGGTGAACGCGCCGGTCGCCTCGAGGCGCCAGGCGACCTCGACCTCGGTCCCCGCGTGCACGACGGCGTTGGTGACGAGTTCGCTGACGACGGCCATCGCGTCGTCGGCCAGCCGCGCGTCACCGTCCGGTCCGGTCAGTCCGAGTCCCGCCCACTCGGTGAAGGCGCCGCGCACCAGCGCGCGGGCCGAGCCGGGCGCGGCGAGGCTCCCGGCGAGGGTGACCCGCCCTTCGCCGAGCGGGCCCGCGCCGGGGTACGCGGGCGTGTCACCGACGGGGGCGTCGGTCGCCCGCTGGGTCGGTATGGCCGCCATGTCCATGCGGCCAGGGTGACAGACAGGGGGCGCACATAAGCACTGTGTCACCGAAATGAGCGGCCGTGACGGGGAACTGTGCTACTGGTGTGCCAGAAGACGAACACTTTCGAGCGGAGACGGGCGCGAACTCCCCACTTCGGAGGGTTCACGCCCGTTCCCTGGACGCGTGTGCGTGCGGTCGTGGAACTGCGCGCCGGTGGGCCGGGGGCCGGGCGGGCTGGACCCCCGACACCCGGAGCCCGGTCAGGCCTCGCGGGCCCCCGCGTACATCTCGTCGATCAGCCCGCGGTACTCCCGCTCGACGACCGGCCGCTTCAGCTTCAGGCTCGGGGTGATCTCGCCGTGCTCCACGTCGAGGTCACGGGGCAGCAGGCGGAACTTCTTGATCGTCTGCCAGCGCTGGAGACCCTCGTTGAGCTGCTTCACGTACCCGGCGACCAGCTCGACGGTCTGCGGCGCGGCGACGACCTCGGCGTACGACTTGCCCTCCAGGCCGTTGTCGGCGGCCCACTGGAGGATCGTGGGCTCGTCGAGGGCGATGAGGGCGGTGCAGTAGTTCCGGTCGGCGCCGTGCACCAGGATGTTGGAGACGTACGGACACACCGCCTTGAACTGGCCCTCGACCTCGGCGGGCGCCACGTACTTGCCGCCGGAGGTCTTGATGAGGTCCTTCTTGCGGTCGGTGATCCGCAGGTAGCCGTCGGCCGACAGCTCGCCGATGTCCCCGGTGTGGAACCAGCCGTCGGACTCCAGGACCTCGGCGGTCTTCTCGGGCTGCTGGTGGTAGCCCTGCATGACGCCGGGGCCGCGCAGCAGGATCTCGCCGTCCTCCGCGATGCGCACCTCGGTGCCGGGCACGGGCTTGCCGACCGTGCCGGTGCGGTACGCCTCGCCCGGGTTGACGAAGGAGGCGGCGGAGGTCTCGGTGAGGCCGTAGCCCTCCAGGATGTGGATGCCGGCGCCGGAGAAGAAGTAGCCGATCTCGGGGGCGAGGGCGGAGGCGCCGGAGACACAGGCGCGCAGTTGCCCGCCGAACGCCTCGCGGATCTTGGCGTAGACCAGGGCGTCGGCCACCTTGTGCTTGGCGGCGAGCGCGAACGGCACGGAGGCGGTGCCGGTGCGGCGGAAGCTGTCCTGGGACGCCTTGGCGTACTCGCGGGCGGTCTCGGCGGCCCACTGGAAGATCTTGTACTTGGCGGCGCCGCCCTCGCGGGCCTTGGCCGCCACGCCGTTGTAGACCTTCTCGAAGATGCGCGGCACGGCGGCCATGTACGTCGGGCGCACGACCGGCAGATTCTCGATGATCTTGTCCACGCGGCCGTCCACGGCGGTGACGTGGCCGATCTCGATCTGCCCGGAGGTGAGCACCTTGCCGAAGACGTGCGCGAGCGGCAGCCACAGGTACTGCGTGTCGTCCGGGCCGAGCAGCCCGGTCGCGGCGATGGCCTTCGCCATGTACGACCAGTTGTCGTGCGGCAGGCGCACGCCCTTGGGGCGGCCGGTGGTGCCGGAGGTGTAGATCAGGGTGGCGAGCTGCTCGGCGGTGATCGCGCCGACCCGCTCCTTGATCAGCTCGGGGTGCGTCTCCAGATAGGCCGCGCCGCACTTCTCCAGCTCGGCCAGGGTGATCACCCAGTCGTCGGTCTCCACGCCCTCGGAGTCGATGACGACGACCTTGGTGAGCGTGGGCAGCTCGGCGCGCCGCTCGACCGCCTTGGCGACCTGGGCGGCGTCCTCCGCGATCAGCACCCGGCTCTCGGAGTCGGAGAGGATGAACGCCGACTCGTCGGAGTTGGTCTGCGGATAGACGGTCGTGGTGGCACCGCCCGCGCAGAGGATGCCGAGGTCGGCGAGGATCCACTCGACCCGGGTCGAGGAGGCGAGCGCCACCCGCTCCTCGGGCTCGATGCCCAGCTCGATGAGGCCGGCCGCGATGGCGTACACGCGCTCGGCGGCCTGACTCCAGCTCAGCGACTTCCACTCGTCCGGACCGGTGCCCGCCGGAGACGGGACCGGGTAGCGGTATGCCTCGGCGTCCGGTGTCGCCGCCACGCGCTCCAGGAAGAGGGCCGCCACGGAGGGCGGTCGGTTCTCGATCAGGGTCTGTGTGTCGCTCACGACATCCTCCGGGGCCCGCGACGGTGCGGCTGACTCGGTGCGGCTGGGTTGACTCACGTGGGGAACTCGAACGGGTACGGCCTGTTGTTTAACTCGCGAGTAACTATGGGGCAGGGATCAGGGTAAGGCGCGACCGCCCGTCGCGTAAGAGGACTCGGCCTGCGACTTCCCCACAGGGGCCCACGGAACGTCCACGCAGAGCGACCCGCCGCACACGCAGGGGCCCGCCGCACTTGTGTGCGACGAGCCCCTTGTGCCCGGAATTGCGTGTACGGCCCGGAGCCGCGCGCGGTTACTTCTTGGCCTTGCCCGATCCCGTGCTGTCATCGCTGGAGAGCACCGCGATGAAGGCTTCCTGCGGAACCTCCACGGAACCCACCATCTTCATCCGCTTCTTGCCTTCCTTCTGCTTCTCCAGCAGCTTCCGCTTACGGGAGATGTCACCGCCGTAGCACTTGGCGAGGACGTCCTTGCGGATGGCGCGGATGGTCTCGCGGGCGATGACGCGCGAACCGATGGCGGCCTGGATCGGCACCTCGAAGGCCTGCCGGGGGATCAGCTCGCGCAGCTTGGCGACGAGCCGCACCCCGTACGCGTACGCGGCGTCCTTGTGGGTGATCGCCGAGAAGGCGTCGACCTTGTCGCCGTGCAGGAGGATGTCGACCTTGACCAGGCTGGAGGTCTGCTCACCCGTGGGCTCGTAGTCCAGCGAGGCGTAGCCGCGGGTTTTGGACTTGAGCTGGTCGAAGAAGTCGAAGACGATCTCCGCGAGCGGCAGCGTGTAGCGGATCTCGACGCGGTCCTCGGAGAGGTAGTCCATGCCGAGCAGGGTGCCGCGCCGGGTCTGGCACAGCTCCATGATCGAGCCGATGAACTCGGTGGGCGCCAGGATGGTGGCCCGCACGACCGGCTCGTAGACCTCGTTGATCTTCCCCTCGGGGAACTCGCTCGGGTTGGTGACGACATGCTCGCTGCCGTCCTCCATGACCACGCGGTAGACCACGTTGGGGGCGGTGGCGATCAGGTCGAGGCCGAACTCGCGCTCCAGGCGCTCCCGGATCACGTCCAGGTGCAGCAGGCCGAGGAAGCCGACGCGGAAACCGAAGCCGAGGGCGGCGGAGGTCTCCGGCTCGTACACCAGGGCGGCGTCGTTGAGCTGGAGCTTGTCCAGGGCCTCGCGCAGCTCCGGGTAGTCCGAGCCGTCCAGCGGGTACAGGCCCGAGAACACCATCGGCTTCGGGTCCTTGTAGCCGCCGAGAGCCTCGGTCGCGCCCTTGACCTGGCTGGTGACGGTGTCACCGACCTTGGACTGGCGGACGTCCTTCACACCGGTGATCAGATAGCCCACCTCGCCGACGCCCAGGCCGTCGGCCGGGAGCATCTCGGGCGAGTTGGTACCGATCTCCAGCAGCTCGTGGGTCGCGCCGGTCGACATCATCCTGATGCGCTCGCGCTTGTTGAGCTGGCCGTCGATGACACGGACGTACGTCACGACACCGCGGTAGGAGTCGTAGACCGAGTCGAAGATCATCGCGCGGGCGGGGGCGTCCTTGACGCCGACCGGGGCCGGGATCCGCTCGACGACCCGGTCGAGGAGCGCCTCGACGCCCATGCCGGTCTTCGCGGAGACCTTCAGCACGTCGTCGGGGTCGCACCCGATGAGGTTCGCCAGCTCCTCGGCGAACTTCTCCGGCTGCGCGGCCGGCAGGTCGATCTTGTTCAGCACGGGGATGATCGTGAGGTCGTTCTCCATCGCCAGGTAGAGGTTGGCGAGGGTCTGCGCCTCGATGCCCTGAGCGGCGTCGACGAGGAGGATGGTCCCCTCGCAGGCGGCCAGCGACCGCGAGACCTCGTAGGTGAAGTCGACGTGCCCGGGGGTGTCGATCATGTTGAGGATGTGCGTCGTGCCCTGGTCGGGGCCCTCGGTCGGGGCCCAGGGCAGACGCACCGCCTGGGACTTGATCGTGATGCCGCGCTCGCGCTCGATGTCCATCCGGTCGAGGTACTGAGCACGCATCTGCCGCTGCTCGACCACACCAGTGAGCTGGAGCATCCGGTCGGCGAGCGTGGACTTGCCGTGGTCGATGTGCGCGATGATGCAGAAGTTGCGGATCAGAGCCGGGTCGGTACGGCTCGGCTCGGGCACATGGTTAGGGGTCGCGGGCACGCAGGGTCCTGTCTCTTGAGGCGCCTTATGCCTCGGGTCGGATCGATACGTAGTCTCCATGGTCCCACGGAGAGCGACCGGGAGCCGTTTTGGGCCGCCGAGAGGGCCACTGGTACTGTTGATGGCTGTGCCTCATGCCCTCTCGGCGCGAGACACGTACTGAAATCCTTGGATCACCGGTCCGGGGCCCGCGCGGTCCCGTGCCTGAACCTGAAAAGGCTCCTTCGTGGCGAACATCAAGTCCCAGATCAAGCGGATCAAGACCAACGAGAAGGCGCGGCTGCGCAACAAGGCCGTCAAGTCCTCCCTGAAGACCGCGATCCGCAAGGCCCGTGAGGCCGCTGCCGCGGGTGACGTCGAGAAGGCCACCGAGTACCAGCGCGCTGCCGCGCGTCAGCTCGACAAGGCCGTCTCGAAGGGCGTCATCCACAAGAACCAGGCCGCCAACAAGAAGTCGGCGCTGGCCGCCAAGGTCACCGACCTCAAGGGCTGAGTTCTCACCTGATCTGAACGCCGGCGGGACTCAGGGCGGGCCCTCTCTCTTCCGCCCCCCACCGGCTCCCGAACTCGCACGCGGCCTGCGTTCGCCACGCGGGTGCGAGTTCAGATGCTTCATCCGAAGGCCCCGGCCGGACCCTTCCCCAAGGGTTCCGGGCGGGGTCTTCGTCATGCGCGGGTGCGGGTGCGGGTGCGGCGGGACGGTGGCCGGTCGGTGCGGCCGGTCAGTGGCCGCTCTGGTCTGCAGCCGGTCAGTCGTCCTCGCGCAGCCTGCGCCAGATCCGGGTGCGGTGCAGGACGTAGAGGGAGAGGAGCAGGACGAGGATCTGCAGCCCGATGGCGAGCAGCCAGAACTCGTCCCTGCTCTCCAGCTTGTCCGTCAGGAACGTGAAGTTCATCCCGAAGAACCCGGTGAGGAACGACAGCGGCAGGAACACCACCGACACGATGGCCAGCCGGTTGATCACGCCGTTCTGCTCCCCGGCCACCAGCGAGGAGTAGCTCGCGAACGCCCGGCGTGTGGCCTCCTGCAACGACTCGATCTCCGCCAGCACCAGCCTCCCGCTGGTCTGGAACTCCCGCGCGAGCCGCTGCCGCTGCTCGGGGAAGGTGGGGCTCATCATCCGCCGGGTGAGTACCTCGTCGGTCAGTTCCAGGAACGGCCGCAGGTAGTGGTGCAGGAGGGCCGAGCGGCGCCGCAACTGCGCCAGCCGGCGCACCTGCTCGGGGAGCCGCTCCTCGAACATGTCGTCCTCCAGCTCCTCGGTCTCCAGCAGCGCCTCCACCGCGGCCCGGCGGAACGTGCCGAGCGCCTCCCCGAGCAGGAGGAAGAGCACCGCCACGGCGTCGGAGGGCCGCTCGTGCGTCAGCGCCCGGCCCATGGGTGTCGCGAGACCCGCCCGTCCCCGGTGCACGGTGGCCAGGAAGCGGTCGGTCACCAGCACGTGGACGAGGGCGATCCCCTCCCCATGGACGATGGGCACCACCAGTCCGGCCCTGTCCCCCAGATACTCGGCCCGCGGCGGCTCGTCCGCCCGCCCGAACCAGTCCAGCCCCTCCGCGTCCAGGCCCAACTGCTCGGCCATCGACCACGCCTCCGGCCGCTCCTCACTCTCCTCCTCCGGCAACTCGATGTCGACCAGCACGAACCGGTCCCTCGCCAGCCGCTCCCTGGCCTCCGCGACATCCGCCCGCGCGACCGTCGCCTCCGGCATCGACACCACCGTTACGATCATCGCCCCTCGCCGTCCGTGCCGGATGCTGCGGGTTCCAGCGTGGCGTTGGCTTCGGCACTTCCGCACCTGGAGGCACTCGTGCGGGTCGGGGGATGGGGCGAACGGATGAGGGGGGTGCGGGCGTCGGTGCCTGGCGGGGCGGCTCCGATGACGGCCGGGCGGACTTCGACGTCGGATCGCGCGGGCGCCGGTGCCGGGCTGCACCGCAGTGCCGGGCGGTGCGGGTGCGACCCGCGCACCCAGCGGGCGCGGCTCGGGCCGTGGGGCGCGGCTCAAGCCGAACGCGCCACGCCCCGCGAACCGGTCGCCTCTACGCCCTGCCCCTGGAGCGGGCCGCTCGGGCGATGATGACGACCGCCTTCTCCAGGGCGTACTCCGGGTCGTCGCCGCCGCCCTTCACCCCCGCGTCGGCCTCGGCGACCGCGCGCAGGGCTTCGGCGACGCCGTCCGGGGTCCAGCCGCGCATCTGCTGCCGGACACGGTCGATCTTCCACGGGGGCATTCCCAGCTCGCGGGCGAGGTCGGCGGGGCGGCCACCGCAGGCCGAGGAGAGCTTGCCGATCGCCCGCACGCCTTGGGCGAGCGCGCTGGTGATCATCACCGGGGCCACACCGGTCGAGAGCGACCACCGCAGGGCTTCCAGTGCCTCGGCGGTGCGCCCCTCGACCGCCTTGTCGGCGACGGTGAAGCTCGACGCCTCCGCGCGGCCGGTGTAGTAGCGCCCGACGACCGCCTCGTCGATCGTGCCCTCGACATCGGCCACGAGCTGGGCCACCGCGGAGGCCAGCTCGCGCAGGTCGCTGCCGATCGCGTCCACGAGCACCTGGCACGCTTCCGGCGTGGCGGACCGCCCGAACCCCCTGAACTCCCCTCTCACGAACGCCAGCCGGTCGGCCGGCTTGGTCATCTTCGGACAGGCCACCTCCCGTGCGCCCGCCTTGCGCGCGGCGTCGAGCAGCCCCTTGCCCTTGGCGCCGCCGGCGTGCAGCAGTACGAGGGTGATCTCCTCCGCGGGCGAGCCGAGGTACGCCTTGACGTCCTTGATCGTGTCGGCGGACAAGTCCTGCGCGTTGCGTACGACCACGACTTTGCGCTCGGCGAAGAGCGAGGGGCTCGTCAGCTCGGCGAGGGTGCCGGGCTGGAGCTGGTCCGGGGTGAGGTCGCGTACGTCCGTGTCGGCGTCGGCGGCTCTGGCGGCGGCCACCACCTCCCGCACGGCACGGTCGAGCAGGAGGTCCTCCTGGCCCACGGCGAGCGTCACCGGGGCGAGAGGGTCGTCATTCGCAGTCTTTCTTGCCATCGCTCAAAGCATCCCACGCGCCACCGACAACGAACCGGCCCGCACACCCTGACCGGCCCCCGAAGCGACCCCGAGACGATCTCGGGGTCACCCCCGGGACATGGGCGGAATCACGGCAGAGGCGCCACACGGCACCGACTGCGCCCGAGGCGCAGCCGCCCTCACGGCTCCTCGCGCCAGCCGTCCCACTCCCCCGCGAAGGCGTCCAGCTCGGCGGGGTCGAGCCGCCCCGCCTCGTCCCGCAACACCACCAGCCACTGCGCGTCCTCGGCGTCGTCCTCCCCGGCCAGGGCGTCCCGGACGAGCCGCGGCTCCTCGTCGATCCCGAACCGCTCCCCCAGCGCCTCGGCCGCCTCCTCGGCGGCATCCCGGTCGGGCAGCACCAGCACGTGTCTCACATCGCTCACCGTGACATTCTCCGGCACGGTCCCGGCGGCCCGACGCGTCGCCCCCGGTGCCTCACGCCTTGGGGACGATCTGGACGTCCAGCTCCACGCGGATGCTGCGGCCGACCACCGCGATGCCGCGGGCCAGCATGGTCTGCCAGCTGATCGTGTAGTCGTCGCGGTGGAGTTCGGTGGTGGCGCGGCAGGCGGCGCGGGGTTCGCCTTCCATGCCGCTGCCGAGGCCGAGGTATTCGGTGTCGAGGGTGACCGTGCGGGTCACGCCGTGGAGGGAGAGGGCGCCGGTGACGGCCCAGCGGTTGCCGCCTCGGTGGGTGAAGCGCTCGCTGTAGAACTCCAGCGTCGGGTACCGCTGCACGTCCAGGAAGTCCGGGGAGCGCAGGTGGTCGTCGCGCATACGGACGCCCGTGTCGATGGCCGCGGCGTCGATCACCACGTGCATCGCGGAGTTCTCCATGCGGTCGGCGATGCGCACCGCGCCCGCGAAGGAGTTGAACCGCCCGTGGATCCGGGCCAGTCCGATGTGCCGCGCGGTGAAGGCGATGGAGGAGTGCGCGGGGTCGATCTCCCAGTCGCCGCGCGCCGGGGGCTCCGGGGGCTGTGCGACCTGGAGGGTCACATCGCCCAGGGAGGCGAGGGAGTTCTGGCCGACCATCGCGGTCGCGCGGTAGGGCGCGTACCCCTCGGCCGCGACCGCGAGCCGGTACTCCCCCGCCGGGACCGTGGCCATGAACAGGCCGTAGGGGTCGGTACCGCCGCTGACCACCTTGCGGCCGACGCTGTCGATGACCGTCAGGTCCGCGTTGCCCACGGGCTCGTAGACCGGATCGAGCACCCGGCAGCTCAGCACGCCGGCGTCGGGCGGGGTACGGACCGCCGCCAGGGGACTCGTCCGGTGGAACCGGTTCGTTCGTTTTTCCAGCCACCGGCCGAACATGTACGACACCTCTGTGCGCCTCGACATCATATGTTGCCGAAGATTCATTCGATCACCTGATGCGGCTTTCGAGCAACACGAGCCCACATCAAGGCAATCCGGCCCATGCGCCGGACTCGACCGAATTGGCGGTTCCGACAGTCGCCGGTCAGCCCTTCGCCACCTGGAGCCGCCCGTGCGCCCCGCCTCCTCCCGTGAGCGCGAGGGCGCCGTCCCGGTCCGTGCGCAGCACCACCGCTCCACCCGCGCGCAACGCGGCCACCGTGGACGGGGCCGGGTGTCCATAGGGGTTGTCGACGCCGCAGGACACGAGGGCGAGCCGCGGGGACGCCAGGCGTATCAGGTCGGGGTCCTGATAGGCGGAGCCGTGATGGGCGACCTTCAGTACGTCCACGCGCGCCAGATCGGCCGCGCCCGGCGACAGCAGCAACTCTCTTTGCGCGGGCGGTTCGAGGTCGCCCAGCAGCAGGAGCCGCAGGCCACCGGTCCGCACGAGCACGGCGACGCTCGCGTCGTTCGGTCCGTCCGGGTCCGGCGCCGGGGCGGCCGGGGGCCACAACACCCGCCAGTCGAGCGGTCCGATACGGCGCTCCTCTCCCGCCACGGCCCGGGTGACCGGGATGTGCCGGGCGGCGGCCGCTCTGCGTACCGCCTCGGCCTGGTCCGGCGGTTCCGCGAAGCCGGTGGTCTCGATGGCGGCCACCGAACGGCCGCGCAGCACGCCGGGCAGGCCCGCGACGTGGTCGGCGTGGAAGTGGGTGAGGATCACCAGGGGAACGCGGGTGATGCCCAGTTCCCGCAGACAGCGGTCGACCGGCGCCGGATCGGGTCCGGCGTCCACGACCACGCCGGCGCCCGGCCCGGTCGCGAGCACCGTGGCGTCGCCCTGGCCGACGTCGCACATGGCGTACCGCCAGCCCGGTGGCGGCCAGCCCGTGACCACCCGGGTCAGCGGGGCGGGCCGCACCACCGCGAGGAGCAGGACCACACCGAGCGCCCCGCACCACCACGGGTGCCGGACCAGCCGCCGCCCGGCGAGCACGAGCACGACCGTGAGCGCGGCCAGCAGGAACGCCCCCGGCCAGCTCCCGGGCCAGTCCACCCCCGCACCGGGCAGCGCCGCCCCGGTCCTGGCCACCCCGGCGATCCACCGAGCGGGCCAACCCGCGCCCCACGCGAGCACCTTGGCGGCGGGCATCGCCACCGGGGCGACCGCGAGCGCGGCGAATCCCAGCACCGTGGCCGGGGCGACGGCCACCTCCACGAGGAGGTTGCACGGCACCGCCACCAGGCTCACCCGCGCCGACAGCACCGCGACCACCGGCGCGCACACGGCCTGGGCGGCGGCAGCGGCGGCCAGCCCCTCGGCCAGCCTGGCGGGAACCCGGCGCCGCCGCAGTGCCTCGCTCCAGCGGGGCGCGAGGAGCAGCAGGGCGCCGGTCGCCAGCACCGAGAGCACGAAGCCGTAACTCCGGGCCAGCCACGGGTCGTAGAGGACCAGCAGCAGGGCCGTCGCGGCGAGCGCGGGGACCAGGGACCTGCGGCGGCCGGTGGCCAGCGCCAGGAGGGCGACCGCGCCACAGGCAGCCGCCCGCAGCACGCTCGGGTCGGGACGGCAGACGACGACGAAGCCGAGGGTCAGGGCCGCCGCGAGGAGCGCGGTGGTCCGCAGCGAGAGTCCCAGGCGCGGGGCGAGTCCGCGCCGTTCGGCGCGCTGGGCCAGGCCGGGTGGTCCGATGAGCAGGGCGAGCAGGATGGTGAGGTTGCTGCCGGAGACGGCGAGCGTGTGCGCGAGGTCGGTCTCCTTGAACGCCTCGTCCAGCTCGGGTGTGATCCGTGAGGTGTCGCCGACGACCAGCCCGGGCAACAGGGCCCGCGCGTCCGACGGCAGCCCCTCGGTCGCCTCGCGCAGTCCGGCCCTGAGCCCGCCCGCCAGCCGCTGGGGCCCGCTCGGGCCTCCGACGACCCGGGGCACCGGCCAGTCGCGCACCCGCAGTACGGCGGCGCTCCGGTCGCCGTCCGCGTCGGCCGGTGCCAGCCGGCCCGCCACCCGCAGCCGCGTCGAGGGCAGCAGCGCGAGCCACGGCGGCCGGTCCGGCTCCCCCACGGCACCGGTCGGCGGCGGGACCTTCGTGTCGACGATCAGCAGCACAGGACTCCGGGTCCGCACAGGCGCCCTGCCGCCGTCCTCGTTCGTCACCTCCCGCACCTCGGCCCTCGCCAGCACCGCCACCGGTGCCGCGTGGTCGCCCCGCACGCGCGGTCTGCTCGTCCAGGGGTCACCCGTCAGCTCGATCTCGGCGGTGACGCTCGCGAACCGCCGTGCCGCCTCGGGCACCGGTCCGCGCCGTACGTCCTCCCCGTGCAGCCCCGCCGAGACGGCTGCCGCCGCGGTGCACAGCAGCACGGCCGCGACCGGCGCCCGGGGCCAGGAGAACCGCCGGCCCGGCGACCGCCGGACCGACAGCAGCCCGGCGACCAGGCAGACGGCCGCCACCCCGAGGCTCCATCCCAGCGGGACCACGATGAGCAGCGCCGAGGCACCCCAGGCCGCGAGGGTGGGCGGTACGAGCCGCAGGTCCGCCGGGCCCGCCTCCGGGGGCTCCCGCCCGGTGGGTCCCTCGGCGGAGACGGACTCGGCGGCCGCACCGCGTACCGCGTTCATGGCCGCACCAGCGGCTTCAGGTCCGAGAACCGGCTGTCCCCGATGCCGTTGACCTGCTTCAGTTCCTCCACCGCGCGGAATCCGCCGTGCCGGGTGCGGTAGTCGAGGATGTGCTGGGCGAGGACCGGGCCGACGCCGGGGAGGGTATCGAGCTGTTCGGGCGTCGCGGTGTTGAGGGAGACCGGGGAGGCGGGGCCGCCCGTACCCCCGCCGCCCACGGGTCCCGGTGGCGCGGCCGGAGCCATCGTCGAACCCACGAGGATCTGTTCCCCGTCCACCAGGAACCGCGCCCTGTTGAGCCCCTCGGCGCTCACCCCCGGCCGCATCCCGCCCGCCGCCTTCAGCGCGTCGGCGACCCGCGAACCGGCGGGCAGCTCCCTGATCCCGGGTTCCCGCACCTTGCCGCCCACGTCCACCACGATCTGCCCGCCGGGAGGCGCCGAACCGGCCACGGTCACAGGGGATTTCACACCGCCCGAGCCCTGCGCCCCTGCGTACGGCCTCTTCGCGTGCACCACCTCGGGCGCGCTCACCGTCTGGGTACGCCCGCTCCAGAAGTGCTGTGCCGCGAGTGCGGCGGCGATCAGGAGCACCGCGGTGAGCGCGATCACGCTCCGCCGTTCGACCCCGCACCGGGTCTGGAGCCACAGCGGCATCCGCTCCCGCAGCGCGAGCCCGGCCCGCTCCCGCCAGCCGGGGCCGGGAGGCGGCGGCTCGGGATCCTCCAACGGAGCGCGTACATAGCGGGGTTGATACCGGGACCTGGTGCCTCCTGGTGGGGCGTTGCCCGACTCCCCGGTTTCCACGGGTGGTTCACCGAAGAGAAGCCCGGCGCGGCGGCGCAGCTCGTCCGCCGGTACGGGCGCCCGGTGCCGGGCCCGTCCGTTGTGCGCCCGGCCGTTCTGCTGCGGGCGGCGATGCCGGGTGCGGCCGTCGGAGTCGGGACCCCGGCCCGGACCGCTGGTGGGAACGGCTGTGCGTGTGTCTGATCGAAGTGTCATGCGACGAGGATCGGACATTCCGCCGACTCGCGATGATCTTGCTCAATTTCCGTGGAACCGGACCTGGTTGTGGACAACTCCGCCACCCTCACGAGTGACACCACCGCCTCACGGCAAGCCCTCGCCCGAGCCTCGCGCGAGCCCTCCCAAGGCCCCTCACCGGGGCGAGACCACGACCCCCAGCAGCCCCGGCCCGGTGTGCGCCCCGATGACCGCCCCGACCTCGCTCACATGCATCTCGCCCAGCCCGGGCAGCCGCTCCCCCAGCCGCTCCCCCAGCACGGACGCCCGCTCCGGCGCGGCGAGATGGTGGACGGCGATGTCGACCTCTCCGGTGCCCGCCCGCTCCACGGCGATCTCCTCCAGGCGGGCAATCGCCTTGGAAGCGGTGCGGACCTTCTCCAGGAGTTCGATGCGGCCGCCCGTGAGCTGGAGCAGGGGTTTGACGGCGAGAGCGGAGCCGAGCAGGGCCTGTGCGGTGCCGATCCGGCCGCCCCGGCGCAGATAGTCGAGGGTGTCCACGTAGAAGTAGGCGGACGTGGTCGAGGCGCGCTTCTCGGCGGCGGCCACGGCCTCGTCCATCGTGCCGCCCGCCTCCGCCGTCCCGGCCGCCGCCAGCGCGCAGAAGCCGAGCGCCATGGCGACCATCTGCGTGTCCACGACCCGTACCGGCACGGGCGCCTGACGGGCCGCCAGGACGGCCGCGTCGTAGGTGCCGGACAGTTCGGCGGACAGGTGGAGGGAGACGATGCCGCTCGCGCCGGAGGCGGCGACCTCGCGGTAGACCGCGGCGAACTCCTCGGGGCTGGGCCGGGAGGTGGTGACCGGGCGGCGTTTCTGGAGCGCCTGGGCGAGGGAGCGGGTGGAGATCTCGGTGCCCTCTTCGAGCGCCCGGTCGCCGAGGACCACGGTCAGCGGCACCGCGGTGATGCCGTGGCGCTCCATCGCCCCGTGCGGCAGGTAGGCCGTTGAATCGGTGACGATCGCGACATGGCGGGACATGAGCTGGAGGTTACCTGGCGTAGGAGGGGTGCGGCAGCCCGACCCCGGTCGGGGGAACCGGGACGGGCCGAGGGGCCGGGATCAGGCGGTGGTCTCGGGGCGCGGCTTGCGCTGCCAGGGGTGGACCGGGCGCGGTCCTGGCGGAGTGATCGCGTGCGGTGCGACCGGGTCCGGGCGGTCGGAACCGGCGGCCGGGGGCCAGTCGCCGCCCGCATTCGTCTGGGTTTCCGGCCAGGGGGCGCCCGGGTCGCCGGTCCGGGTCCAGTGGCGCAGGGCGCCGGTCTCGATGTCGATCTGGGCGCTGAGGGAGTCCAGGTCGTCGTCGGCGAAGCGGCCCGCGCGGTCGCGGACGGCCCAGCGCAGGGAGTCGGCGGAGGCGGTGATGCGTTCGGTGCGGGTGCGCAGCTCGGGCAGCCGTGCGGCGAGGGTGGAGCGGTCGGGCTCGGACTCCAGACGCCGCAGGATGCCGTCCAGTTCCTGGCCGTGCGTGCTGAGGCGCTCGAAGAGGCCGAGGGACTCCTTCAGGGACTCGTCCTGGACGACGCCCGAGTGCAGTGCGTCCTGGGTGGCGCGCATCGAGGTGCGCAGGGCGAGCCGCAACTGGGCGATCTCGCCGGCCGGCCCGGGGCGGCCGTAGGACTTGGCGCGCAGGGTGTGGTCCTCGACCGTGCGGCGGGCCTGGGCCACCGTGCGGTCAACGGTGCGCTTGGCGGCGCCGACCACCTTGACCGTGGCGTAGACGCCGAGGCCGAGGCAGAGCAGGACGAGCAGGGCGACCACGGTGAGCACGGTTTCCATGACGCTCCTCCTCGACCCCTGGGCGGCACGCGCCGCCTCGCTCTTTACGGTAAACGCAACGGGCAGGCCCGGGGTTCCGTCCGAACCCCGAACCTGCCCGTAGGGGATCACCCCGAGGTCCGGTTTCCCGGGCGCGGCAACGCCCGGTCCGCCGGGCGGCAGGCGCCCGGCGGCGGATGTCTGCGCGTGCGTCAGCCGGTCACGATGTTGACCAGCTTGGGCGCCCGCACGATCACCTTGCGGATGGCGGCGCCGCCGAGCGCGGCGACGACCTTCTCGTCGGCCAGCGCGGCCTTCTCCAGCTCCTGGTCGGAGATGGCCGGGGACACCTCCAGGCGGGCCTTGACCTTGCCCTTGATCTGCACGACGCAGGTGACGGTCTCGTCCACCACGTACCGCGGGTCGGCGACCGGGAAGTCCTGGTGGACGACCGAGTCGGTACGGCCCAGCTTGCGCCACAGCTCCTCGGCGATGTGCGGGGCCAGCGGCGCGACCATCAGGACCAGCGACTCGGCGACGCTGCGCGGCAGGGCGGCGCCGGTCTTGGTCAGGTGGTTGTTCAGCTCGGTGATCTTGGCGATCGCCGTGTTGAAGCGCAGGCCCTCCAGGTCCTGGCGCACGCCGTCGACCGCCTTGTGCAGGGCGCGCAGCGTGTCCTCGTCGGGCTCGGCGTCGGTGACGGTGATCTCGCCGGTGTTCTCGTCGACGATGTTGCGCCACAGCCGCTGCAGCAGCCGGAACTGGCCGACCACCGCGCGGGTGTCCCAGGGGCGGGAGACGTCCAGCGGACCCATCGCCATCTCGTACAGGCGCAGGGTGTCGGCGCCGTACTCGGCGGCGATCTCGTCCGGGGTGACGGCGTTCTTCAGGGACTTGCCCATCTTGCCGAGCAGCCGGGAGACCTTCTCGCCCTCGTAGTAGAAGGCGCCGTCGCGCTCCTCGACCTCGGCGGCCGGGACGGCGATGCCACGGCTGTCGCGGTAGACGTAGGCCTGGATCATGCCCTGGTTGAACAGCTTGTGGAACGGCTCGGCGGACGAGACGTACCCCAGGTCGAAGAGGACCTTGGACCAGAAGCGGGCGTACAGCAGGTGCAGCACCGCGTGCTCGGCGCCGCCGACGTACAGGTCGACACCGCCGTGTGGCATACCCTCGCGCGGGCCCATCCAGTACTGCTCGATCTCGGGGTCGACCATGCTCTGGTCGTTGCGCGGGTCCAGGTAGCGGAACTCGTACCAGCAGGAACCGGCCCAGTTGGGCATGGTGTTGGTCTCGCGGCGGTACTTCTTCGGGCCGTCGCCCAGGTCCAGGGTGACGTGGACCCACTCGTCGTTGCGCGAGAGCGGGGTCTCGGGCTGGGTGTCGGCGTCGTCCGGGTCGAAGGTGCGCGGGCTGTAGTCCTCGACCTCGGGCAGCTCCAGCGGCAGCATCGACTCGGGCAGCGCGTGGGCGACGCCGTCCTCGTCGTAGACGATCGGGAAGGGCTCGCCCCAGTAGCGCTGGCGGCTGAACAGCCAGTCGCGCAGGCGGAAGTTGACGGTGCCCTCGCCGATGCCCTCGGCGGCCAGCCACTCGGTGATGCGGGCCTTGGCCTCGGGGACGGCCAGTCCGTCCAGGGTGACGCCCGCGCCCGCGGAGTTGACCAGCTTGGCGTCGTAGGAGGCGAACGCGTCGTCCCAGGTGGAGGTGTCCGTGCCGCGGCCGTCGGTCGGCTCGACCACGCAGCGGATCGGCAGCTCGAAGGCGCGGGCGAAGGCGAAGTCGCGCGTGTCGTGGGCGGGGACGGCCATGATGGCGCCGGTGCCGTAGCCCATCAGCACGTAGTCGGCGATGAAGACCGGGACCCGCTCGCCGTTGACCGGGTTGACCGCGAACACACCGGTGAAGACGCCGGTCTTGTCCTTGGCCTCGGCCTGGCGCTCCACGTCGGACTTGGCGGCGGCCTGCGCGCGGTAGGCGGCGACGGCCTCGGCGGGGGTGGCGTGACCGCCGGTCCACACCTCGTGGGTGCCCTCGGGCCACGCCTCGGGGGTGAACTTCTCGACCAGCGGGTGCTCGGGGGCCAGCACCATGTAGGTCGCGCCGAACAGGGTGTCGGGGCGGGTGGTGAAGACGGTGATGCGCTCGCCGTCGACGGGGAAGTCGACGCGGGCGCCCTCGCTGCGGCCGATCCAGTTGCGCTGCTGGAGCTTGATGGCCTCGGGCCAGTCCAGCTCGTCCAGGTCGGCCAGCAGGCGGTCGGCGTAGGCGGTGATGCGCATGTTCCACTGGCGCAGCTTGGCCTTGAAGACCGGGAAGTTGCCGCGCTCGGAGCGACCGTCGGCGGTGACCTCCTCGTTGGCCAGCACGGTGCCCAGGCCGGGGCACCAGTTGACCGGCGCGTCGGAGGCGTAGGCCAGCCGGAAGTCGCCGAGGACGTCGGCGCGCTCGGTGGCGCTCAGCTCGCTCCACGCGCGCGTGTGGCCCGGTACGGGGCGCTCACCGGACTCGAACTGCGCGATCAGCTCGGAGATCGGGCGGGCCTTGTCGGCCTGCTCGTCGTACCAGGAGTTGAAGATCTGCAGGAAGATCCACTGGGTCCACTTGTAGTACTCCGGGTCGATCGTGGCGAACGACCGGCGCTTGTCGTGGCCCAGACCCAGCCGGCGGAGCTGGGCCTTCATGTTCTCCATGTTGGCCTCGGTGGACACGCGCGGGTGCGTGCCGGTCTGCACGGCGTACTGCTCGGCGGGCAGGCCGAAGGCGTCGAAGCCCAGGGTGTGCAGGACGTTGTGGCCGGTCATGCGCTGGAAGCGGGCGTAGACGTCGGTGGCGATGTAGCCCAGCGGGTGGCCGACGTGCAGGCCCGCGCCGGAGGGGTACGGGAACATGTCCATGATGAACTTCTTGGGCCGGGCGACCAGCTCGGGATCACCGCCCAGGGTGCCCTTGGGGTTCGGGGCGGCATAGGTGCCGTCCGCGTCCCAGAAGTCCTGCCAGCGTGCCTCGATCTCGGCGGCCATGGCGGCCGTGTAGCGGTGCGGCGCGGCCTCCGCCGACGCGGCAGCGGTGGCGGAGGGGTTCGTCTCGCTCATGATCCTCAAAGCTCCATCGATCGTCTCTGCCTGCGGAAACGAAAAATCCCCTCACACAGGAGGGGATGCCGCGCCGGCTCCGACCGTCCGGTTCGACCGGTGGTCGGCACTGTCAGCGCGGCTCGCTAAGCAGAAGGCGTACAGCACGCATGGCGCTAGGGTACCGCAGCCCTTGAGCAAGCCGCGACGCTCTTGCGTATGCCATGGAGACATGTCCGTACGGCCGTCAGATCTGGACCCGGGTCAAGGATTACTTCGCGTAACAGTCACTAAGGGACGGCACCCTCGCGGTTCCGTTCTTGGATAACAACGCAATAACTCAAACCTCGTACCGATCGGTATGGCTCCACTTAGAGTTCGGCAGCGGGACCGCCTTCCCGAAACTGCTCGGAGTTGCCCCCATGAACCCTCGTCGTAGTAACAGCTCGCTCCCCAAGCCAGGCCGCTCGGCCTACGGGGTGGCGTCCGCTGTCGTCCTGCTGCTCATACCCGTGGTCGTGCTGGTCGGAGGCAGCCAGTTCCAAGAATTCCTGAACTTCGGCGCGGGCGTGCTGTCCCTCGTCTCGCTCAGCTGCTCGGTGATCTGGGGCCTGGTCGCCCAGGACCGCATCCTGCTGAACATCCGGCAGCGGATCGTCGGCCAGGCCATCCACCGGACGACGGCGGTCGCCTCGATCGCGTTCCTGCTGCTGCACATCACCACCAAGATCGCGCTGGACCACACCGTGGTGATCGCCGCGCTCATCCCGTTCTCGCTCGGCTTCACCGGCAGCGGCGGCCTGATCGGCCTCGGCTCCCTGGCCGGACTGCTCATGATCTTCGTGGGCGTCACCGGCGCCCTGCGCAGCAACTTCGCCACCCCGGCCCCGGTCGCCGCCCGCTGGCGCGCGATGCACATGCTCGCCTACCCGGCGTGGTGCGCGGCCCTGGTCCACGGCCTGTACGCGGGCCGCGCGGCCAAACCGATCTTCACCATCCTCTACAGCCTCTCCCTGCTCGGCGTGATGGCAGCCCTCGCGCTGCGCGCCGCGCCGCGCCCGGTCAAGCGCAGGCTCTCCGACCGCGTCATGGCGATGCTCGGCAACTCCAACCGGCCCGGTATGGAGGAGCTGGAGGCCAGCCGCAACCGGGTCGCCGAGTCCGGTGTCCGGGACCGTGAGCCCCGGCGCGACGGCGGAGGTCCGGGCGCCGGTTCCGGTGGTCTGTACCAGTCCCCCGCCGCGGGTGCGGGCGGCGCCGGTTTCGCCGCCGCGTACCGCACGGCCGGCCCCCCGCAGCAGCCGTACCCGGGCGGCCGCCCGGACACCCCGATGGACATGCGTCCCACCGAGGCCATGCCGCGCGTGAACGACCCCTCCGCCCCGAGCTGGCCGGTCCCCTCCCCGCCGCCCGTGGGCGAGGCCCCGCCGTCGGCCTACGACCCGCTCCAGGACACGGGATACTCCATCCCCGTCTACGGCAATCCGGGCACGCCGGGCGGCGGCGGAGGTGATGTGCGCAACACGGGTGAGACGAACGCCCGGTACGGCACGTACAACTCGTCCGAAACGTTCAACAGTGGTCCCGCCACCGAACCAACCCCCGGCGCCTCCTTCGACGCGCCGGGTTCGGGCGAACCTTGGAACATGCCTTCCGGAGGCTATAGGTGAACGAGGCCCTGCCCGACGTCCCCGAAGTCCGCGTGGTCGGGCTTCCCCAGCTCACGTCGGGCTTCGACCTTGTGGAGCGGCTCGACCTGCCCATGCATCTCAAGGTGCACGGGCCGCTCGACCCGCTCGGCGGCGAGCAGCTCGCGCAGCTCGCCGAGAGCATCAATCTCAAGGGCCGCGGCGGCGCGGGCTTCCCCTTCCACAAGAAACTCCGCTCGGTCGCCGAGTCGGCGATCAAGAAGGGCGTCCGGCCGGTCGTCGTCGTCAACGGCAGCGAGGACGAGCCGGCCTGCCGCAAGGACACGGTGCTCATCAACCGTGCCCCGCACCTCATCCTGGACGGCGCCCTGCTGTGCGCCGAGGCGATGGGCGCGCGCACGCTGGTGATCGGCGTGACCCGTGAGTCCACCCAGCGCTCCATGGAGGCCGCGCTCGCCGAACGCGGCCTGAGCAACAGCCGTCGCTCCGCGCTGCGCGCCTGGGTGCAGCGCAACCCGGTGCGCATGGTCACGGGCGCCGCCGCCTCCCTGATCCGCTCGGTGGACGGCGGCCCGGCGATCCCGCCCGGCCGCAAGGTCAGCGCCTCGCAGAGCGGCGTCGGCGGCGCGCCCACCCTGCTGTCGAACGCGGAGACGTTCGCCCAGCTCGCGATCGCCGCCCGCATCGGCCCCGAGCGCTACGGCAACACGGGCCTGTACGACGAGCCGGGCACCGTCATGCTGACGGTCTCCGGCGCGGTCGCGCGCCCCATGGTCATCGAGGTGCCGACGGGCGTGCCGCTGCGCTACGTCCTCCAGCTCGCCGGGGCCCCGCCGGTCCCGCAGGGCGTGCTGACCGGTGGGTACCACGGCAAGTGGATCGACGCGGCGACCGTGAACGAGGCGATCGTCTCCCGCAACTCGCTGGACGCGGTGGGCGGCGCGCTCGGCGCGGGCGCGATCCTGCCGATCAGTCAGGAGACCTGTCCGCTGGGCGAGTCGCTGCGGGTGGCGCAGTGGCTGGCCGAGGAGAGCGCCGGCCAGTGCGGGCCCTGCTACCTCGGACTGCCCGCCGCCGCGCGCGGCATGGAGGACATCATCAACGGCGGCGGTCCGGCCGCCCTGGAGGCGCTGAAGCAGGTCGCCAAGAGCGTGAAGCGGCGCGGCGCGTGCTCGCACCCGGACGGCTCCGCGATGTTCCTGGAGTCGACCATCAAGGCGTTCACGGACGACCTGGCCGCCCATGTCCTCGGCAACGGCTGCGGACGGCCCGTGGAGGGCGTTCTGCCGCTCTTCGAGGGCGGCAAGATGCCCACGGGCATCCCGGGCGGCGGAGAGCCCGAGGACTCCGGCGGCAGCCGCCAGAAGATCTACGTGGACTGGACGCTGTGCCGGGGCCACGGGCTGTGCGCGGACATCCTCCCTGAGGTGTTCGAGCTGGGCGCGGACGGCTTCCCGACCGTCGCCCAGGCATCGGTGCCGCGCTACGCGGAGGCGAAGGCGCTGCGCGCGGTGCGGCGCTGCCCGGCGCTCGCACTGCGGATCGAGGAGGACACCCGGGGGCAGGCGCCGTCGAAGAACCTGCCGGTGGTCTCCCAGGGACGCGGACGGCGCGCGCTGGGGCGCTGAGAGGCGACAAGGCGGGCCGCCCGGTTCCGGGTGGCCCGCCTTCGTCGTGTCACGGCCCGTGAGCGCCGTACGTCCCGTCTCGCGCCTCCTCGCGGAAACGCCGAGGGCGGACCATCCGTCCGGATGATCCGCCCTCGACTTCTGTGGAGCTAAGGAGAATTGAACTCCTGACCTCCTGCATGCCATGCAGGCGCTCTACCAACTGAGCTATAGCCCCTCGCGGCGCTCTTCCGGATTCCTCCGGAGGCGTCGCAAGCCTTCTTCGATTTTCTGTGGAGCTAAGGAGAATTGAACTCCTGACCTCCTGCATGCCATGCAGGCGCTCTACCAACTGAGCTATAGCCCCTCGCGGTGCCCTTCCGGGTTCCCCCGGAGGCGTCGCCAACCTTACACGGTCCCCGACGGTGAGCACCAAACCGATTTCCGGTACGACACCATAAGGGGCTTTATGTCCGTTTCCGGCTGCCCGGTTCAGGCGGTGACGAAGGAGTAGAACCGCTTGAGCGTGCAGTGCTCTTCGAGGAGCCGGCCGTAGATCGGCTCGCCCTCCAGCTCACGGTAGGTCTCGATGGGGTCGCCTTTTATGATCAGCGCCCGGGCGCATTCCTCGCACCAGTACTGGTAGTCGGGGTTGATCGGTTCCATGTCGCGGACGATGGGCGTACCACTGCCGCACCAGTCGCACTTCCGCCTGTGTGCACCCATCGCTCAGCTCCAGCTATGGCCGCAGGCCGTGCACACGTAGGAGATCCCGCCGTTGTCGCCGAGGACCTGGGCGACATGGGCCGAACCGCAGGAAGGGCAGCGGAGCCGGGTGGCCGTGTCCCGTATCCAGGCCGTCCCGAGGAGGTGGCCGACCTCCCCAAGGATGCTCGCAGGCATCGCCACTCCCTCCCGTGCGGGCCGCGTCCCCTTCCGGCCGTCTGATTCTGCCACGGCCGGGCCGATACGGTCAGCGACGCCTGAGTACCAGTCCGGACACGGCCGTCGGCGCGGCAGTCGCGGCAAGCGCCCAGGCAGCCACCCGGAACGCCTCCGCCGTTGTATACGCCCGCGGCCCCCCGTCCGACTCAAGCCGGTCGAGATCATCCGCCGCCGGAACACGAAAAATCCCGCCCTCTGGAGGACGGGATCTTTCCCTGTCGATCTTTGACGACTCAACCGAGTGTCGATCTGTGGAGCTAAGGAGAATTGAACTCCTGACCTCCTGCATGCCATGCAGGCGCTCTACCAACTGAGCTATAGCCCCTCGCGTTCTTCCCGCTCGGCGGGCGAACAAGAAGAACTTTAGCCTGTGACCTGCCGGAAAGTGAAATCCGGGCTCAGTCGTCGTCGCCGAGGACCGGCACCGGCAGGGTGCCCGCGTTGTGCTCCAGCAGGCGCCAGCCCCGGGCACCCTCGCCGAGCACGGACCAGCAGCAGTTGGAGAGGCCGCCCAGGCTCTCCCAGTGGTGGGAGTCGATGCCGAGGAGCCGGCCGATCGTGGTGCGGATGGTGCCGCCGTGACTGACCACCACGAGCGTGCCGTTCTCCGGCAGCTTCTCGGCGTGCCGCAGCACGACCGGGGCCGCGCGGTCGGCGACCTCGGTCTCCAGCTCGCCGCCGCCGCGGCGGACCGGCTCGCCGCGCTTCCAGGCGGCGTAGTCGTCGCCGTAGCGGGCGATGATCTCGTCGTGCGTCAGCCCCTGCCAGGCGCCCGCGTAGGTCTCGCGCAGGCCCTCGTCGTGGGTGACCTCGAGGCCGGTGAGCGCGGCCAGCTCGGCGGCCGTGTCGGAGGCGCGCTGGAGGTCGGAGGCGACGATGGCGTCGGGTGCGAGCGAGGCCAGCAGCCGCGCGGCCCGCCGGGCCTGGCCGATGCCGGTCTCGGTCAGCGGTACGTCGGTGGTGCCCTGGAAGCGGCGGTCCACGTTCCAGGCGGTCTGGCCGTGCCGCCACAGGATGACGCGGCGGCCCCGGCTCTTGGCGTCGGTCACCTCACCCGTGGCCGTCATCACCACTCCTCGCCGGGCTCGTCACCGGCCTCGGCGCGCTCCTTGGCGTGCTCCTCGGCCTTGCCGCGGGTGGCCTTGGCCTCCTCGGGCAGCTCCAGCTCGGGGCAGTCCTTCCACAGCCGCTCCAGGGCGTAGAAGACGCGCTCCTCGCTGTGCTGGACGTGGACGACGATGTCGACGTAGTCGAGCAGGATCCAGCGGGACTCGCGGTCGCCCTCGCGGCGGACGGGCTTGGCGCCGCGCTCCTTGAGCAGGCGCTCCTCGATCTCGTCGACGATCGCCTTGACCTGGCGGTCGTTCGGCGCGGAGGCCAGCAGGAACGCGTCGGTGATGGACAGCACGTCGCTGACGTCGTAGGCGATGACGTCGTGGGCGAGCTTGTCGGCCGCCGCCTGGGCGGCGGTGCTGATGAGTTCGAGGGAACGGTCGGTGGCGGTCACTGTGAAGCTTTCGGTCGGGGGCGGGGATCGGCTGGGTGCGGGGCGACACGAAGGACGCGGCCCGCGGCGGTCACCGGGAATCCAAGGGTCTCACGGAAGGGGTGAGGCACCCCACGTGACGTTCGGGTCACCCGGGGTGCCTCGGTGGCGCGGGGGCTTCGTCAGGAGGCGCCGGGCCGGTAGTCCTGGCCGAGGACGACCAGGACGTCGGCGCCGGAGGTGACGGAGCCCTTGGCGACTGCGGTGGCCGGCAGTCCGAGGGTCTTGGCGACCTCGGTGGCGTTCTCCTTGTCGGCGGCGCCGGAGTAGACGACCCGGGAGGCGGTCTGGGCGGCCGCGCTGCCGCCGTCGACGAAGGTGAAGCCGCCGTTGAGCAGGACCACGCGGGCCTTCTCGGTGTCGTCCTTCACCCCGGTGCCGTTCTGCACGGAGACGCGCACGGCAGAGCCGGCGTCGGGGCTCTTGGCGGCGCCGCCGAGCACGTCCTTGACCACGCTGTCGCTGGTCTGGGCGGTCAGCGTGCCGTCGCCCTGCACCGGGAGCAGCACGGTCCTGTACGAACCGTCCTTGGCGAGTTCGGCGAGCTTGGCCAGGAAGGTGCCGAGGTCCTTGTCGGTCAGCGAGGGGTCGAGGATCTGCGCGAGGGTCTGCACGGTCGTGGTGGCGGCGGTGGGGTCGGTGGACACCTTGCGCAGCACGCCCTGGAGGACCTGCCCGAACCGCTCCAGCTGGGCGTTCTGGGTCTCGCCGGGGGCGCGGTAGGTGGCGTAGGCGACGGCCATCCTGCCGCTGAGGGTCTGGTCCTTGCCCTGGTGGACCAGCACCTCGGCGCCCTTCTTCCTGGCATCCGGGTCGGGCACGTCGGTATTGGTGTCGACCTCGATGCTGCCGACGAGTTCGACCAGGTTCTGCAGGTAGGGCGTGTCCAGGCGCCAGGTGCCCTGGATGCTGGTGCCGAGCACGGTGTCGATCTGGTCGCGGGTGCCCGAGGAACCGTCGTCGTCCACCGACTTGGCCAGCGTCGTGGTGGTGCCCGAATCGTCGGACAGGGCGAGGGAGTTGGGCAGCAGGACGGTGGTGCCGCGCTTGGTGGTGGTGTTGTCGACGAGCAGCACGGTGGAGGTGCCGTTCTTGCCGGTGTTGTGCAGATGCACGACGATCACGTCGCGCTTCTGCGCCCCGGCGGCGACGGCAGTGCCGCCCTTCTTGGCGGGGGAGGACAGCCCGGGCAGCTTGCCGGCGAACCAGAGGTAGCCGACTCCGCCGACGGCGACCAGCGCGAGGACGACGACGAGGACGACGACCCGGCTGCGGGCGCGGCGGCGGGCCTCCTCGCGGCGCTCGGTGCGGTTCTCGGTGAACTTCAGCCAGTCGATGACGTCCTCGGACTCGCCGTCCGGCTCCTCGGCGAAGGCGAACTGCTCGTCGCCGTCCGGTTCCTGGCCCTCCCGCGCGGGCGCGGGCGTGCCGACCGTCCGCTCCTCGGGCTCCTCCGGGGCCGCGGCCCGGGCGGCGGGTCCGCTCTGCTGGGGGATGTGCGCGGTCTGCTCGGCGACGCGGGGCTGCTGCCCGCTGGTGGCCGCCTGCCCGTAGGGGTCGTAGGCGGTGCCGTTCCGGGACCCCTGGGCGCCCTGCGCGCCGTAGCCGTCGTACTGCCCGTAGGGGTCGGTGCCCTGGGTGCCCTGGGTGCCGTAGGGGTCGTAGACGGGGGGCACGGGCGGCTGCCGGCCGGTGTCGTAGCCGCCCTGGCCGTAGCCCTGGCGGGCGTACGGGTCGTGGTCCTGGCCGCCGGAGCGGGCCGGGACCTGCTGGTAGACGGGGCGTCCGTAGTCGTCGTAGCCGACGATCTCGTAGGTGTTCCCGTCGTACTGGTCGTCGTACTGCTCGCCGCCGTACCCAGCGTCGTATCGGTCGTTCACCGGTGCCCCTCTCGGCTCACTCGCCGCGGTACAGCTCACGCTTGTCGATGTAGCGCACGACTCCGTCCGGCACCATGTACCAGATGGGGTCGCCCTTGGCGACTCTCGCACGGCAGTCCGTGGAGGAGATCGCCAGGGCGGGGACCTCGACGAGCGAGACACCGCCTTCCGGCAGCCCGGCGTCGGTCAGTTGGTGACCGGGGCGGGTGACGCCGATGAAGTGCGCGAGGGAGAACAGTTCCGCCGAGTCCCGCCAGGTCAGCAGTTGGGCCAGGGCGTCGGCGCCGGTGATGAAGAACAGGTCCGTGTCCGGGTTGAGGGCACGCAGGTCGCGCAGGGTGTCCACGGTGTAGGTGGGTCCGCCGCGGTCGATGTCGATCCGGCTGACGGAGAACTGCGGGTTCTCGGCGGTCGCGATGACCGTCATCAGATAGCGGTCCTCGGCGGGGGAGACCGTGCGGTGCGACTTCTGCCAGGGCTGGCCGGTGGGCACGAAGACCACCTCGTCCAGGTGGAACTGCGCGGCGACCTCGCTGGCCGCCACCAGGTGCCCGTGGTGGATCGGGTCGAACGTGCCGCCCATGACGCCGAGCCGGCGCTTGCCGGTGCGCACGGGGCCGTGGCTCTCCAGGTGTGCCGTGCGCCGTGGCCCGTCGGGTGTGGTGCCGGGCGCCCCGGGGGTGGTGTGCCCCGTGCCGGTGCCGGCCGCGTGGGCGGCGGCCGTCCCGTCCGCCGGACCGGTAGGCATGTCCTGCTCTCCCATGCGTGCAGACCCTACCGGCCCGTAGTGCGACACCTGTGCGGGGATCAGGTCCCGGCTCAGCGGTCGCGGTTGAAGCGCGTGGTGATCCACAGCAGGAGCAGCAGGATGCCCAGGGCGCAGCCGCCGGTGACGGCCGGGTTGAGGCTGTTGTGGTGGCCGCCCCGCTCCTCGGTCTCGGCGGCGAGGGTGACCAACTGGACGGCGGCGCTGTGGATGCTCATCTTCGGCAGGACCTAACGCGTGTGGGCGGGATAAAGACGTGGGTTCATCGTAAGCGGGCGACCCGGCGGAGATCACGCCGACTCCGGTCTAGGCGGCGGGGCGGGCGGTTGCCGCCCTGGGGCGGGCCGGACGGGACGGCCGGATCGCGACCGCGCGGGAACCTTCCCGGCGGGTCAGTCGTCCTTCCGCTTGTAGCCGCTCATCAGGAACCAGCCGGTCAGTGCGCAGCCCAGGATCATCACGACGAGGACGATGCGGAGCAGGTTCCCCGACCCGTGCTCGGGGACGGCGTTCGCGGCGGCCTCGGTCAGCCGGGCGGCTGCGAGATGGTGCTCCATGGCGTGGACTCCTTCGGTGGTACTGCCCCGTCCACGGTACGCCGCCTAGGCTGGGCCCGGCCCCGGGGGGCACGGCACTCACGACGCAGCAGGGGGATGACATGTCCGAAGCAGAGCGCGATCAGGGTGGGCGCGAGCGGGTGCCGAGCAGGCAGCGCAGGCGTTTCCCCGGGATCTCCTCCCGGGCGTACGAGCACCCGGCCGACCGTTCGGCGCTGGTGGCGCTGCGCAGGCTGAGCGGGTTCGACACCGTCTTCAAGACGCTGAGCGGGCTGCTGCCGGAGCGGAGCCTCAGGCTGCTGTTCCTGTCCGACTCGGTGCGGGTCTCCGACCGCCAGTTCGCGCATCTGCACGACATGCTGCGCGACGCCTGTTACATCCTGGACCTGGAGAAGGTCCCGCCGATGTACGTCACGCAGAACCCGCAGCCGAACGCGATATGCATCGGTCTGGACGAGCCGATCATCGTGGTGACCACGGGCCTGGTCGAGCTGCTGGACGAGGAGGAGATGCGGGCGGTCGTCGGGCACGAGGTGGGCCACGCGCTCTCCGGGCACGCGGTGTACCGCACGATCCTGCTGTTCCTGACGACGCTGGCCGTCAAGGTCGCGTGGATCCCGCTGGGCAATCTGGCGATCATGGCGCTGGTGACGGCGCTGCGGGAGTGGTTCCGCAAGTCGGAGCTGTCGGCGGACCGGGCGGGGCTCCTGGTGGGCCAGGACCCGCGGGCCTCGATGCGGGGTCTGATGAAGATCGCGGGCGGCAACCATCTGCACGAGATGAACGTGGACGCGTTCCTGGAGCAGGCGGAGGAGTACGACGCCGGGGGTGACCTGCGGGACTCCGTGCTGAAGATCCTCAACGTGCTGCCCCGCTCGCACCCGTTCACCACGGTGCGGGCCGCCGAGCTGAAGCGGTGGGCCGAGTCCCGCGACTACCAGCGCATCGTGGACGGCCACTACCCGCGCCGTGAGGACGACAAGGAGGCGCGGGTCCGGGAGTCCTTCCGGGAGTCGGCGTCGAGCTACGCGAGCGATGTGAAGACGTCCAAGGACCCGCTGATGAAACTGGTCTCGGATCTGGCGGGCGGCGCGGGCGACCTCGGCGGACGGGTCCGCCGGGGCTTCAACGGCTTCACGAGCGCGCCGCCGTCGAAGGACGGAAAGGCCGCCCCGGGCACCCCGGACGACCCGGAGGCGACGCCGGACCAGCCCTGAGTCGTCACCGCGCTCCCGCCCCTCACGGCTTCGGCTGGGCCGCGTCCGACAGGGTTCCGCACAGGGCCGTCGGGGTGGCGGCGGTGTACGGGTCGGTGACCGCGGGTCCGCCGGGCCTGGCGGTCTGGCCGGCGAGGAGCGGGTGGAGGCGGGCCGAGGTGTCCTCGGCGCAGGACAGCGGACCCGCCTGCGTGCTGGAGGAGACCAGCCGGGTCTGGCCCACGCGCAGGTTGTCGCTGTCGAAGCGGAAGGTCAGCGCGCGCCGGACGGTGAACAGGGACACCGGGGCCGGGGCGTGGGTGGAGCCCCGGGGGCGCAGGGCGTAGACGAAGGTGCTGTCGGAGGTGATCTCCAGCGTGGCCGGGTCGGTCTCGGCGGCACGCAGGGTGCCCAGGACGCGGATCCGGTCGTCGGCCAGTACCGCGCGGGCCGGGTCGAAGCGGATCAGCCAGCCGGTGGCGGCGTGCCTGCCGTCCGGGGCGGGCCGGTTCACGCTGCGGTCGAACTGGCCGAGCTGGCCGGCGTCGAGCAGGGCGCGTACGGGCCGGACCGCGCGCCCGGCGAGCACGTCGGGGTCGAGCGAGGAGCGCACGAGGTAGGTCCGGACGGTGGTGAGGGCGGCCTGGACCTGGCTCTCCGAGAAGTGCGAGGTGGCCCGCACGGCGGGCAGCGGGACGCCCTCGATGCCGCTCACGAAACCGGCGGCGGGGCTGCGCTCGAAGAGGGTGCGGGCGTCGGCGGCGCCGGGGACCTCGCCCCGGGGCGCGAGCGGGACGACGGTCGTCCGCAGCGATTCGGCGGATCTGCGGACCTGCGGTGAGCCGTACGGGTGACGGACGCCCATGTAGAGGGCGGTGCCGAAGGCGATGGCGAGGAGCACCACGAGGGCCAGCGCCTGCCGGGTGACCAGCCGCCGGTGGCGGGGCTTGCGGCGGCGTACGGCGGGGGCGTGGTCGGTCATGCGTTCGCGCGCGGAGTACTCCTGGAGCCGGGCAGCGCGGACGAACGACTCGTCGAACACGACGGATCGGTACTCGTCCTCGGCACCTGAGGGGCTGCCCTCGGGTGTCCCCTCCGGTGGGTCTCCAGGCCCGCCCATACTTTCAGGGTAGGTCGGGCGAGCCCCCCGTAAACGCGCCGGTACACGACAACTTCTGACAGGGGCTCATCAAAACCGCGCGGGGGACGGCCGGGCACGCGACGGTGGTGCGGGTGACTCGCGTCGTGGCCGCTCAGGGGGACTTCGGGACCGCGGAGACGGCGGGCGGGGAGTAGTCGGCCGAGACGGACGGCACCGGCACGTCGGCCGCTCCGCTGCCGAGTCCGCTGGAGGCGGGGGCGGGCACCTGGTCGCGGGTGCCGGAGGAGGCGCCCCGGTAGACCGCGGCGAAGGCCAGGGCCACCATGCCGACGCCCATCACCACGGCGAGCACCCAGGCGACGGGCCGGTGCCAGCGGATCTGCTTGCCGTAGGGGCCGAGGAAGCCGGGGCTCTCCCCGGGGGCGTAGCCGTCGCGCGGGTCGTCCTCCGCGTCGTGGCCGAAACCGGTGTGCCCGGGGCCGTACAGCTCGTCGTAGTGCTCGGCCGAGGCGTGGGCGCGGCGGGCCTCCGCCTCGAATGCCTCGGCGCGGGCCTGGGCGGCGGCGAGCAGGCGTTCGACAGCGCTGGGCTCATGGACGGTGGCCGCCTGTACGAAGGCCTCGTCGAACACCACGGAGGCGAACTCATCGTCCGTCGCTCCGCGGTCGTGGTCGTCGTCGGGCTCCCAGCCGTCCGGGAACGGCATGCCCCCCACGTCCTCCGGCACGGGTCCAGAGTAGACCTGGGGGGTCAATTTGGGCAGACGGTACGGAAATTCGTCCGGCCCCGGGACCGGTTTCCGGCCGTACTCCGGATGGCTCAGCCGCGCACGTGTCCGTCGCCGGTGACGATGTACTTGGTGCTGGTCAGCTCCGGGAGGCCCATGGGGCCGCGGGCGTGCAGTTTCTGGGTGGAGATGCCGATCTCGGCACCGAAGCCGAACTGGCCGCCGTCGGTGAACCGGGTGGAGGCGTTCACGGCGACGGTGGTGGAGTCGACCAGTTGGGTGAACCTGCGCGCGGCCTGCTGCGAGGTGGTGACGATCGCCTCGGTGTGGCCGGAGGACCACAGCCGGATGTGCTCGACGGCCTTGTCGAGGGAGTCGACGACGGCGGCGGCGATGTCGTAGGAGAGGTACTCGGTCTCCCAGTCCTCGGCGGTGGCCTCGACCACGGTGGCCTTGGAGTCCTCGGCGAAGGCGAGCACGCGCGGGTCGGCGTGGACGGTGACCCCGGCCTCGGCCAGCGCGTCCAGGGCGCGGGGCAGGAAGGCGTCCGCGATGTCCTGGTGGACCAGGAGGGTCTCGGCGGCGTTGCAGACGCTGGGCCGCTGCGCCTTGGAGTTGACGAGGATGTCGATCGCGGTGTCGATGTCGGCCTGCGCGTCGACGTAGACGTGGCAGTTGCCGGTGCCGGTCTCGATCACCGGGACGGTGGACTCGTTCACGACCGTACGGATCAGGGAGGCGCCGCCGCGCGGGATGAGCACGTCCACGAGCCCCCGGGCGCGCATCAGCTCGCCCACGCTCTCGCGGCCCTCGCCGGGCACGAGCTGGACGGCGTCGGCGGGCAGCCCGGCGCCGCCGACGGCGTCCCGGATCACCCGGACGAGCGCGGTGTTCGACTCGTAGGCGGAGGCGGAGCCGCGCAGCAGGACGGCGTTGCCGGACTTCAGGCAGAGCGCGGCGGCGTCCACGGTGACGTTGGGGCGCGCCTCGTAGATGATGCCGACGACGCCGAGCGGGACGCGGACCTGGCGCAGGTCGATGCCGTTGGGCAGCGTGGAGCCGCGCACGACCTCGCCGACCGGGTCGGGCAGCTTCGCCACGTCGCGCACGTCGGCGGCGATGGCGCGGACCCGCTCGGGGGTGAGGGTGAGGCGGTCGACGATGGCCTCGCTGGTGCCGTTCTCCCTGGCCTTGGCCACGTCCTTGGCATTGGCCTCGACGATCTCGCTCGTGCGGACCTCCAGGGCGTCCGCGACGGCGAGCAGCGCGTCGTCCTTCACCGCGCGCGGGAGCGGGGCGAGGTCGGCGGCGGCGGCCTTGGCCCGGTAGGCGGCACGGGTGACCGGGGACATCGAGTCGTACGGCGAGAGCGTGGTCATGGCAGGAAGGGTAATGCGCGCGGGGCGCCCGGCTTGCCCTGTTCCGCAACCCGAGACGCCGCCGCTCCCGCACCGCGGGGCACCCCGCCCGTCCTCAGAAGGGGTGCACCCCCACGGGGGTCGCGGGCGCCGGGCCGTACCCCTCCGCGATGCGCTGGTGGTAGGTCTCGCGGTCGATGACCTCCAGGCCGACGATCTCCCAGGCCGGCAGCCCGGCGGTCTGCCGGTGCTCGCCCCACAGACGCAGCGCGACGGCGGCCGCGTCGTGCAGGTCGCGGGCCTCCTCCCAGTACCGGATCTCGGCGTGGTCACCGGCGTACCGGCTGGTCAGGAGGAAGGGGTGGTCGTGGGCCAGTTGTTCCAGGGCGCGCCTGAGGTCCTGCACGGGGACGCACTCCCCGGAGACGCTGAGGGTGACGTGCCACAGGCGGGGCAGGTCCTTGGGCTCCTCGTAGGCGTCCCCGGCCGCGACGCTCGTCAGAGCACCACGGGACGCCGCCCCAGGACGGACTCGTCTCACGACGGCCTCCTTCACGCATGGCCCCTTGACGGAACGTGTCCCTTCAACATGTCCCCGAGACAAAGTTGAGCAGGCCCGAGGGCTCCGCGTGGCGGTTTTGCGGAACGTCCCCCACCGGGGGCGGTCCTTGTGACCCGCTTTACGCGCGGTTCCCCGGGGGTCACACGTGCAGCAGTACCAGGTCGTCCCGGTGCACGACCTCGCGTTCGTACGCCGGGCCCAGCTCGCGTGCCAGCTCGCGGGTCGAACGTCCGAGCAGCCGGGGCAGCTCCTTGGCGTCGAAGTTGACGATGCCCCGCGCGACGGCCCGTCCGGCGGTGTCGCGCAGCTCGACGGGGTCGCCCGCGCCGAACTCGCCCTCCACGGCGGCGATCCCGGCGGGCAGCAGCGACTTGCGCCCCTGGACGACCGCGCGGACGGCGCCGTCGTCCAGGGTGAGGGAGCCCTGCGGGGTGGAGGCGTGCTGGAGCCAGAGCAGCCGGTCGGCGGAGCGCTTGCCGGTGGGGTGGAACCAGGTGCCGGTGTCGCCCCCGGTCAGGGCCTCGGCGGCGTGGACGGCGCTGGTCAGCACGACCGGGATGCCCGCGGCGGCGGCGATGCGGGCGGCCTCGACCTTGGTGGCCATGCCGCCGGTGCCGACGCCCGCCTTGCCCGCGCTGCCGATCTCGACCTCCGCGAGGTCGGCCGGGGAGCGCACCTCCGCGATCCGGGAGGTGCCGGGCCTGCCGGGGTCGCCGTCGTAGACGCCGTCCACGTCGGAGAGGAGGACCAGCAGGTCGGCGCGGACGAGGTGGGCGACGAGGGCGGCGAGGCGGTCGTTGTCGCCGAAGCGGATCTCGTCGGTGGCGACGGTGTCGTTCTCGTTGACGATCGGGAACGCGCCCATCGCGAGGAGCTTGTCGAGGGTGCGCGAGGCGTTGCGGTGGTGGCTGCGGCGGCTCATGTCGTCGCTGGTGAGCAGGACCTGGCCGACTCGGACGCCGTACCGGGCGAAGGAGGCGGTGTAGCGGGCGACGAGCAGGCCCTGGCCGACGCTGGCGGCGGCCTGCTGGCGGGCCAGGTCGCGGGGGCGGCGGGGCAGCCCCAGCGGGGCGAGCCCCGCGGCGATGGCACCGGAGGAGACGAGGACGACCTCGCGCGGGGTTCCGTCCGCGCCCGGGGCGCGGAACTTGGCGAGCACGTCCACCAGCGCGTCCACCCGGTCGGCGTCCAGTCCGCCCGCTGCGGTGGTCAGCGAGGAGGAGCCCACCTTGACGACGATCCTGCGGGCCTCGCCCACGGCCTGCCTTGCGCTTGCCACCTTGCCCTCTGTCCCCTCGCGCGCCCTGCGGTCCCGCTCGCAATCTACGCGAAGCGGGTGACCGCCCGCGCACCCGTCCAGCACGCGGACGCGCTCACGAGACGGCCCGCGGGCGAACTCGTCCGGGTCCTTCCGAACACCCTGACGCCGCCTGCGGGTCACGGTCTGCGACCATGGAGCCCATGCGAAACGGCGGTTCGGTGCGGGTGATGGCGGGTGCGACGGGGGTCGCCCTGCTGACGGTGTGTCTGACGGCTTGCGGGGGTTCGGGTCACCCGGCCACCCCGAAGGGGCAGGGCGGGAAGGCGGACGCCAAGCCGCACTCCGCGCCGCTCAAGCGCGTCCCGGACGTCGGGGACCGGCTGTGGAAGCGGGTGCCGCGGAACTCGCGGCAGGTCGTCGCGGTGTACGGCGACGGCAAGGACTCCGCCGACTCGACCGTGGCGCTCTACGAGAAGACGGGCTCCGTCTGGAAGCAGCAGCGCACCTGGTCCGCCCACAACGGGCGCAAGGGCTGGACGACGGACCATCACGAGGGCGACAAGCGCAGCCCCGTGGGCGTCTTCACGCTGAGCGACGCGGGCGGCGTCCTCGCCTCGCCCGGCACGAAGCTGCCGTACACCCGCTCCGCCGCCTTCCAGGCCCCGCACTACTGGAAGAAGTCGTACTGGCACGACTTCGACTACGTCATCGCCATCGACTACAACCGGGTCAAGGGCACCCCGCCCAACGACCCGACGCGGCCCGAGGGCCAGACCAAGGGCGGCAGTATCTGGCTGCACATGGACCACGGCAGCGGCACCTCGGCGTGCGTGAGCCAGCCCAAGGCGGACATGGAGTACCTGCTGCGCACGCTGGACCCGAAGCAGCACCCGGTCGTGGTGATGGGCGACAAGGCCGACCTCAAGGGCTGAAGCCCCCGGGTTCCGCCCCTGTCAGTCGCGGGGGTGCCGGTGGCGCCAGCCGCCCCAGGCCGACTCGATCATGTCGTCCAGACCGAACCGCGCGCTCCAGCCCAGCTCCGCGCGGATGCGGTCGGCCGCCGCGACGACCCGCGCCGGGTCGCCGGGGCGGCGCGGGGTGACCTCGGGGACGACGTCCTCGTGGCCGGTGGTCTTGAGGATGCGGTCGACCATCTCGCGCACCGAACTGCCCTCGCCCCGGCCGATGTTGAGGACCAGCGAGGTGCCCGCCGGAGCCTCGCGCAGCCGTACGGCGGCGGCCTGGTGGGCGGAGGCGATGTCCTGGACGTGGATGTAGTCGCGCACGCAGGTGCCGTCCGGGGTGGCGTAGTCGTCGCCGAAGATCCGGGGCGCCTCGGCCTCCTCCAGGCGCTCGAACACCATGGGGACGAGGTTGAAGACGCCCGTGTCGGCCAGCTCGGGGGCCGCGGCTCCGGCCACGTTGAAGTAGCGCAGGCTGACGGCGCGCAGACCGTGGGCTCGGGCGGCGGCCGCGATCAGCCACTCCCCCACCAGCTTGGTCTCGCCGTAGGGGCTCATCGGGACGCAGGGTGTGTCCTCGGTGACGAGGTCCACGTCGGGCATACCGTAGACGGCGGCCGAGGAGGAGAAGACGACGCGGTCGACGCCGGTCGCCGTCATCGCGTCCAGCAGGGTCTGGAGCCCGGTGACGTTCTCCCGGTAGTAGTACAGAGGGCGTTCGACCGACTCGCCGACCTGTTTGCGGGCCGCGATGTGCACGACGCCGGTGACACCGTGCTCGCGGATCGCGCGCTGCAGCAGACCGCCGTCGAGCACGCTGCCCACCACCAGCGGTACGCCGGAGGGCACCCGGTCCGCGCTGCCGGTGGACAGGTCGTCGTACACGACCACGTCCTCGCCGCCCGCCGTCATGGCGCGCACCACATGAGCACCGATGTATCCGGCACCGCCCGTGATCAGCCAGCTCATCCCCATGCCTCCTCGAACGTCCTCCCGTGCACGCCAGACTCGCCCATCGGAGACGGAAAATCGAGTCCGACAGCCCGGGAGGACGGCCGGGAACGTCCGGCAACGGGTGCCCGAAGCCTGCCTGGCAGGACCCGGGGCGGTGTCTCCCCGACCTCTAGAACGCGTCGAAGTCGTTGAACTCCCGCTCTGCCTCGTCCCGTTCGGCCTGCTTGTCGCGGCGGCGCTGGGTGGCGGGGCGCGGGGCCTCGAAGCGGTGGTCCTCGCCGCGGCGGCCGAGCATCTCGGCGCCGGCGGTGACCGAGGGCTCCCAGTCGAAGACGACCGCGTTGTCCTCGGGTCCGATCGCGACGCCGTCGCCGGAGCGGGCGCCCGCCTTCATCAGCCGGTCCTCGACACCGAGGCGGTTGAGCCGGTCGGCGAGGTAGCCGACGGCCTCGTCGTTGTTGAAGTCGGTCTGGCGGACCCAGCGCTCGGGCTTCTCGCCGCGCACGCGGAACAGCGGCTCGCCCTCGATCTCCTCGCGGGTGACCGTGAAGCCCGCGTCGTCCACGGCCTTGGGCCGGATGACGATGCGCGTGGCCTCTTCCTTGGGCTTGGCGGCACGCGCCTGGGCGACGATGTCACCGAGGGCGTACGTCAGTTCCTTCAGGCCGATGTGGGCGACCGCCGACACCTCGAGGACGCGGTAGCCGCGCGCCTCCAGATCGGGGCGGACCATCTCGGCGAGGTCCTTGCCGTCGGGCACGTCCACCTTGTTCAGGACGACGATGCGCGGACGGTTGTCGAGGCCGCCGTACTGCCGCAGTTCCTCCTCGATGATGTCGAGGTCGGACAGCGGGTCGCGCTCGGACTCCAGGGTCGCGGTGTCCAGGACGTGCACCAGGACGCTGCAGCGCTCCACGTGGCGCAGGAACTCCAGGCCCAGGCCCTTGCCCTGGCTGGCGCCCGGGATCAGACCGGGCACGTCGGCGATGGTGTAGACGGTCGAACCGGCCGTCACCACACCGAGGTTGGGGACGAGGGTGGTGAAGGGGTAGTCCGCGATCTTCGGCTTGGCCGCGCTGAGCACGGAGATCAGCGAGGACTTGCCCGCGCTCGGGTACCCCACCAGGGCCACGTCGGCGACGGTCTTGAGCTCCAGGACCACGTCCTGGAGGTCACCGGGCTCACCGAGGAGCGCAAAGCCGGGGGCCTTGCGGCGGGCGCTGGCGAGCGCGGCGTTGCCGAGGCCGCCCCGGCCGCCCTGCGCGGCCACGTAGGAGGTGCCGTGGCCGACCAGGTCGGCGAGGACGTTGCCCGCCTTGTCCAGCACGACGGTGCCGTCCGGGACCGGCAGGACCAGGTCCTGGCCGTCCTTGCCGGAGCGGTTGCCGCCCTCGCCGGGCTTGCCGTTGGTGGCCTTGCGGTGCGGGGAGTGGTGGTAGTCGAGCAGCGTGGTCACGGACTGGTCGACGGTGAGGATGACGTCGCCGCCCCGGCCGCCGTTGCCGCCGTCCGGGCCGCCGAGCGGCTTGAACTTCTCACGGTGGACGGAGGCACAGCCGTGGCCTCCGTTACCCGCGGCGACGTGCAGTTCGACGCGGTCCACGAAGGTGGTCATGGTGGGTGCCTCCAGAAAAGTGCGGGTATTACCTATGTCAACACGCGAAAGGCGGACCTGCCTTCCCGACCGGGAAGTGAGGTCCGCCTCGCGCGAAATGTTCGGTCGCGGCCGTGAATCAGAGGATTCAGGCGACCGGAACGATGTTCACGACCTTGCGGCCGCGGCTCTTGCCGAACTCCACGGCGCCGGGCTGCAGCGCGAACAGCGTGTCGTCGCCGCCACGGCCGACGCCGGTGCCCGGGTGGAAGTGGGTGCCGCGCTGGCGGACCAGGATCTCACCCGCGCTGACGACCTGACCGCCGAAGCGCTTCACGCCGAGCCGCTGGGCGTTGGAGTCGCGACCGTTCCGGGTGGACGATGCGCCCTTCTTGTGTGCCATCTGTTCTCAGTCCCTTACTTCGCAGCCGTGGGGATCTCAGTGACCTTGATCGCCGTGTACTGCTGGCGGTGGCCCTGACGACGGCGGTAGCCGGTCTTGTTCTTGTAGCGCAGAATGTCGATCTTCTGGCCCTTGTGGTGGTCCACGACCTCGGCCTGGACCTTGATGCCGGCCAGCACCCACGGGTCGCTGGTCACGGAGTCGCCGTCGACAACGAGCAGGGTCGAGAGCTCGACCGTGTCGCCAACATTGGCAGTGGAAATCTTGTCAACCTCAACGATGTCGCCGACAGCAACCTTGTGCTGGCGACCACCGCTGCGCACGATGGCGTACACGCGGATCTCACTTTCGCTCGAAGTACGGCACCCCCGCAGGCCAGCCGCACCGGTAAAACACCATGGACGACCTCTCCCGGCCACACCGGGTGTGACCGGGAGGGAAAAAGGTTTACGGGGATGTGGCGTGTTCAGACACGCCGACAGTCAAGGGTACGGGCAGGCCCCACAGGGGTCAAACCGGGCCCTGGTCAGCCGGTCAGCGTGGCCGCGTAGTCCGCGTACGCCTTCCGGATTCCGTCCGGGGACAGCTCCAGGTGCTCCAGGATCGTGTAGCGGCCCGGCCGGGTCTCCGGCGCGAACTCCACGGCCCGGACGAACTCGTCCTCGCTGAACCCGATGTCCTCGGCCAGCACCGGCAGCCCGTGCCGGCGCAGCGAGGCCGCCATGAGGAACGAGCCCTCGTGGTCGCCGCGCAGATGCATGGCGAAGGCCGCGCCGAGGCCGACCTGCTCGCCGTGGCTCGCCGCGCGCTTGGGGTAGAGCAGGTCGAGCGCGTGGCTGATCTCGTGGCAGGCGCCGGAGGACGGCCGGGTGTGACCGGCGATCGACATGGCGATGCCGGAGAGCACCAGACCCTCGGAGAGCACGGTGAGGAAGCCGTCGTCCGTGCAGGTGCCGGGGTGGCGCAGCACGGCCTCGCCGGCCTGGCGGGCCATGGCGGCGGCGAGACCGTCGATCTTCTCGCCGTTGACCCGGTTGGCCAGCTCCCAGTCCGCGACCGCCGAGATGTTCGACACGGCGTCCCCGATGCCCGAGCGCACGAAGCGCACCGGCGTCTCACGGATCACGTCGAGGTCGATGAGCAGCGCGATGGGCGTGGGCACACCGTAGGAGCCCCGGCCCGCGTCGTTGTCCAGGATGGACACGGGCGAGCAGATGCCGTCGTGAGAGAGGTTGGTGGCGACCGCGACCAGCGGCAGACCGATACGGGCCGCCGCGTACTTGGCGCAGTCGATGACCTTCCCGCCGCCGAGGCCGACCACCGCGTCGTACCGGCCGGACTTCATCTCGTCGGCCAGGCGCACGGCGTCGTCCAGCGTGCCGCCGCCGACCTCGTACCAGGTGGCACCCGGCAGGGACGGCGCGACGCGCTCGCGCAGCCGGGCGCCGGAGCCGCCGCTGACGGCGACGGCGAGGCGGCCGGAGTGCGAGATGCGCTGGTCGGCGAGGATGCTCGCCAGGTCGGAGAGGGCACCCGGGCGGATGTCCACGACCACCGGCGAGGGGATGAGTCGCGTCAGTATCGGCACGCGATCTCCCGCCCGCGCGCGAGGTCGTCGTGGTTGTCGATCTCGACCCAGGAGACCTCGCCGATCGGAGCGACGTCGATCTTGAAGCCGCGGTTGACCAGCTCCTGGTAGCCGTCCTCGTAGTACAGCTGCGGGTCGCGCTCGAAGGTCACGCGCAGGGCGTCGGCCAGCTCCTCGGCGGCGTCGCCCTCGATGAGGGTGACACCGATGTACTCACCGGTGGCCTCGGCCGGGTCCATCAGCTTCGTGATCTTCTGGACACCCTTCTCGGGGTCCACGACGACCTTCATCTCCTCGTCCGCCAGGGACTTCACCGTGTCCAGCGCGAGGATGATCTTCTTGCCCTCACC